>JAUXUL010000039.1 GCA_030680795.1 Anaerolineales bacterium | reverse complement strand
CGGCAAAATCCACGCCTTTGGGACGTTGACCTAAGCCCGCACAGTCCTGTTCAGCCGCATTCATAGCGAATAATCAGGCGATTGACCCACCATCGGACTTGCGTTCTGTCTGAAAACATGGTTTTTCGACAGTCTCGTTAGCCCTCATGAGCATCGCTGCATTGAAGATTTGAATGCTATTGGAGAATCTCTGATTGATTTACCCGAGCCAACGCCAAAGAAGAAAAAGAAATTGTAAGCAGATATAATATCGGCTATTGCGCTTTTGAAATAAACTTAGCCAATTATACGCTTGACACACCTATTCCCCGGAGATAATATAATAGTATGAACAATATCAATAGCAATAAAAAAGAATTGTCCCCAGAACAATGTGAAGAACTACTCAGAGCATTGAAAGCCCGTTTTGAGAAAAACATGAACCGCCATAAAGGTCTTAAATGGGCTAAAGTACAAGCAAAGCTGGAAGCTCATACTGAAAAACTGTGGTCGCTCAATGAAATGGAGAGAACCGGTGGTGAACCGGATATTGTTGGTTATGATAAAAAGACCGACGAATACATTTTTTATGATTGTTCAGCGGAAAGTCCTAAAGGCCGCAGAAGTATTTGTTATGACCATAAAGCGCTTGAATCAAGGAAAGAATTTAAACCAGAAGATAGCGCTATGAATATGGCAGCTACCATGGGTATCGAAATTTTAACGGAAGAACAATATCGAGAGTTACAGAAACTGGGAAATTTTGATACTAAAACCTCGAGCTGGCTGAAAACACCTCCTGAAATTAGAAAACTCGGCGGCGCCATCTTCGGCGATCGTCGCTACAACCATGTCTTTGTGTTTCATAACGGTGCGGACTCTTACTATGGCTCTAGAGCGTTCCGTGGCTCGCTAAGGGTCTAGTACATCAAAATAATTTGGAAGATGTAAGTTCTGTAAAATGAGCAGCGGGCTAACAAAGCGTGGTGTGTCCTGATAAATCATCGTCTGCTTGCTGGTGGAAGTCCAGTCCTGAATTCGACAAGCTCAATCCAAGGGTAAGGGTCAGGCCGCCAGGTAGCAGGCCCTGCGGCGATGTGGCCGGGTGACTGACTGTATTGAAGCGTTGTAACTCCCTGAGAAAGGGAAGCAGGCGCAGGTAGCACGGGATCGCTGAAGAGTATAGACCAGAAATTGACACTTATTTTCTTTCGGGTATAATACCGTCCGCAACTTTAGTTGGCTCCGTAGCTCAATGGCAGAGCAGTTGCCTCTTAAGCAATTGGTTGAGGGTTCGAATCCCCCCGGAGTCACAAAAAAGCATCCTCAATTACGGATGCTTTTTTTATTTCAAAGTGTCAATAATCCACACGATCAACGGAGCCGCTGCCAGTGCTGGCAGGAAATTTCCCACACGGATCTTCTTGATTTCCAATAGGTTGCTGATGGCAAGACCCAATAAGATCACTCCGCCTGTGGCGGTCATTTCGTTCATCATCGGCTCGGTGACGATAACGCTTAATTGCCCAGCCAGCAGGCTGAGGCCGCCTTGATAGATGAGGACCATGATCGAGGAGAACATCACACCCACCCCAAGCGTGGATGCAAATGCGATGGAGGCGAATCCATCCAGTGTGGATTTTACAGCCAGCAGGTTGTAGTCGCCGGTCAGGCCGTCCTGGATTGAACCAAGAATTGCCAGGGGTCCGATGCAGTAGAGCAGGGAGGCGGTCATGAATCCGCGAATAAATTTCGAACCGGTACCCAGCTTGCCCTGAGTTTGATCGAAGGGTTCCGCCTCCCGTGAGAAACGTTGTTCAAGAGTCTGACCAAAGGCTTGCAGCCCGTCTTCGAGCCCAATCCATTCCCCGATCAAAACGCCGATGATCAATGCGCCGAGCACGATCAGTTGATTGTCACTTTCGAAGAACATTTGCAATCCCATTGCCGCAGTGAACAATCCCATGCCTGCGATGATGGTATTCTTGAATCGTTCGGGGATGCGCGCGCCGAAAATTAAACCAATTGTCCCGCCAATGAGAATCGCTGCAACGTTAATAAAAGTGCCTGTCATGTTTTACCTCAAACTCCCTTCCCCGCTCGTCGGGCCAGGGGATGGGATGGGGATGTCCTTATGATTTCGCCAGTGAAGTCTTCTTTCCCGCGTTTTGATTTTCAAGGATCTCAAGCACAAAACACAAAGATGACAACCTGTTAAGATAGCGCTGCAGATCCGGGTTGGCCACTTCTTCATCATCGAAGAGACTGACCACGCGCCGTTCTGCGCGGCGGATAATGGCGCGCGCCATTGAAAGCGCCGCGCCGCCGAGCGTATCGCCGGGCAAAATAAATTCCTTCGGCATCTCAACGATCTCGCTTAGTTCATCGGTTTGCTTTTCAAGCCAGCCCACGCGCGCCTCATCTATAAAATGAAAACGTTGTGCGTTCTCCGGTGTGGCGGCCACCTCCGCCATCAGCTTGTAAAGATCGCGTTGGGCTTCGTGCAGGATCGGCGCAGTTCGAGGCGTACTACATTGCGCGCGCGCCAGGCCAAGCGCGGCGGAGGCTTCATCCAATGCGCCGAGGGCTTCCATGCGGATATGGTATTTTGGGACGCGGCCCTCGCCAAGCAAACCGGTCCTGCCATCATCTCCTTTTGCAGTGTAAAAAGTCATGCGCGCATTATAACCACTTTATGAAGGCCTCGCTTATAATTTCCGAATGCTTATTCCAATTCACGAAGAAATGACCCGCGCAGCCTTAAGTTCCCATGTCAGTCCGCGCGCGCTTGAAGTTATCATCGCGGCGAACTGTAAACAGGATTCGTGGCACAAACAGATCGGCCACGATGAATATCATTACGACAACAACGCAATTGATCAAGGGCATCGTTATATCAGCGAACAACGCGGATTCGTCATTTCTTCCCTGCTTTCAGCGGGTGTGATTTCTGCATGGATCGCTTTTGGACGATTGACTCATACCGTGCAGGATTTTTACGCCCATACCAATTACGTCTCAATGTGGCTTGGCCAACACGATGGAACGCCTCCCGCCCCGCCCGAAATTGATCCTGTTCAAAATGGTTTGGTCGAAAGCCCCAGCCTTCACTCTGGTAAGGTCTACTTGCCATTAGACATGCTTTACTTTATTCCACTTCTTCGTAAAATTTCCCTCGCGCTCCTGCCGCGTGATTCGCATGGCTGGACGAATTTAGACTCACCCAAACAAGGCCCGCATTTTGAATATGCTCGCGCCGCCGCCATAAAACGCACGAAATATGAATTAGGGATTTTGGAAAAGTTACTCTCGCCAGAAATGTTTGCGGAGTTTGTTGACCTGTAGATAAAAGGTATAATGAATTTATGGATACAAAAACTCAACTAAGCGAATCAATGAAAGACGCCATGAAGAGCGGCGATGAAGTCCGCAAACGCACGGTGCGTATGGTGCTAGCCGCCATCAAACAAGCCGAGGTGGATAAGCAAGCCCCAGTGCAGGACCTGGCGATTGTGGCGTTGATCCAAAAAGAGATCAAGAACCGCCGCGAAGCGATTGAAGAAGCGCAGAAAGCCAACCGTCTTGACCTTATCAATGATAACGAAATCGAGATCAAGGTATTGGAGGTATTTTTACCCAAAGCCATGCCCGCCGAAGAATTGCGCGCGCTGGTACAAGCCGCCATTGCGGAGACAGGCGCATCCGTTCCGAGTGACATGGGTAAAGTGATGAAGATTGTCATGCCCAAGGTCGCAGGGCGCGCCTCGAATGATATGATCAGCGCCACGGTAAAAGAAATGCTCACCAGTTAAGATTTCGCCGCGAAGAAACGAGCGCGTTGAGCGTGCCTGCTTCCTGAGCTGTATATGATTATGACTTTACGCACCCCTGTTACCACTCGAATTCGTATTTTTCAGGTCGGCCTGATCGTTGCGGTCAGTCTTATTTCTTTTGCCACGCTTACCCTGCCTATTGGATTCCAGCCCACTACACAGGCGGTGAATGTTGGTGACGTGGCGGGGATCACCTTGCAATCTCCGCGTGACGTTGAGTATGTAAGTGAGATCCGCACGGAGGAAGCAAGAATAGCCGCTGAAAGCGCAGTCCAGTCTGTCTATAGTTCGCCAGACCCTGCCATCGCGCGCCAGCAGATCGAAGGCCTGCGTGTCATATTGCAAAATATCACATCTGTGCGGGCAGATATTGAACTTACGGTTGATGAGAAAAAATCAAAGATTCTTTCCCTCAGTGACGTTCGTTTGCAACTTGAGACAGTTGATTATTTGCTCAATATTTCAGATTCTCGCTGGGATGTTGTCCAAGCCGAATCTGTGCGCGTGCTCGAGCAAGTCATGCGCCGTGCAATTTACGAAGATAAAGTGGATGTGGCCCAGACCGGTGTTTCTTCCTTTGTCAGTCTGGCACTAAATGAACAACAGTTTACGCTCGTGACCGAACTGGTGACCGCCTTTGTCGTCCCAAACAGTTTCTTCAGCGAAGAGTTGACCATTGCCGCGGGACAAGCCGCGCGTGATGCCGTGAAGCCGATTGTGAAAACCTATAAAGCAGGCGAGACCATTGTGCCTGCGGGTGAGATCATCCTCCCCGCAGATATGGAAGCCCTCCAACAACTTGGCATTGTCAGCCCCGGTCAACGCTGGCAGGATATGGCTGGCGCGGCCTCCATCATTGTGATCTCTGCAGTGTTCGTCCCGCTTTATTTTTTCCGCCGAAAACGCCTGGCTGTCATAAATGACCCGCTCAGTATTCTTGTGATCGCGGTGGTGTTTGTCACGTTTTTGATCGGCGCACGCTTGTTCACCGACCGCACGCTCGCACCTTACGGTTATCCCCTACAGGCCGCTGGATTATTAATAGCCACTTTATTTGGCTTTGAAGTGGGTATTGTCATGGCAATTCCACTTAGTTTGCTGGCGGCCTATGGTTTATCGAATACGCTTGATCTTGCGCCATTTTATTTGCTCTCCTCGCTGATCGGCATCCTTGCACTCGGGCCTGCACGCCGCTTTTGGGGATTCATCAATGCCGGAATTGCCATTGCACTTTCGGGCCTGGTAATCCTGATCGCCTATCGTTTGCCGTTTTACTCACCCGATTGGCTGGGTGCGGTTCAATTCATTGGCATTGTTGCTTTCGGTGGTTTTGCCTCAGCGAGTGTCACGCTTTTACTTCAATACTTGTTTGCCCAACTACTTGGGCTCACGACTGCCTTGCAACTGCTGGATATATCCCGTCCAGATTCTCCACTCCTGCAGTTTTTCCTGCTCAGAGCACCCGGTACCTATCAACACAGTTTACAAGTTGCAAACCTTGCCGAACAAGCCGCGGAAAGAATTGGCGCAGACCCATTGCTCACGCGCGTTGGCGCACAAATCCATGATATTGGCAAAGCGCTCAACCCGACCTTCTTTATTGAGAATCAAATACCGGGCAATGTCAATACACATCAGGATGCCAACCCCGAAGAAGTTGCCGCCACCATCATCCGCCATGTGACCGATGGCGTGAAACTTGCAAAAAAACACCGTCTCCCGCGCCGCCTGCATGACTTTATCCTTGAGCATCATGGCACGTTGATTACGCGTTATCAGTACAATCAGGCCATGGAAGCGGCCGGCGGCGATGTGACCAAAGTGGATATTGAAAAATTTCGTTACCCCGGTCCGCGCCCAGCCTCGCGAGAAACCGCTTTGCTCATGCTTGCAGATGCCACCGAAGCCCGCGCCCGCTCCGAACGCCCTGCCAGCGATGATGATTTACGGAAACTTGTGCAAAGTGTCATTGATACGGTGCAAAAATTCAACCAGTTGGATGACACCCTATTAACCTTGCGCGACCTCAACCTGATTACCGAATCTTTTTCTGCCACACTACGCGCCACTTATCATCCACGCATACAATACCCCAAAGCCAAACTGGCCGACCAGGAATCAACCATTCGCGCTCCGAGAACAGGAAAATGATCTTCATTGACAATCAACAGGATTATTTGGAATCAGCCCTGCTTGAAAGAGCCGCCCGCCTCACTTTGGAGACTTCGACCCTTCGACGCGGTGAGCTTGGACACTTGCGCCGCACGCCACATCGTCCCGATGTTCTTTCGGGAGTGCTGGTAAGCGAGTCGATCCGTCGGGGCGACGCTGCGCTCAGTACAAATTCTGATATTACAATCGTCCTGACAGATGACGCGCATTTGCACGAACTGAACCGCGACTATCTTGGCGTGGACGCCCCCACAGATGTGCTTTCCTTTCCCGCCTCCGAACTGGACCCTGAAACTGGTTCAACCTATCTGGGAGATATCCTGATCTCGATTCCGCGTGCAGCGCAACAAGCCCAAGCCGCAGGTCATCCAATCGAAGCCGAAGTGCAATTGCTGGTTGTTCATGGCGTTTTACATTTGCTCGGTTATGACCATGCCGAGGCGGATGAAAAAGCCCGCATGTGGGCCGAGCAGTCCAAGGTTTTGGAAAGACTCGGCCTTGTCTACATCAATATTCAGGACACACAGGTAGAGTGAAGTCATTTTTTTTATCCCGCCTGCAATCATTTCAGCATGCTTTTCGCGGATGGTTTTATGTCCTGCAGACTCAGCGCAATGTGTGGATCCATGGCGTGATTGCCGTCATTGTTTTTATTTCGGGGCTGTGGCTTCGCCTTCCGCCGCATGATTGGGCGGTGATCATTCTGACGGCGGCCTTGGTCTTCACCGCCGAGTTCATCAACACATCCATCGAGGTCACCCTTGATCTTGTCAGTCCGGACACACATCCGCTCGCGAAGATCGGAAAAGACGTTGGAGCCGCAGCAGTGCTGGTCTCTGCTTTAGCCGCCATCCTGATTGGCTTATTGCTTCTCGGCCCGCCGCTCTGGCTGAAACTGATTTCCCATATCCCTAATCCCTAATCCCCAATCTCTTATTACCGGAGTTTTCTTATGACACTATCTTTCAAATTCGGCACAGTGGGTTCACCCACAGGCACTCCGAAAAAACCGGGCGGTTCTGTGGGTGCGATTGAATTCAGCAAATCCATTGGTCTTGAATCATTCGAATTAGGCTGGGTGCAGTCTGTGCGTGTTACCGAGGCAACCTGCGCTTTGATCAAGTCTGCTGGTGAAGAACATGGCGTTGCATTGAGTGTGCATGCGCCTTATTATATTAACTTGAATGCGGACGCTGATGAATGGCCGAAATCACGCAAACGCTTGATGGACGCGGCCCATTATGGCTATCTTGCGGGGGCGACAGATATTATCTTTCATCCCGGTTCCTATTTTATGAATGATCCACTTGAAGTATTGAAAGTTGCCATTCCGCGCTTGCAGGGCTGTGTAAAGGAACTTCAAAAGAACGGCGATCATGTCACCATCCGCCCTGAGACGATGGGGAAATCAGCCATACTCGGTTCGTTTGAAGATGCCCTCGCCATGAGCAAAGCCATGGACATGGTTCAGCCCTGCCTCGATTTCGCTCATCTGCATGCCCGCCCCGGTAACGGCACGCTGAACACCTATGACGAATGGTCCCGCCTGCTGGAGAAATACGGCCAGGAACTTGGCAGCCAAGCCTTGAAGACCTTGCACATCCATCTCTCTGGCATTGAGTATGGACCGAAAGGCGAAAAGAATCACCTGCCCCTCGCCGAGGCAGACCTGGATCTGAAAGCCTTGTTCAAAGCCTTGAATGAATTTGGCTGTGCGGGCCGCATCCTGTGTGAAAGCCCCATCATGGAAGAGGATGCGCTGATTATGAAGAAGGCTTGGATGAAGGTCAGCGGGGAAAAAGAGAAATAAGGACGCAGGGCGCGCAAAGATTCCCCGGAATTATTAAAAAGCAGCTGACGGTTCTTGTTTGAGTATCTGCCCCATCATTTTTTGGACAGCCTGATAAACAGGCGAATCATCCCCAAGATCAACGAGCGGTTTGCCTGAAAACTCAAAAGTAGTTAGTTCCGTATCGGCTGGGATGACCCCAAGCAAAGGTATGTTTATCTTTTCTATTTCTGTTTTTAATGGCGGGGGTATTTCACCGCTTTGAACGCGATTCACGATCAGATGGCTTTTTTCGATTCGAATATTCAAGTCTTTGGTCATCTCTGCGATGCGCTGTGCGGCAACCAGGCCGCGCTGGGTCGGGTCGCTGACAATGAGCAGGTGCTGCACGTCACGCGTGGTGCGGCGCGAGAGATGCTCCATGCCTGCTTCATTATCTATCACCACATAGGCATAGTGTTTGCTCATCGAATCGATCACTTCGCGCAGGTTATGGTTGACCGCGCAATAGCATCCCTGCCCCTCTCCGCGTCCCATGGCGATCAAGTCAAAACGTGAGCCTTCCGCCAGGGAAGAACGGACGTGGTAATCGAGATATTCGCGCTTGCTCGCCCCGCCCGGCATGACGCCCATGGCCGCCCCGCCCTCGGTCAGTGACGACTTTACCTGTGCCAGCATATCTTCGCGAATGTCACCGACCGTCCATTCGAGATCGAGACCAAGCACCATGTTCAAATTGGATGAGGGGTCGGCGTCAATTGCCAGAATACTGCCCGTTTGATTCTGGGCAAGATATTTGATGACCATTCCAGCGATTGTGGTCTTCCCCACGCCACCTTTGCCTGCGAGTGCGATTGTGGTTGTCATAGGGTTTATTTACCTCGATAAATTTCACGGCGATGACCGATTTGATGCACTTGAATAATTTGTTTATTAACCAAAACCTGGTACAAGATGCGATAATCCCCAACGCGCAGTTTATAAAAGTCGGAATAATCCCCTTTCAGCGCATGATGCGGCAAGCCGTCAAAATTTTCAACGAACCATTGCATACGATCCACGATGCGCTTTGCTATAGGTTTATCGAAAGAGGACAAGTCACGCATTGCCGAGTCGGTAAACTTGACGCGATACATGTCACTCCAGCCCCAATTCTTTGATTACATCGGCTAACTCCTTGCCGTGTTCGCCACGCGCAACCATGATCCTTTGCTTTGCCAATCGTTTCTTCACCGATTCGCGTAATTCCAACCCTTCATCAGGGTCGCCGAAGAGTTCAATAAGTTTTTGTTCAAGAGTTTCATCAATCATCATCCGAAGCTCTTCTTTTGTCATTTGAGATACCAGTTCAGTCATAATACACCTCGTACCATTATTTTACCTGCTTTTACGCTTGCCAGATCCATCTTTGCTGCGAGTGCGATTATGGTGGTCATTCCATAACATCATCGTTTGTTAACTCACCGAGCGATTTGCTGATTTGCCGAGTCGCAATTTTCAAACTCTCCACGGTGTCATAAACTGGGATTCCCAATCTGTCCGCCTCTTGCACCTTCATATCGGCAGGCAAGAATCCAAGCAAGGGGATATCAGGCGTTTCATTTTCGAGAAATTTTGCTTCGTCGTCATTGCGGACTTTGTTGCCGACGAGATATAAGCGTTTGAGTCCGATGTCGTTGGCAAGTTTTTTGATTTGCGCCGCCGTTCCGAGACTGCGCCGCGTTGGTTCAACAACGACCAGCATGGCATCTACAAAATCAACCGTTGCGCGGCCGAGATGTTCAACGCCCGCGTACATATCTAGCAATAAAATATCGTCCTTGCGAAATAATAAATGGGTGAATAAAGTTTTGAGCATGGCCGCTTCGGGGCAGATACAGCCAGAACCGCCCAACTCCACCGAGCCCATTTCAAGCAGGCGCACGCCGCGATGGAGAACGCTAAAACGTTCGGGGATATCGTCCACGCGCGGGTTGATGGTGAAGAAACCGCCGATAGTGCCGGGCTTTGCGCCTGTGCGTTCTTCTATTAATTCATCCATCTCGGCGATAGGCTTGAGTTGCGCGCGCAGTTCTGATGGGAATCCCAATGCGCCTGCCAGGCAGGGAGATGGATCAGCATCCACAGCCAATACTTGGCGTTCCATGTCTGCGTACGCCTGGGCAAGCAATGCAGTCAGCGTGGTCTTGCCAACCCCGCCTTTACCTGTAATAGCAACTTTCATAATTCACCACTAGTTCGGATTCCAACATCGGGAAATGTTGGAATTGAATTATTGCGGTCCTCCCCAAAACCTTGAGACTTTAAATTACATAATTTATTAGTCAACATACTTCCTGCGATTGCGCATCCATCAATTGGCAGATAATGTGTTGCAGATGCATCGAAAAGGATTTTGCATGATGAAGGGAAATCCTCGTCGCCAAGCCAGTATGTCACAAGCATTGGCAGGTTTGGCAAAGCCTGCATCACAAATGAAGCGCTGCCAACTTCCACGGGCTTGCCGCCAGCCTTCAAACAAGCGGAGCTAAACGCGGGCAGATCGAATCCAAATGCTTTAACAATTTTATCGCCGCTGTAGCCTTGATAAGCGGCATTGTACATGCGTCCATCGGGCAGGTCTGCAAAAGAGACCCATTTACCTGTCAGGACTGTGCCGTCGGCTGTAACCAGATAATACAACAACAGCGCCTGAACGATGGGAGGTAACTCTTCATCAGTATCGCCGTGACCTGTCAGGCTGGGCCATGTGACAGTGATCACTTTTCCAAAAAACGGAAAATGAAATTCGCCTTGGCCGGGACCAAACGTCAGATAGGATACACCGCTTCGCGCGGCGACCAGGCCTGGGTCACAGAGTTGAAGCGCTGACCGCAACTCAAGCATTCGCCCTGCCAATTGCAAGGAGGAATTTTCCAGGCGGGATGGTCTCCATCCCAGTCCAAAGTTAGTCATCACGCAGATTATACCTTTCCGTTTTTTGAAATCTTCAAAATCCACTCTTGTTAGGTACATTTGTCAGGCTTTCTGATGACAAAATTCACAACTTCAAGGCCAACCCGAATGCTAAAATAATACTGTAAAAGGAAGAGACTATATTTAGCGGTATCTTCGTTCAGAGTCACATCCATCTTTTTATACGAGGTGTCTTCATGGAGATTAAAACGTTCGAAACGCCGGTGCTTTACGGAGACCATCATGTTTCCGAGGTGAGGCGGATATTGCTTGAGTTGACGGGGGTCAGCGAAGTGTATGCAAGCAGTGCTTTCCAGGTTATCGAAGTTAAATATGACCCAGCGAAAATCAAGGCTGAAAAAATCAGCACGTGTCTTGAAGAGGCTGGCTATCTTGGCGAGATGCCGATGCTGATCGAGACGGGCATTGCGGTCGAGAAGAAGGAAGGGGATAACTTCTTCCGGCATACAGCCGTGCACGAAACCATCAAAGGGACAGTTTCCTTTGCCCAGCGTGTGGACTACAGCGGACGTCCGCTCTGGCCGTGCCCGGGCTTGGGGGCGGTGAAGTTTGAGAAAGAATAATGTCGTTGCGAGGAGCGCCCCTGCTTTTCGCGACGAAGCAATCTCCTCATTGAGTTGGTGATTGCTTCGCTTCAGTCTCGATACGGCGGAACTGCACCGCCTACTCGACCTCCGCTCACAATGACATAAAAAAGAGAGGTGCATCATGCCAAAGAAACGCGAAATTAAAGATTATTCAACCGACCCTGCCGCACAGCAGATGTTGATCCGTGCGGAGGAGTTGGGCATTGGGACGGCCTTTACCCGCGCCGATAACATGGTTCCATGCAACATTGGTGCGGCGGGCATGTGCTGTAAGCAATGCGGCATGGGTCCCTGCCGACTCACTAAGAACGGCGAAGTGGGTGTCTGTGGCGCGACATTGGATACCATTCAGGCGCGCAACCTGACGCGGGCCATTGCGGCAGGCGGTGCGGCACACTCCGATCACGGCCGCGATATGGCTTTCTTATTGAAGGCAACCGCACAGGGCGAAGCCCAGGGTTACAGCATCCGCGATGTGGCGAAACTGCGGATGGTGGCTGGCTATTATGACATCAAGATCGAGGGACGCACTCCCGAAGAAATTGCAAACGAATTGGCTGATCTTTACATTGGGCAATTCGGTCAGCAACGCGGCGAGATTGTCCCTGCCCGGCGCGCTCCGAAAAAGAGACAGCAGATCTGGCGCGAGCAAAATGTCTGGCCGCGCGGCGTGGACCGCGAAGTCGTGGAGGCCTTACACCGCACACACATCGGTGATGACCAGGACCCCGCGCACATTTTGAATCACGCGATCCGAACTGCACTAGCCGACGGCTGGGGCGGCTCAATGATCGCGACGGACATTTCGGATATTTTATTCGGAACACCCGCGCCTATTTTGGGACAAGCCAATCTCGGCGTTATTAAAGAAGAAATGGTCAACGTGGTCGTGCATGGACACGAACCGTCCATGAGCGAAATGCTCGTAGCTGCGTCACAAGACCCTGAGATCATCGAGTATGCCAAAGCTGCGGGCGCGAACGGGATTCAACTTTCGGGTATCTGCTGTACCGCGAACGAAATTTTAATGAGACAAGGCATTCCCGCTGCGGGCAATTTCCTGCATCAGGAACTCGCCATTTTGACTGGTGCGGTCGAAGCGATGGTCGTGGATGTGCAGTGCATCATGCAGGCGCTGGTTGGCTTGGCGCAGAATTTCCATACGAAGATCATCACGACTTCGCCGAAGGTCAAGATCAAAGGCGCGACTCATATCGAGTTTGATGAACACAAAGCGTTGACCATCGCAAAGCAAATTTTGAAGGTTGCGATAGACAATTTCAAGAATCGCGACAACAACAAAACACGCATTCCGCAGATCAAAGAAGATTTAATTCCTGGCTTCTCGCATGAGTATATCAACTACATGTTGGGAGGCTCGTATCGCGCATCCTTCCGCCCATTGAATGACGCGATTATGACGGGACGTATTCGCGGCGTGGCGGCGATTGTGGGATGTAATAACCCGCGCTCATCACAAGACTATTTGCATAATCTCGTCGTGAAGGAATTACTTAAACAAGATGTGCTCGTTGTGCAAACTGGGTGCGGCGCGATTTCGTCAGCCAAGTTGGGACTCATGTTGGGTGAAGCAGGCTTGAGCGAAGTCGGAAACGGGTTGAGAGAAATCTGTGAAACGATTGGAATCCCTCCCGTCCTCCACATGGGTTCGTGCGTGGATAATACCCGTATCCTGACCGTGCTCACGCAGATGGTTGAAGCCGGAGGTCTCGGCGATGACATTGACCAAATCCCTGCGGTGGGACTCGCGCCGGAATGGATGAGCGAAAAAGCGCTGGCAATTGCAGCGTATTGCGTCGCTTCGGGAGCGTATGTTATTTTCGGCGGTTCGTCACCTGTGAGCGGGATGCCGGACCGAGTCAACGATAGCGATGAGGTGCTTCATTACATCAGCGAAGGTTGGGAGAAAATTTATGGCGGCAAACTGGAATTTATCCCCGACCCGCAAAAGATGATCGAAGCCACGCTCGCGCATATTGACAAGAAACGTGCCGCGCTTGGACTGCCTGAATACGACCCGAATAAGTTCGGAAGATCGGGCGATGCGAAGATGAACGCACTTGAAGCGTTGCCGTTGGAAAAGAGACGCGAAGCCATTTATGGTGAAGTTGGATAGTTTGATGGTTGGGTTGTTTCGTTAATCCTGGACAACGAACTACAAAACTACTGAACTAAGAACTAGGAGACCAAAAACATGTCACGATACATAGCCACACGCGCCATTCGCGGCGCGAACGCGCTTGTAACCGAAGCCGAGGTCATACTCAACAAAGCGTTGGCCGAAAAAGGCGCGGACACGCCCGTATCATTTCCAAACACCGCGTATTTTCTTCCCACAATTTTGGGGATGACTGGCAAGACCATCGAAAAAATCGGCGACCTGAAATCTGTCATGGAGTACACACGCGGACTGCTTCATCCCGTCCCCGCGGGCAGGCACTGGACTCCCTACCTGGGCGAGACGCTTGACTCAGGCATGGCCACGCTTCTTGCGGCTGAGACAATTGAAGCTGTACGCTTCGCTTATGGGCTTCAACCTGAGCCGATGCAGGGTTTCCATCTCGCGGGAGGCACGTCATTCACCAGCCCCGATAATGGAAAAGAAGCATCAAACGATGGGCATCTCAACGGCCCCATTGACGATATTCAATTGCGCTCGTGGGGTATTCAATTGGTGGATGGCCGCATGCCTGGATTCGCGGCGATTGTTGGATGCGCGAAGTCCAACGAAGTCGCGGTCAAGATCGTGCGCGAGTTACAACGCCGCAATATCCTGACCTTCCTCTCAGGCAATGTGAATGGACGAAGCATCATCCATCAATTACTGGAAGAGGGCGTGGAACTTGGATATGACACGTACACTGTCCCATTTGGCACAGATACCATCTCTGCAATTTATGCTTTAGGCTTTGCAACCCGCTCCGCATTGACCTTCGGTGGACTCAAGCCTGGTATGTCGCGAGAGATTTTGCTTTACAACAAAGAGCGCGTCTTCGCCTTTGTGCTTGCATTGGGCGAAGTGGACGATTTGAAATATGCTGCCGCGGCTGGCGCGATCAACTTTGGATTCCCCGTTATCGCGGATACGATCATCCCTGAAATTTTACCGACAGGCGTGACGACTTACGAACACGTTGTCTCGATGCCGTTTGACGCAATTGACGGCAAAGATGATTTGGAAAAAGCCGAAAGACTCGTCCAGAAGTGTATCGAGATTCGCGGTGTCAAAGTCAAAGTCTCAAATGTGGATGTTCCAGTTCCATACGGCTCAGCCTTCGAAGGCGAAGTTGTTCGCAAGGCAGATTTGCGTGTGGAATTCGGCGGTAAACACAGCCGCGCATTTGAATATCTGTACATGGCAAAACTGGATGAAGTCACCGATGGCAAGATCGAAGTCATTGGGACTGATTTCTCGAAGATCGAAGCACAAGGCTCGATGGACATGGCCATCATCATCAAAGTTGCGGGCAGGCAAATGCAGCAGGACTTTGAACCCGTGCTTGAGAGGCAAGTCCATTATTTTGTGAACGGTGCAAGCGGAATTCAGCATGTCGGTCAGCGTGATATCGCGTGGATCCGCATTTCGCAAGCCGCAGCAGATAAAGGCTTTAGTCTTGAATCGTTTGGCAAGATCCTGCACGCGAGATTCCATGAAGACTTCGGCGCAATCGTGGATAAAGTTCAAGTCACAATAATCACCGAACCGAAGTTACATGCTGAATGGCTTGAAAAAGCGCGCACCGCGTACGACTTCCGCAACAAACGCCTCGCGGATTTGACGGACGATAAAGTGGATGAGTTTTATTCCTGCACACTCTGTCAATCGTTTGCGCCGAATCATGTCTGCGTGGTCTCGCCTGAACGACTCGGCTTGTGCGGCGCATACAACTGGCTGGACTGTAAAGCCTCGTTCAGCATTAATCCAACGGGACCGAATCAACCGATCAAACTCGGCAAGAGCGTGGACATGAAAAAAGGCTATTGGGAAGGCACGAACGATTATGCCAAAATGGGGTCGCACGGCGTGGTCAACGAGGTTGCCATGTACTCCATCATGGAAAACCCGATGACGGCTTGCGGATGTTTCGAGTGCATCGTCATGCTCATCCCCGAAGCCAACGGCGTGATGATTGTCAGCCGCGAGGACACAGCCTTGACTCCCGCAGGCATGACCTTCTCAACATTAGCAGGCATCGCCGGCGGCGGTATGCAAACCCCTGGCGTGATGGGCGTTGGCAAGTTCTATCTCATCAGCCCCAAGTTCATCTCCTCCGATGGCGGCTTCAAGCGCGTGGTCTGGATGTCTTCTGTATTGAAGGAGACCATGTCCGATGAGTTCAAAGCCGTCTGCGAACGCGAAGGCGACCCAGAGTTCATGGGCAAGATCGCGGATGAAAAGAATGTAACTTCGGTTGAAGATTTGCTCGCCTGGCTGGAAGCGCACAATCATCCCGCCATGGCGATGGAGCCGATGTTCTAACAGTTCAAAGTTTGAAAATTTGAAGGTTGCTGGTTGTGGACTTTCAACTTTCCAACCTTCAACGTTCAACGTGAAATAAGGAGACCAAAATGAAAGGCGACGATAAACTTCTAAAAGTACTAAACGAACTTCTGGCGGACGAACTGACCGCCATCAGCCAGTACATGGTGCATTCCGAGATGTGCGACAACTGGGGTTACGGAAAACTCCACAAAGACATCGAAAAGAAGGCAATTGACGAAATGCATCATGCCGAATGGCTCATTGGGCGTATCCTATTTTTGGAGGGAATGCCTGTTGTTGCCAAACTCAACGAGATGAAGATCGGCAAGAATGTTCTTGAAATGGTCACCAATGACCAGGCAGCCGAACTGGGCGCGGTGAAAGCTTATAACGCAGGGATTGCGCTGGCAAGTGAAGTCAGTGATGAATCGACTGGCGACCTGCTGACAACCATCCTCAAGATGGAAGAAGGTCATCACGACTGGGCAAAGAAGCAACGCACCCAGATCGAGCAGATGGGATTGGAAAACTACCTGAGCAATCAGACAGGAGAGGAAGCGTAATCAACTTGAAACCTGACAGGTCTTTGCGAGTGGTTGATCGGTGATGACCATTTTCCACACGATGAGTGAAGAAGGAAGCGGAGTGCATAAGACCTTTCAGGTTTGTTACTGAAACATATGACTGAACAAAAACTCGTCCGTGACCTGATGACTGTCGGCGTGCCCACTTGCAAGCATGATGCGCTTGTAATTGATATTGCGCGCTTCCTGTTGGAGCATAACGTGGAAGCAATGTGTGTGCTCGACGCGGAAGGTCACGGCATCGGCGTGGTCGGCGTGGATGAACTGGTTTGGGCGTACGCGCGCGAAGGATATGAAACGCTGACCGCAGAAGACATCATGAGCGAAGGCGTGCCCGAATTACCCGCTGATATTTCCCTCGCCCTCGCTGCGCAGATGATGAAAGATAAAGGGATTCGAATCGCGTACATGCTTCACAACTCCGCAGGGATTATTTATCCTGCCGCGTATATTTCGTATCGTCACATCTTGCGTCACATGGCTGCGAAGGATGAAAAGGATCTAAAAGATCTGGGGCTCGCGGCGGAGAGAAAATCGCCGATCGAGCAATTTATTGAGAGAAGAGATGAAGCGAGGAAAAGAGCAGGTATGAAGTAAACAGGTAGACACGTAAACAGGTAAACACGCCTTTCAAGACCGTGTGTACCTGTCTACTTGTGTACTTGTCTACAACAAAGGAGTCAACATGCCCATCGAAATCCCAAAAGACAAATGGACTGGAAGCATTCGCGCGGTCACCATTGGAGCGACGAGCGCGGAGGGCGGCACGCGCGCCAAGTCCATCACCGTGGGCGGACAAACGTCCATGCCCTATTTGCATTACGAAGCGCCCATGCCAAACAAGCCCGTCATTGCGATTGAGATCAAGTCACGCAAACCCGATGACTGGTCACCGTTGCTGGCGGACGCCTGGGGCGAGGCAATGGCGGATCCCGCTCAATGGGCGAAGAAAGCCGAAGAAGCGGGAGCAGACCTCATCGTCGTCGCGTTGACCCTGGCTGATTCACCCGAAGACGCAGTGCGAGTCATCAAATCTGTATTAAGCGGGACGGGACTCCCGCTCATCGTCTGGGGACCAGGTCAGGCGGAAAAAGATAACGAGTTGCTCGTGCCTATTTCGGAAGCGACCAAAGGCGAGAAAATCGTGCTTGGCATTTGCGAAGATAAAAACTATCGCACCATTGTCGCCACAGCGATGGCGAATGGTCATCTCGTGCAGGCGCGCACGCCGATGGATGTGAATCTGTCGAAACAGTTGAACATTCTGATCAGCGATATGGGCATGTCCAAAGACCGTATCCTGATGGACCCGACAACAGGGGCGCTGGGTTATGGAATCGAGTATGGCTATTCGGTGATGGAGCGTTTGCGATTAGCCGCCCTGCAAGGCGACGCGATGACACAACTGCCGATGATTGTCACGCCAGGCTTTGAAGCCTGGAAGACAAAAGAATCCAAAGTAGGCGAAGGTGTGCCAGAAGGCTGGGGCGATTGGAAAGCGCGCGCTATTAATTGGGAAACGCTGACTGCGATCGCGCTGGTTGAATCAGGCGCGGATGTTGTTGTGTTGAGGCATCCTGAGTCAGTTAAACGCGTAAAGAGCGCGATTGAAGAACTCGTTGCGGTGTAATTGGTAATTCGTGATTACGAATTACCAATTACGTTTTACGAATCAAAAACGGAGAATCACATGGCTTTATCAGGCATCCAAATTTATAAAATGCTCCCTCAAACCAACTGCAAGGAATGTGGCTTCCCCACCTGCCTCGCCTTTGCGATGAAACTCGCCGCCAAACAAGTTGAACTCTCGGCTTGCCCCTATGTCAGTGATGAATCTAAAAAGCAACTGGCTGAGTCTGCCGCGCCGCCGATTCGACTCGTCACGTTGAAGGCTAGCAGTGAAATCAAAGCGGGCAATGAAGTCGTGATGTTCCGTCATGAAAAAACTTTTTACAACAAGCCTGGCTTATTCATCCGCGTCAAAGCCTCCGACCCTGACCTTGCCAAAAAAGTTGCGACAGCCGACGCGTATAAAGTTAATTATGTGGGCATGGATTTTACGATTGACGGTTTCGCCGTTGAAGCAGACGGAGAATTAGCCGCCGCCATCAAAACGATTCGGACTGTGAGCAAACGTCCGCTGATTTTGATGACGAAGGATACAACGCTTCTTGACTCTGCCCTCAGCCTGCTCGCTGGCGAATCGGCATTGATCTACGCCGCAGAATCATCCGACTATGAACCTTTAGCGGATCTTGCGAAGAAGCACAAAGCCGCGCTCGCCGTCAAAGCAGATTCACTCGATACGCTCGCAGACTTGACCCAAAAGATTCAAGCCAAAGGCCTCGAAGACATGGTGCTTGACCTCGGCGGCAAAAACATGTCTGAGTGGCTGGCGCGTTCCACACAAGTCCGCAAGCTTGCGATCAAATCCAACTTGCGCGCGCTTGGCTATCCCGTGATCGCTTTCCCCTGCGACGCAAAAGACGAAGGCATCGCCGCCGCGCAAGCCATTGCAAAATATGCAGGCTTTGTTGTGTTGAGCGAGTTCAAACCTGAATTGCTCTACCCATTGCTTGTTCTGCGCGAAAACATCTATACCGATCCGCAAAAGCCGATCCAGGTTCAGCCCGGTATTTACGAGATCAACAGTCCCAAACCAGATAGCGCGGTGTTGGTCACGACTAACTTTAGCATCACATATTTCTCTGTCGCAAACGAAGTCGAAGGCAGCGGCTTGCCTGCCTGGCTGGTCGTCACAGACGCCGAAGGCATGTCCGTATTAACCGCATGGGCGGCGGGCAAGTTTGATGCAGAAAGGATCGCGAAGTCAATCAAAAGTTTTGACGTAGCCAGCAAAGTCAGCAGGAAGCGGATTGTCCTGCCCGGCCATGTTGCAGTGCTTTCTGGTGAACTCGAAGAAGAACTTCCTGATTGGGAGATCCGCGTTGGGCCGCGCGAGGCGGTGGATCTGCCCGCGTTTATGAAGCAGGCGCTGAATTAACACGTCATTGCAAGGAGGGTACTCTCCCCGACGAAGCAATCTCCGTCATTGTGTGGGAGATTGCTTCGGGCAAAGAACGCCCTCGCAATGACGTAAACGATTATGCAACACACCATCACCTTCACGCACGAAGATAAGCAAAGCACAGCCATCGTCCCCACAGGAGCCATGCTCTCCGATGCCGCGCACCTGGCAGGTCTGGATATCGGCCAGCCTTGCGGCGGGCAGGGGCGTTGCGGCCGTTGCGCTGTGCAGGTGACAGATGGAAATGTCCGCCGCAGAAGCACATTGCGGCTCTCACCCGATGATATCGAACAGGGTTACGCGCTTGCCTGTCAAACCGTTGTGGAAGGTGACGTTGCAATCCATGTTCCTCCGCAGGAAAAAATCGAACGGCGGCTGACGACTGACCGCGTCGTTGCCGAAGTCACTGTCCCTGCGGATTATGAATATCTGCAAGACCAAACCGTTCGCCGCGTGCATTTGCGACTCAGTCCGCCCACGATGGAAGACCAAACCGATGATTGGTCACGATTGCAGACCGGGTTGAGATTACAAGCGAATGTCAATAAAGTGAATGTTTCGCTTGCTTTGCTTCAAACGATTGGCGATGTCTTACGCGCAGGCGAATGGGATGTCACCGCAGTGCTTGAATATCCGCTTGAACATTTGGAACAACCTTTGCGTTTGGTCTCGTTGCAACCGCATCATGTTGACGAGTATTCACCGCTTTGGGGCTGCGCGATTGACATTGGCACAACCACTGTTTCAGTCTGGCTGGTGGATCTGGTCAGCGGAGGAGTGAGAGCACAGGTCGCAGAATACAACGGACAGATCGCGCGCGGCGAAGATGTTATTTCGCGCATTATGTACGCAAGTAAAAAAGGCGGCGGGCAGGAACTCCGTCAGCGTGTGCTGGATACGATCAATGAATTGCTTGAGACAGCCTGCAAGCGAGTCAAAGCCAAACCTGAGGATGTGGTCAAAGCCACGATTGCAGGCAACAGCACAATGATCCATTTGCTTCTCGGCATACCCGCATCCAACATTCGACTTTCGCCTTTCATCACCGCAGTCAATCATCCGCCCTTGATGACCGCGCGCGAAGTTGGAATCAACGCACATCCTGAAGCCAGCGTGGATTGTTTGCCCGGCGTGGCATCCTACGTCGGCGCGGATATTACTGCCGGCGTGCTTTCGTCCGGGCTTGATACTGCTGAAAACGTCACTCTCTTTCTCGATGTTGGCACAAACGGCGAGACCGTGCTTGGCAACCGCGACTGGCTTGTCACCTGCGCCTGCTCAGCAGGACCAGCCTTCGAGGGCGCGGGAGTGGTCAACGGCATGCGCGCAACGACTGGCGCAATCGAAGAAGTGTGGATTAACAGTGAGACGTTCGAGCCGACCTATCGCGTCATCGGCGCAGGCAAGCCGAAAGGAATCTGCGGCTCGGGATTGATCTCACTGCTTTCGGAGGCTTTCATAACTGGGATCATTGATAAGGCTGGGAATGTCAATTTAATGGCAAGCAGTTCAAGGGTCCGCGAGGGAGCGCATGGCGGGGAGTATGTGGTCGCCTGGGGCGAGGAATCCGAATCAGGCGCAGATATCGTCCTATCCCGCGTGGATGTTGATAACTTGCTGCGCGCCAAAGCCGCCATCTACGCTGGCTTTACGGTGTTGGCCGATACGGTCGGAGTCCCGCTTGAGACAATGGATAAGGTGTTGATCGGCGGGTCGTTTGGAAAATATATCAACATTGAGAAGGCTGTGCAAATTGGATTACTTCCTGATATGGATTGGTCGCGATTTGAGTTTCTCGGCAACACGGCGGTGAAGGGCGCATATTATGCCCTGCTCGATTGGAAGAAGCGCGAGCGCATCACCGAGATCGCAAAGCGCATGACCTATATTGAGTTGTCGGCGGATAACAGTTTTTATGAAGCGTTCACTTCTGCATTATTTTTGCCGCATACGGATATGAGTAAGTTTCCAAGTGTGGCGGTAGCACTTTCGTCAAAGGTCAAAGGTCGAAGGTCGAACGTCGGAATGACCGAATGACTTTTGACTTTCGACTTTTGACTTAAAAAGGAGAAACACATGTACATCATCGGCGAAAATATTCACATCATTTCGGAAAAGGTCAAGGAAGCGTTGACCAACCGAGACCGCGAGTTCTTTATGGATCTGGCGGTGAAGCAAGTGGAGGCAGGGGCGAAGGCGGTGGATATCAACCTTGGCCCGCGCAAAAAGGACTTTGCGGAAGTCTGGCCGTGGATCATTGAAACAATTGAGACGGTGGTGGATGTGCCGCTCTCGATTGATACGACTAACGTTGAGGGAATGGAAGCCGCGCTCAAGACCATCAAGAAGGCACAGCCGATCTTGAATTCCACATCGGCAGAGCAGGAGCGCTTGGAGAAAATACCGCTGTTGGCGAAGAAATACGGCGCGAAGGTCATTGCGCTGACCATGCGCTCGGAGGGTATCCCTGTCGAAGCGGATGCGCGCGTGACAATTGCTGTTGAAGCGTTGATCCCGCGCATGATGGAAATTGACCTCCCGATGGAAAACCTCATCATTGATCCGCTCGTGCTGACCGTTTCAGGATGCCAGCAATATTGCCCGCATCTCATCGAGACTGTGCGGACGCTGCAATATGCCTGGGATCCTGCACCCAACATCTCAGTCGGGTTGAGCAACGTCTCCAACGCTGTTCCCAACGAAAATCGTCCGCTGATCAACCGTGTCTACCTTGCCATGCTGATGGGCGTCGGCTTGCAGATGATGATCGCCAACCCGTTCGACAAGGAACAGAATGATGTCATCCGCTGGATAGAGACAAAAGACACTAGCAAACCGCTGGCGAAAGTCTACAATAAAATTGCAGAGCGAATCGCGGCAGGCGAAGAACCGCAGTTGGAAGACTTCGATTTGAAAGACGCAGACCAATCCGCGATCTGGAAAACAACGCAGATCCTGTTGAACAAAGTGATCTACGCGGATTCGTATTTACTTAATTGATCTGTCATTGCGAGGGCGGCGCTTTTCCGCCCGAAGCAATCTCTTCGTCTGTTGGGGATTGCTTCGTCGCTCACTACTGTTCGCTCCTCGCAATGACATAGGAGTCACTCATGCCCATATTTACACCTGGACGACGTTGGCAACCAGCCTACTCCCCATTTAAAGAAGAACCCCTCAGCCACAAACTGATGGAAGATTTCGAGTACATGATCAAGGGACCGCTCTTCGGTTGTCGCATGTGCGGCAACTGCCTGTTGCAGGAAACGGCGTTCATCTGCCCGATGGAATGCCCCAAGGGCTTGCGCAACGGCCCGTGCGGCGGTTCGACACCCGAACATTGCTACGTGGATAAAACCCGTCCCTGTATCTGGTATAAGATCTACGAACGCTCCTTCAAAATGGGGCGCGAAGAAAGACTGCTTGAAGTCCTCCCCCCGCTTGATTGGGAAAAGGTCGGCGAAGAGACATGGAAGGATGTCGCCGCCTGTATCCGCAAAAACGGCACAGGCAAGGTGGTGAAAAGTCTTGTGTTTGATCAGGGCGAAAAACGATACAAGACCTGGGACATGATCTTCCGCACGGTCCGCCAGCCTGATTGGTGGCAGGGTGATGACAAATACCACGCTCCCGCCTACACCGAATCTGTCTCCGATTTGGAGAGAGGACTCAAGTCTGGAGGATTCGTTGTCGCCTGCGAGATTGCGCCTCCGCTGAGTATGTCCACGAAGAAGTTGATCGAGAACATCAACCTGGTCAAACCTTATGTGACTGCCATTAACTTCACAGATAACGCCTCAGCCACCCCGCGCATGACATCCTGGGCTTGCAGTAAATTCGCGCTTGAGAATGGCGCGGAGCCTGTCTTGCAGATTGCCGCGCGCGATAAAACGCGCGCGAGTTTGCAAAGTGAGATTCTTGGCGCGACGGCGATGGGCGTGCGGAATGTTCTGTGTGTGACAGGCGATAGTCCCGTACTTGCGCCTCAACCGCGCGGCCGCATGGATATCAACGACCTGGATGCCATTCAAATGATCTGGATATTGCGCCGTATGCGCGATGAAGGTCATTATCTTGATGGAAGAAAGCTCAAGTTCCCTCCAAAGTTCTTCCTCGGTGCGGCGGCATCACCGTTCGCATCTGACCCGAAATTCCAGGCATTGCGCGAAGAGAAGAAGGTCAATGCGGGCGCACAATTCTTCCAGACCAACCTTGTCTACGATGTGGATCGCATGGAGATCTGGTTGAATGAAATTGCCAAGCGCAACATCCTTGATAAGGTCTATATCATGATCGGCATCACACCGCTCAAGAGTGCCAAGATGACCCAGTTCATGAATCAAGTCCCTGGTGTTTATGTCCCCGATGAGATCATCAAATGCATGGACGATGCCCAGGAAAATGGTGGACCCGAAGGCGCGCAAGAGGAAGGCTTCAAGATCGCGCTCGAACTGATCGAAAAGATCAAGAAACTTCGCGGGCAAGGTATTCATGGTGTTCACATCATGCCTGTCGGGTGGGAGGCGATCGTGCCACGCATTGTCAGCGAGGCGAATCTTTTGATAACAGGACCAGCCGTCCCTGAGAAAGAGGCGGAGTCTGTCCCTGCGTAAATGACAACGAATCCCAGACCATCCCTGCGGCGCATTGTCAAAGAGGCAACAGGTCAGGATATCAGCAAATGCCAAGCCTGTTTTGACTGCGATGTGTCCATCGAAAATGAATTGGATATACCGTTGGGAAGTCTGATCCAACTGGTTTTACAGAACGACGAGGAAGCACTTCATTGCCAGACCCTTTGGTCTGATGCTGTTATGGACGCCTCTCACAACATCTGCAAGCGCGGACTCAATCTACATGCGGTGATAACCGTCCTTCGTGAGGAGTCAAACCGAAGAGGCGGATAATAAAAAGGAGGCACGTATGAATACGGAAGAGCTGCTTGCCAAAGCAAAGAAGCCTTCTGCCGATGCAATGAGATTGCATCCGTTCTATCGGGGGAAGATCGAAACCACACTCAAGTGTACAGTCCATAGTTTCGATGATTTTGCCATTTGGTACACCCCTGGCGTCGCAGCCCCATGTAAAGCGATCCAGGCTGACCCTGAACTGGTCTACGAATACACCAACAAATGGAATACCGTAGCAGTGGTTAGTGATGGAACGCGTGTGCTGGGCCTCGGCGATATTGGGCCCAAAGCAGGTTTGCCAGTGATGGAGGGTAAAGCCCTGTTGTACAAGTACTTGGGAGGCGTGGATGGCGTCCCATTGATGTTGGATACCAAAGATCCGGATGCTATCATTAATACCGTGCTGATGTTACAACCCGGCTTCGGCGGCGTTAACCTTGAAGACATATCCAACCCAAAGTGTTTTTACATCCTCGATACCCTGCGCGAGAAAGCGGAGATCCCCATCTGGCATGACGACCAGCAAGGCACTGCCACCGTCACTCTGGCGGGACTCATCAACGCCTTGAAAGTCGTCGGTAAAAAAATGGAGGATGTCAGCATTGCCTTTATTGGCGCCGGCGCATCTAATGTCGCCTGTTCGCGCCTGATCTTCGGCTGGGGCGCTGACCCCTCCAAGTGCCGCATAGTGGACAGCAAAGGCATCCTCGGCAAGCATCGCAAAGACCTCGAGATGCGCAAAGCCGAATACAAAGATAAATGGAAATTATGCAACATCACCAATGCAGAAGGCCGCGAAGGCGACATCCCCAATGCCATGAAAGGCGCGGATGTGGTTATCGCTCTTTCCAAACCTGGACCTGATGTGCTTCTGCCGGAGTGGATCAAGACGATGGCAAAGGATTCAATCGTCTTCGCTTGCGCCAACCCGGTTCCTGAGATATGGCCCTGGGTCGCGAAAGAAGCGGGTGCGGCCGTTGTCGCAACCGGTCGCTCAGATTTCCCGAATCAAGTCAACAACTCACTGGGCTTCCCGGGTATCTTCCGCGGCACATTGGACGTCCGTGCCCGGACGATCACCGATGAGATGTGCTTTGCCGCGGCACAGGCCATGGCTAACCATGTGGGCGACCGCCTCGCGCCGGATTTCATCCTGCCGAACATGGACGATTGGGAGGTTTTTTCAAAGGAAGCAGCTTCCGTCGCGATGAAAGCCATCGAGCAGGGACTGGCGCGCATCGAAACCACATACGATCAGGAATTCCAACGGGCTTCTCGTATTATCAAACGCTCCCGTGATATGACGAAGCGCATGATGGAGGAAGGCTTCATCCCCGAACCTCCAGCGGATGAGGGGAATGATCCCGAAGTGGATTTGGAAACTATCAAAGCCGCGTATTAGCGGAAGGAGAAAACGATGTACGACTTGATCATCATCGGAGGCGGTCCTGCGGGTTTGACGGCTACCATTTACGCCATCCGCAAACGCCTGAATGTATTGCTGCTATCGAAGGATCTGGGCGGCAAGACCAACTATCGCCTCGCCCTGCCGTGGATCGAAGATTACCAGGTCATCAGAGGACTGGAGATTGTCAACAAATTCCGCACCGAACTGGAATATCTTGATTTTGCCCGCCATATTGAATCTGTTGATAAAGTCGAAAGGAAGGACGATTACTTTATTGTGACCACCAAAAGCGGTGGGATATTGGAATCAAAGGCGGTCATCCTTGCCACTGGCACACGTCAGGTACGCATGGATGTGCCCGGAGAAAAAGAGTACAGCATGAAAGGACTTTGCTACTCCGCTCTTTCATACGCGCCGCTTTTCATTGACAAGTCCGTGATTGTGATCGGCGATGATGACCTCGCGTTACGCTCTGTCGGTGAACTTGCTACTGTTGCAAAAGAAGTGACCATGGTCTGCGCCAATGACAAAATGCTGGATTCTCCCCTTGGTCATAAACTTCAGCAGGCTAAAAACGTCAAGATCATGAAGGACTGCGAGATCGTGGAAGTGCAGGGTGATGAATACGCCCGCAAACTGATCCTGAAAGACAAGGCTGGCAAACTCAGGGAGTATCCAGCCGATGGCATGTTCGTGGAAAAAGCGCTGGTGGCAAACACCAGCATGGTCAAAGACCTGGTTGAACTGGATGAACAAAGCCGCATCGTCATTGACAGCGCATGCCGCACCAATATCCCCGGTTTGTTCGCGGCGGGTGATGTGACCAACAGTTATGCAGAGCAAGTCCTTGTCGCAGTAGGTGAAGGGGCAAAAGCCGCACTGAGCGCATACGAATATCTACTGCTGAAACTTTAGACGGTCATCACATCACATGGTGCTGTGCATGATCTATGAGCGACCACAGGTGCAGCGCCTCCGCCAGGCTGTGGTGGTGCGCACTAATTATAGGATGCGATGACATCGTGCTGTGCATAGGCGTGCGCGGATAACTGCAATTGACTCACACACAGCGCCATGTGCACCGCAAAATGTCGCTGCTCGTATCATACTCTGACACTTCGACACTCCCTTCGGTCGCAGTACACCGCCCTCATCCTGAAACTGACAAAATTGCCCGATCTCTCCGATGTGCATATCGTTGTTGGAGATGATGTTTGATATTCGTGAATCGGGCTTGCTGAATATTTCTGGCGGCTTGCACGCGTTTACGAATGGACTCGGGTGTTTCGCTTACTTTATTCCCGCTTAACTTTTCATAATCCACACGCGGGACTTTCGAACAAGTTTTTCGTGCTCATTCAAAGGGAAGAAGATAATTATGAAGGCATATCCCAAACTCAATTATAGCTCATTGCATTATATGAGTAAAAATCCAAAATAAATAAAATTTTATCAGTTACGGATGAATAGTAGAGACTAATCGCGGGTTCGAATCCGGTCGGGACCGCAGAGCGTAAAATTTTGGGCAAGTGACAACAAACCGACTTACAAAAGTCGGTTTGTTGTCACTCAGTTCGCAGTAAGATATTCCGGAAACTTGGATATGGTTCATGATATTCTTGTAAGTTATTGTTTAACATCACAAATCCGGGCGGATGAAGCAAGTAACCAGCGCAGCCTCTTTGACATTGGTCGATCACGGAAATTCCCAATGAACCAGGTTGTATAAACGAGTTGATTTTTAAGATAGAATTACGTTGTGTTCGTATCTGGAATAGCCTGAGGTGTTTAATACTGTGAATTCAACTGGTAAGTGCAACAGATGAATGACAGAACACCTCAAAGGGTGTTTTGAAACGAAGGGTTTTTCGTGGTCTGAAATTCAGCCTTGCCATAGCCTGTTCAATCTCTT
>JAUXUL010000036.1 GCA_030680795.1 Anaerolineales bacterium | reverse complement strand
AAGAGCATCGCGACAAAGTAGTTCGTTCTTTACAACGCAGGGCCGCTACTTTAGGCTTCCGCTTAGAGCCCACAGTTAGTTAGTTTCTTAGTAGGGCGACGGTCTTTTGCCCGACGACATCGTGCCCGAATGGGTAAGGCTATTTAGGTTTATAATATTTTTTGACGCATTTAACGGTGAACTTTCCCAAAGGTGACTTATGAATGACTCTCTTTCAAAGCTACGCAAATCCACGCCACAAGAAAAGCCGCAGGGTGGAGTCGGCTTGGGGAACAGGAAGCCCCCTGCGGGGATGATACAGGCAAAGGGTCCAGTAAGAAGCGGGAATATCAAAAAGAAGCGAAGCCCGATTCTGCCCATCCTGTTGGTTGGGGTGGGAGGCGCAGTCTTTTTGTTCGCGGCCTGGTCGGCGGTGAATTCGCCGGTGCTGGCGTCCATCTTAAGTCTTTCATCTACTGCGCCCCAGCAGGAGCAAAGGGCGCCCGCCCAGTCCTTCGCGCAAGTTGCTATTGCAAAGCCAACTTATACGCCCGCCGTGTTGCAGCCTGTGGCACTGGAGATTTTGCCGACAGCAACACCGACGCAAGAACCACTGCCAGATGTTGCCAGCCTTCTTCCTACAAGTATTCCAACGGATACACCCTTTGTTGAATTTGTCTCGTCTCCCGCGGAGGTGCTAAGCGAATCTGTTGTAATCTCTGCTGAGATCATCCCTGATACCCCCACACCTGAATATGCTGCACCAACTGTGGCGCCTTATGTGCCCCCCCAAGTGGCAGGCAATGGCGGCGAGCGTTGGATTGATGTTGACCTTTCGCAACAACGGGTCTATGCGTATGAAGGCGACACGCTCATGAATTCATTTCTTGTTTCAACCGGCACATGGCAAACGCCAACTGTGACAGGTAAATATAAAGTCTGGATCAAGGTGCGCTCCCAAGCCATGTCTGGTCCGGGATATTATTTGCCTGATGTGCCTTATGTCATGTTTTTCTATAAAGGCTATGGTTTCCATGGCACATACTGGCATAATAATTTTGGCACGCCAATGAGTCATGGTTGTGTGAATCTCACCATCCCAGATGCAGAGTGGTTGTATAACTTCTCTTCCGTTGGGACGGTGGTGAACGTGCATTATTAGGAAGAGCGAAAGATATAAACACGAAATCCACAAAGGGGCACAAAGAAAGGAAAGAAGATTTCCTTCGTCTTCCGTTGCGCTACTTCGACAGGCTCAGCACAAGCCTTTGTGTTTAAAAGGTTTTGCACTAAAATCAATCGTAAGAATATTGACATCAGAAAGCATCATTTACAAAATTATGACCATCTCTCAACTCTCCCGCCGTGACTTTTTAAAACTATCCGCCTCAGGCGCGCTCGGGCTTGTTCTCTCCGAATTGAGCATTGACCGCGCCTTAGCCGCTCCCCCCGCCTCACAGGGACGCGCGATCTGGAGCGGCGTGCAGATTTACGACGCCCCTTACCTAACTGCAAATAAAGTCAACCTCCTCCGCATTGACGAGGTTGTTGATCTGCTCGGTGAAACACCGGGCGACAGCATTCACAATCAATTCAATACTACCTGGTATCAAATAGATGGCGGGTACACCTATTCGGGCTGGCTCCAGCCTGTTGAAACAAATTACCAAAAACCAGTCTATGAGATTCCCGCTGGAGGAAAACTTGCAGAGGTCAATGTGCCATACAGCCTGACCTACCTTGCGCCGTATTTCTATGCCAAGAACGCGCATCGCATCTTTTACGAAACCACACACTGGGTAAAAAGGGTCGTCGTCACACGCGAAGAGAAAAGCGTGTGGTACGAAATCTACGACAAGGAACTCGAAAAATACTTCTTCGTTCCTTCCTACAACATGCGCATCATCCCAGACGGGGAACTAACCCAACTCTCCCCGCAAGTCCCGGACGAAGAAAAACTTATCCACGTGGATATTGACACACAGATGGTCACCGCCTTTGAAGGCGATAAGATGGTGTTGTCCGCCCGTTGCGCCAGCGGGGAGCGCGGCACGGATACCCCCAAAGGTGAATGGTACACCTATCACAAGGGACCGTCCATTCACATGACAAATTTTGGCGATGCCGTCGAAAACATTTACAACCTGCCCGGCGTGCCTTGGGTTTCGTTCTTCACCGGTGCAGGTCACGCTTTTCATGGCACCTACTGGCACAACGATTATGGTCGTCCGCGCAGTAATGGCTGTGTCAACCTGCCGTCAGATGTTGCCAAATGGATCTATCGCTGGACCAGCCCGGTCGTTCCTCCGAATGAGGCTTATCTGCACCTGCCCGGGCAGGGCACACGAGTCCAAGTCGTATAATACTCTGGAGTATGACAGCTTGCTGTCCGTAAATGCAGAAGCAAGCTCCTGCACTCAGAAATTAAATTCTAAAGGAGAAGAAATGAATCCAGTTTTTCAGCACAACCAATATCTGCTCAAACGACAGGTTTTTGCACTCGCAGGCAAATTCCGTTTTTATGCCCCAGACGGACAACTTGTTTTATTCAGCGAACAAAAGATGTTCAAACTGCGTGAAGATATCCGCGTGTATTCCGATGAAAGTAAAACGCAGGAAGTGCTGATGATCAAAGCCCGCCAGATCATTGACTTCTCCGCCGCATTCGATGTGGTGGACAGCGCCACAGGTCAAAAGGTCGGGGCTTTGCGCCGCAAGGGACTCAAGTCCTTATTGCGTGATGAATGGGAAATCCTTGATGTCAGCGACAATGTCATCGGCTCCTTGTTCGAAGACAGCATGGGACTGGCCTTGATACGCCGCTTCCTGACCGGGCTTGTCCCCCAAAACTACGACATCACCATCGGCGCAACCCGCGCAGCGGACCTCAAACAAAACTTTAATCCATTCTCGTATCAATTGAATTTGGATTTCAGCATGGATGTCACTCAACAACTGGATCGCCGCATTGGCATCGCTGCTGGTATTCTGCTGGCCGCCATTGAAGGACGGCAGAGTTAATTTTTATAAATAATGTCGTTGCGAGCCGCGCTCTTGTTCTTAGCAACGAAGCAATCTCCTCGCCGTGTTGGGGATTGCTTCGGGCCGCGAAAACATGCGGAGCAAGAGCACCCTCGCAATGACCCTAAACCTTATGTCCAACCAACCCCTTTTCGCCGGACTCGTCATAGATGAAGCAGGTATCCCTGCTGAATCCGCTTTTATTGGAAGCGAACCCTGCTATGTTGTGAATGATGCCGGCTTCCGCCGTCACATCCCGGCCGCGCAGGTGGACCACGCCGTGCTGTCACAAATGGCTGAAATGATGAAAGGCAGTGAAGATCTCATCTCCGAGCAGACCGCGAAAATGATGGGCCAGGAAGATCCCTTCTCAAAAGCGATCATCGAACAGCAGCTCAAAAATATCGACAAGCAATTCGACGCGCTCATGCAAAACGGCATCCCGGAAGATATGCGTGCCTACCTCGGCATGATGGGCTTCAAAGTGGTCATCAACCATCACGGCGAAATCATGCGCGTGGACCAGCCTGGCAGTGCAAGTGACGATGAAGGTGATCAATAAAGCAAATCTCCAAATTTGTACGGTAGGGAAACGTAAGATAAAATTAGGGGATGAAACTTGCCGCCCTTGTCCCCATGCGTCACCACAGCCAGCGTGTGCCTGGCAAAAATTATCGCCCGCTCGCGGGCAAACCCCTTTTTCATCACATCATTGAGACTCTGCTCGCCGTGCCGGAAATCGAAACCGTGCTGGTGGATACCGACTCCGAGCCTGTCATGGACGGAGTGCGCCGCTTCTTTCCTACCGTCAAGCTGATCCAGCGCCCCGAGCATCTCCGTGCTGACGATGTGCCGATGAACGAGATATTATTGCACGACACCGCGCAGGTGAATGCGGATTTTTATTTGCAGACGCACAGCACAAATCCATTGCTCAAACCTGAAACTGTTTCGCGCGCCATTCAAACCTTAATTACCCAGTACCCCGATTACGATTCACTCTTTTCCGTCACCCGTTGGCAAACACGCTTATATTTCCAGGATGGACGCGCCATCAATCACGACCCGGCGCTGTTGATCCAAACACAAGACCTGCCTCCTGTCTACGAGGAAAATTCCTGCCTGTATCTTTTCACGCGCGAGAATTTGGCGAAGAAACATCACCGCATTGGCGACAAACCTCTCATGTTCGAGATCGACGCGGACGAAGCGTGGGATATTGACGGAGAATTGGATTTTGAAATAACAGAATTTTTGATGGGGAGAATGAAATAAAAAATGCAAAACAATAAAAAATCTTCTGGAATGTTCTGGCAGGGGGCGCTGGTTATTTTTATGATCTCCGCCATTGCCTACCTGCCCCTGGTAAAGGGTTTGGGATATCTGAACGATGACTGGTACCTGATGTACGACATGCAGGTGAAGGATGTGAATTTCCTGCATGAGATTTTCAGCATAGACCGTCCTGGGCGCGCCCTGGCGATGATGCCCCTGTTTTCCATGTTTGGGTTTAACCCGCTGGCGTATCATCTTAGTGCGTTCCTGTTCCGCTTTTTTGGCGGCCTGTGTCTGTTTTGGACGATTCGCATGATTTGGCATAAGCGCGATTTTTTTGCCTTCACTACCGCGCTGCTGTTTACTATTTATCCAGGCTTTCTTTCGCAGCCAAATGCCATTGATTATCAATCTCACATCCTCGGTTTGTTCCTTGCCGTGCTTTCCGTGGCGCTCACGGTTAAGTCCGTTTTGACTATAGAACGCGTGCCGCGCATCCTGTTTGCGGCAGGCTCCCTCCTCGCAGGTTGGGGATACTTGAGTCAGATGGAGTATTTCATTGGCATCGAGGCGTTTCGCTTTGTGTGTATATTCCTGTTAATGTGGCGGGCGCAGGGCGAAACCTTCCGTCAGAAGGCGGCCAAGTCCATTGTTGTCAGCCTGCCGTTCCTGTTGATCGCGGCTGGATTCCTCGTGTGGCGTTTCTTCTTTTTTGAATCCGCACGCAAGGCAACGGATGTAGGATTGCAGGTTTCGCAATTACTGTCTTCGCCTGTCACGGGCTTGTGGTGGTTGAATTATTTGATCCAGGATTTCTTCACTGTGACGTTGGTTGCATGGAACCTTCCTATGTACCAACTGGCCTTCCCCATGCGATTGAAGGATATGACGGCTGCGTTTGGGCTGGCATCGCTGGCGGTGGCGGCGGCGCTTTTTGGAATCCGCTGGATGGGAGCAAATGAATCAGAAACAGAAGCAGGGTTCGGCGCGGGGATGAGGCGCGAGGTCTTGTGGGTGAGTCTGCTTGGTATGGCGGGCGGTCTGATTCCCGTGATCCTGGTCAACCGTCATGTCACCCTGCCCGATTATTCGCGTTATTCCTTGATAGCCTCCATTGGGGCGGTCATGCTGCTGGCCTTGGTGGTTGAAAGCATGGCTCGGCGCGGCATGCAAATTGCAGTGATCGGGGTGCTGGTGTCGATTGCGGTGATGACGCATTATGGCAACACGATCCGCTATGTATATGAGACTGAAGCCACTCGAAATTTTTGGTGGCAGGTTGCTTGGCGCGCGCCGAAGATCGAAGAAGGTGTGACGTTGATCGCATCGTATCCGGGCAGTCCGTTGAGCGAGGATTATTTCATTTGGGGACCTGCGAATTTTATTTATTATCCCGAAAAGCAAAGCGGCAGCCCTGTGCGCGTCAAACTTCCTTCCGCTGTTTTAACGGGGGATGTGGTCAATCAAATTACCACGAACGGCGGTGTGGAGACCCCATTGCGGCGCGGGAATTATCTGGAGCGTGATTTTGGCAACGTTCTGGTGATGGTTCAATCCAACTCGAATGGATGCGTGCGTTTGATCAATGGCAATGCGCCTGAGTTGTCATCTTCGGATGAAGATCGCCTGGTGTTGATCGCGCCGTATTCCAACCTGGACACAGTAGTCCCGGATGGCGTGCCGCCGATTCCGCCTGTGTATGTTTTTGGGAAAGAGCCGGAGCGCGGCTGGTGCTATTATTATCAACAGGCTGACCTTGCGCGCCAGCGCGGTGACTGGGAGCAGATCCCTGATCTATTGAAGCAAGCTTTGGACAAGGGCTATTACCCTGAAGATGGTTTGGAGTGGATGCCTTTCCTGCAGGCAAATGCAGTCTTGGGCGACCTGGATAAAATGCGGTCAACCACGAAACTTGTGATAACAGATAAGTTCCTGCGCTTACAGGTCTGCGATATTATGACGGATTTTATGAATAAGGAAGCCTTGGATGATACGGTGGATGATTTTATTCAGAAGAAGATTTGCGAGTGATCTTTTACAGATTGGGAAATAATTTATTAATGAAAAAAGTATTTACAAGTGTTTTTAATGTCCCCTGGTATCCTGTTGCGATCAGCGCTTATCCTGTGCTGGCTTTGCTCTCCGCCAATTCAGGACAGATCCAGCTTGCGGCGGGGATTCGTTCCCTGCTTGTGTCGGTTGCGTTTGGTGGGATGTTATATTTTGTGATTTGGTCCTTTTTGCGGCAGGCATATAAATCCGCCCTTCTTACTGCGCTGTGGTTGGCGTTGTTCTTTACTTTTGGGCATGCCTATATCGCCATTGATGAAAAATATCCCGAATCTAATTACACGCTTTGGCTTGCAGTTGGATGGATCGCATTGTTTATGCTTACACTTGCCTGGGTGCTTCGCTCTCAATCGACGTTTGTTTCCTCGACAGCGACCTGTAATACGATAGCGTTCGCGCTGCTGATCATGTCTGTGGGACAGATCAGCCTCGGGGTTAATCCGCGCAGCGTCCATGCCTTGGGGGCAGATCATGCTCCCGCGCAGAATGATCTGGTTTTGCCGCAGTATCCGCCCGACGTGTATTACATCATCCTTGATTCGTATACCCGTGAGGATTTTCTTGAAATGGTGTACGACTATGATAATTCTGAATTCGTGGAAGCCCTGCAAGAGCGGGGATTTTATGTTGCAGGGTGCAGTCAGAGCAATTATGTGCGTACTGAGATTTCACTGGCATCATCCTTGAATATGATGTATCTTCAGGAGCTGGATGATGCCTTCACACCTGATAACATTGCGCGGCGGAAATTGTGGGATTCGCTCAAACATAGTGCCGTGCGCCATAATTTTGAAAGCCTGGGATATGAGACGGTCAATTTTGCGACGGGCTTCGCGTGGATGGAATTGGATGATGCGGATCATTTCATTACACCGCCGCCGTTCAATTCAGGGTTGACTGAGTTTGAAGGTCTGTTTTTTAGGACAACCCTGGCGCGTTACGCGCAGGATTGGGGCTGGGTTGATCCAGACGCAGTGTTGGGGCAAAGTTTTCGCGATCGTTTCAACAATGTCTTTGACAGCATGGACAACGTGGCAAATATGCCCGGCCCGCAGTTTTCCTACGTTCACTTGATTTCGCCTCACCCGCCTTTTGTGTTCGATGCGGAAGGCAACCCGACTTATCCGCCTGATTTCTGGAATGAACAAAGGCTGTATCCTTATGATATGTACCAGGAGGGCTATACCAATCAGGTAACATATTTGAATAAAAGAGTGCTTGAAGCCGTTGATACGATCTTTGACGAATCTGATACGCCACCGATTATCATTATTCAGGGTGATCATGGCACCTTGATGCAGCCAAAAGACCGCCGTATGTGGATTCTCAATGCGTATTATTTGCCGGGGAGCAACGATAGGTTGTACCCCTCGATCAGCCCGGTGAACACCTTCCGCCTTGTTTTTAATTCATATTTTGGCGGGAGGTATGAAATGCTCGAGGATGTAAGTTATTTCTCGCCTGTTCCCAATTTATATGATTTTACAAAGGTGCCGAATGCTTGCGGGCGATAATCGCCTTAATTAAAGAGGTTGGGCGCTGTCACTTAAATGGTTAGTCTTCCAGTTTGTCATCAATGCAGACATGCCGAGAAACCATAACGGAACCCACCAGAAAAAGTGGTTATGGCTGGACTCTTGCATCTGCACAAGCGCCATTCCATACCATGCAATGGCGTATAAAATAATGATGACAACTTTTCGTCCCCAGTCAATTGTTGCAAAGGTTGATATCAGCAATGGCAGTAGTATGACAAAGTCCCAGCTTCCCACATACGGAGAAAAGAGAGGCGCCAGGGCCAGGCTCCAAACCATGGCCTGGGCCGGCGGAAGTTTTTTCCACAAAAAATAAGACAGCCATAAGGTAACTATCGCAGTGGCTCCACCCAGCACAACTCCCCAGGCCCCAAAGTATCTTTGAAAAAGGATAAACAGGGACGGGTACAACCAGGGTGGATTTTGCGTCATACTCAGGATTGCGTCCGGTATCCAATTGGGGTATGTGATAAAAAGCGGGATACATAACGCAAGCGATATGAGAAGTGTTCTTCCCCAGAAGAAAATCATTTCCCTGGTTTTGCCCCGCAAATAATAATGATAGCTTAGACCAAGCCCAGCCAATAGAGCCAGATGCGGTTTTGAAAAAGCCAGCGCAATAAAGAACGCCGCTAACCAGTGCCGTTCCTTGTTCGCAAAATGTACAGCAAGCACCAGGCACAGGGTGACTGTAATGGAGATTTGCCCGAGACTGAAGTGATTAAGAGTGGGCGGAAAGAAAAAACCAAGCAGCGCCAGTATGACCGTGTTGTACACTGACCGATTATCCCCCTGAGCCATGTAGATGATCGCGCAGATTTCCATGATATTAAAGACATACCAAACCTGCGGCGCAGAATTTTCAGGAAGCCATCCAAGTGGGGAAAAGAATCCAATCGCCATTGGGAACCAGGCCGCAGGTAAATTTGTATTCAAGCCGGATGTGTCGTAGGGACTTTTTCCCTGGGCCAGCAAATAAGCAGGTCCCCAAAGCTCATTGTAAAAATCCATTCTGGGCGCCGTCAATTGTTTGAACAGCCAACCAGTCAGGATGCCCATTAGAACAAGCATTAAGATGGATGCGTATTTGTGAAAAACCCTTAACTCATCCTGTGTCAGCATTTTTTCTCTTCGGTTTATTATTTTGCTCATAACCGAATCATACTCCACTTTTTTCAGCGTACTTTGTCAGTGTTACAATTATCCCCAATACATTATATTCCCATGCCAGTGAGCGAAACATAATGCCAATCGTTTTGATGACCGCCCCTTACATGATCCCGCTTTTGGATCGCTTCAAACCTGTTTTTGAAAAATACGGAATTGACCTGATCGTCCCTGATATGCAGGAACGCATGGAGGAGGAGGACCTGCTCAAGTACGCGGGTCAATTTGACGGCGCAATTTGCGGGGATGACCGCTATACAGCGCGCGTCCTGGAAACCTGTTCCCCGCGTTTGAAAGTCGTCTCCAAATGGGGGACGGGTGTCGATTCAATCGACGCCTCAGCCTGCTCCCGCTTAAATATCATTCTCGCCCGAACGCCAAATGCCTTCACCACTTCCGTCGCGGACACGGTCCTGGGCTATATGCTTGCGTTTGCAAGGCGCGGCCCATGGATGGACAGAGCGATGAAAAGTGGGAAATGGGAAAAAATCCCTGGCAAGGCATTAAGCGAATGCACTTTGGGAATCATCGGCATAGGCAACATCGGCAAAGCGGTCACCCGCCGCGCGCGTGCTTTTGGCATGAAAGTGCTGGGCACAGATATTATTGATATTGACCATGTGTTCGTCAGCGAGTCAGGCATTCACATGACTGATCTTAACTCTCTACTCTCTGATTCTGATTTTGTCTCAGTGAACTGTGACCTAAATCCAACTTCATATCACCTCATTAATACCAAAACTCTCGCGCAGATGAAGTCCACTGCCATCCTGATCAACACCGCGCGCGGCCCCATCGTGGAAGAAAAGGCCCTTGTCGCCGCACTCGGCTCAGGTCAGGTGGGAGGCGCGGCGTTGGATGTCTTCGAGATTGAGCCATTGCCGAAGGAGAGTCCGCTTTTGAAAATGGATAACGTCATGCTTGCTCCGCACAACTCCAATTCAAGCCCGACAGCATGGGAAAGAATCCATTGGAACACGATCAAGAATTTGGTTGAAGGCTTGGGATTAAAGTACGAAGAAAGAAGAAAAAATAATGGCTGAATCAAAAACCGTTTTAGTTACCGGCGCAGCGGGAGGGATCGGCCGCGCCACCGTGAACCTCTTCACCGAAAAAGGCTGGCGCGTCATTGGCGTGGACAGGGCTGAGTTCGGCGAAGGTTTTCCTCAAAACGGTCTCTTCATCCAGTCTGACATTTCCCGCCCGGAAGATATGGAAGCCATATTCGAGAAAGCCCAGGCCTTCGCTGATTCGCTGGATGCAGTCGTCAATAATGCCGCCTTGCAGGTTGCCAAGCCGCTTATGCAAACGACAGTTGAAGAGTGGGACGCGGTCATGGCGGCAAATTTACGCTCTGTGTTTCTGGGCGTAAAACTGGCTTACCCGCTTCTCAAAGCGGACAACGGCGGCGCGGTGGTGAATGTCTCCTCGGTTCATGCCGTGCAGACCTCTGCCAACATCGCCGCGTATGCCGCATCCAAAGGCGGGCTGCTTGCTCTTACGCGCGCCATGGCAATTGAATTCGCGCCTGATAATATCCGCGTCAATGCCATCCTGCCAGGCGCAGTGGATACGCCCATGCTGCGCGCGGGGCTGGGCCGCGGGCACCTTGGGCAGGGTGACATGCAGGAACGCCTGGATAACCTTGCGCGAAAAACCGTCAATGGGCGGGTGGGCACACCCGAAGAGATCGCACATGCTATTTATTTCCTTGCCGATAATGAGCAATCCTCTTTTATGACAGGCCAGTCCATGATCGTGGATGGCGGCGCGACAGCCAGATTGAGCACAGAATAATATGAAACCAGCCCCATTTCAATTATCACGATATTTATTTTTCCTGACAGCGGCCATCCTGGTCGTTTTTGGCGCGGGTTCTTTTATGCGCATCAATGAAAACCCCAACATGCTGGGCTTATATGCATTCTATGCCTTTGCGATGTTTAGCGATGCCGCTTTTATGCTGATCTGCGCTTTTCTATTGCAACGAAAAAAGAAACAAATATACAGGTTCGCTGTCATTGTCCTTACTCTTAATATCGTTTTGACGATCTTCGACCAGTTCGGCTTTATTGATCTTCTCTTCCTGCTTCTTAATTTAATTACACTGATCGTCCTGTTTATAGCGCGCAAAGAATTCAACCCCGCATGAAACAAACTTTCAAAAAGATCATTCCCCCGCCTGTCTGGCAATTTGCCCGGGACGCCTACGACTCGATAAAACGAATTCCTGAACTGCCCGAAGCATACCTGCATCCCTGGCGGCGTGAGAGCATTCACCGTCTCGCTGAACTCAAGGATATTCATAAAGGTCAACGCGCTTTCATCATAGGCAATGGTCCCAGTCTCAAGCAAACCGACCTCACCAAACTTAAAAATGAATTTACCTTCGGTATGAATCGCATCTATTTGCTTTTCCCCGAACTCGGTTTCACCACAACTTATTTTTGCGCCATCAACGATCTTGTCATCGAACAGTTTGCCGATGATATTCTTGCGCTTCCCATGCCGAAATTTGTAGCATGGCGTTCCCATCCTCATTTTCCCCCAACCCTACAACTTTCAAACATACCAACCTTTGTTTACACCTCCTATACAAGTCCGCGCTTTTCTCAAAATGTAACAGGACGTGTCTGGGAGGGCGCTACCGTTACAACCCTGGCGCTTCAACTTGCGTTTCACATGGGTTTTGAAAAGATCATTCTGATTGGCGTGGACCATAATTTCACAACCAAAGGGGATGCCAATAAAGTTGTAGTCTCTGACGGCGATGATCCCAATCATGTTTCACCCCATTATTTTGGCAAGGGCGTCAAATGGCAATTGCCCGATCTCGATACTTCCGAAGTGGGGTATATCATGGCGCGCAAGGCCTATCGCAAGGCGGGGCGCGAGATCGTGGATGCAACTGTCGGCGGTAAACTGACCGTCTTCCCCAAAGTGGACTACAACTCCCTCTTCTGATTATTGTTGGTGGTCGAGTAGCCCTGCGTGTTCGTCGCAGGGCGTATCGAGACCACGAACTACGGATCACACAAAATGCCCTCCTCGCCTCTTCCCCAACCTCGCACCTGGTTCGTCACCCTCATCATTCTCCTCGCCTTGGGTGGACTCCTGCGCCTGCTCGACATCAGCGACCCGCCGTTGGACTTTCAACCCTCGCGCCAGCTTCGCAATTCAATCGTTGCGCGTGATATTTATTATTCATTATTGCCTTCAGCAACCACTGAAGAGCGTGAACTCGCCTCCTCTTTTGCCCGTTCGGTTGGGAAATATGAACCGCCCGTCATCGAGTCGATTGTGGCGTACACCTACCTGGTCACTGGCGAGAACATTGCCGTGCCGCGTGTGTGGGTGACGGTCTTCTGGCTGGCGGCAGGCGTCGCTTTGTTCGACCTGCTGCGCCGCGCAACCTCCCCCTGGTCGGCGTTGATCGCGCTGGCATATTATCTCGTCCTGCCGTTTTCAGTGCAGGCCAGCCGTTCCTTCCAGCCTGACCCGTTAATGACCTCTGCTTTTGTGATCGGCATTTATTTTCTTTATCGCTGGAGTGAAGAATATGGAGTGCAGGAGCAAGCTCCTGCATCGGACAGCAAGCTGTCCGACTCCAGAGGAAAAACTTGGAGATGGGCGATTTTTGCGGGCATCTTCCTCGGACTGGCAGTTTTTGTAAAGATCGTGATCGCTTTCTTTGTGGGCGCGGCGGCAATTGCAATGGTGTTCTTTACATTAAAGAAAGACCTCTGGAAATCTAAACAAGTGTGGACGATGGCGGCGATCATGGTCGTCCCTGCGCTGATCTATTATGTTTTCCTGAATCAAAGCCGCTCCACTGAATATTTCCTCGCATGGACAATCACGCTCATTAATCTCATCACAAGCACAGACTTTTATACCAAGTGGCTGGCTTTTCTTGGAACCCTTTTCGGCCTGACAATGATCTTCCTGAGCATTGCGGGCGCGTTGATCGCCAGTCCGCGCATGAGATGGCTGTTGGTCAGTTTGTGGATCGGTTATGTGCTGTATGGCTTGACATTGCCTTTTCAGATGTACACACACAGTTATTACCATATCCAACTGATCCCCATCATTGCGCTCGGACTGGCCGTGGTGTTGAATCCGCTCGTTGAAAGTGTGGCAGCTCAAGGCGGAGTCGGACGCGTGGCTTTTGTCGCATTGACCGTGGCAGTGATCGGATATCAAGCCTACGTGGCGAAGTCCGTTTTGGTCGCAGAGGATTTTCATCATGAGCCTGCATTTTGGAGCGAGGTGGGGGATGTGATTCCGGTCGATGCAAATGTGATCGCACTGACACAGGATTATGGCTATCGTTTGATGATGTATAGCTGGCGCAAGGTCAGCCTGTGGCCGTTGACAACCGGGCTGAGCGATATACGCAATGCGGATAGAAATGCCGTGGATGATTTTGCCGAATTGACCGAAGGCAAGCAATATTTTTTGGTGACTGCATTTAGCCAGTTGGACAAACAACCTGGTTTGAAGGAAATTTTGGAACAATACCCGATTGCTGTGGAAGGCGATGGATATGTGTTGTATGATTTAAGAAAATAACATGACTCTCGTTTCTATCATCACACCCTCCTACAATCAGGCATCTTATCTTGAGCAGACGATCTTGTCTGTTTTGGATCAGGATTATGCGCGCATTGAATACATCGTCGTGGACGGCGCCTCCACAGATGGAAGCGTGGAGATCATCAGGAAATACGAAAGCAGATTCGCCTGGTGGGTTTCAGAAAAAGATCGCGGGCAGGCGGATGCGATCAACAAAGGCTTTGCCCGCGCAACGGGGGATATCGTTGCCTGGCTCAACTCGGATGATTATTATTTACAAGGCGCAGTCAGCGCGGCGGTAAAGGTCTTTGAAGAGCATCCCGATGTTGTGCTGGTGTACGGAAACATGCTCGCCGTGGACGAAGAGGGCAGGACCTTCAATACTTTGAATTACAAACAATTGACCATCGAAGATTTGTTGTGCTTCCAGATCATCGGACAACCCGGCGTGTTCATGCGCCGTTTTGCGCTGCAAAAGACAAACGGACTTGATGCTACTTTCCACTTTCTGCTCGATCATTTGCTCTGGATTCAAATTGCGCAACAGGGAAAAATTTTACACGCACACCAAACCTGGTCTGCCGCGCGTTACCATGCCGAAGCCAAGAACCGCGCCAGAGCCGCCGAATTTGGACGCGAAGCCTTCCGCATTTTGGAAACCGTAGCGCGGGATTTTCATCTCGCGCCCATTCTTGCAAAAGTGACTCGCCGCGCCTACGCTTCAGCTCACCGCGTAGACTCGCGCTACCTGCTCGATGGCGGCCAGCCTGCCAAAGCGCTCTCCGCGTGGATGCGCGCGTTATTCATCCACCCGTCCACGGCTCTGGCGCGGATGAACATTTTTGTCTCTGCTGTCTTGAATTTGCTGGGATTGGGGAAAATACGCAATGTCATACTGAACAAGCGAAAGGATGTTAATAATTAAATACTTATGTCGGGTTTATAATAAATATTTGTGATTCTCAATTCCACATAAATAATCATGTTGAGCGGTGGTTGAGGCTTATGTTGAGCCTGTCGAAACAAGGCGGCGGGACTCGTCCTTGATTTCGGGGAGACATCAAATCGGGGTAAAATATGGACAGGAGATTGTCATGAATACAGTCAGTGTAGATTTATCGCTTGACCAAATTAGGAGGGCTGTGCGCCAACTCCCCGCGCAGGAAAAGATCGCACTCTGGCGTTTGCTGGACAAAGACCTTGACCGCCCAGCCATCGCGCGTCAATTCACATTATCTGTCAATTCTATTCGCAAGGCTTATGCCCACATCAGCGAAGACGAAGTGATGAAAGATGCGGTCAAAGCCACCCGACAGGTTCGTAAATCTCGTCATGCAAAAAGTCGTTCTTGATACCAATATACTCGTCAGCGGGGTGATTGCGTCGGGATATTCCGCATCCATTTTGGACGCCGCCCGCCGTGAAGAGATCAAACTGGTTACATCTGCCCATCTGCTCGAAGAATTTAGTGATGTGATTTCACGCCGTCACATTGCGAAAAAATATCCCGAAGCTGCCCAAGAAGCCGAAGCCTTGCTCGACTTTCTGCGCGCATTTTCCATCCTCACGTCAGGCATCCCTGAAACAAATCCTGTTAGCCGTGACCGTGACGATGATTTCGTTCTGGCTTGTGCCCTGAATGAATCAGCGGATTGCATTGTCTCAGGCGACCCGCATCTTTTGGATTTGAAAACTTACAAAGACATCCCCATTTTGACTCCAAAAGAGTTTGTAGTGAGAATCTCAATTCCACATAAGTGAAGTGGGGTTAGTGATGGTTGAGTAGGCGGCGGGACTCGTCCCATCTTTTCAAAACCTCCCACCTCTGCCGCCCTATCGAAACCACCATTTTTGAGCGGACACGTTGTTGATTTCGAGGAAGATATTTGCGGGAAAGCTGGGTGATATGCCAGCGAGCATCATCGTGTTTTATACATACTTCCTGACAAATATTACTCAAGGCAGAAGAAGCTTTTCAAGCGCATTCACCATCCACTGCTTATATTTGTTCTCAGTCCAACCGCGATTCGTGATAAACAAAATATAAACTTCGCCGCTTGTAAGCGCCCACACTGTCTCTGCCGCTTCTTCAGGTATAAGACCTTCTCGCAAAGGTCCGTTCTTCATCAGAGCATTGACAAACGTCATCATCCCCTGAACGCGAGCATTGAGTATTATTTGGAACATCTCGGAAATATCTGGTTCGGTTTTTGCAGCCACGCGCATAATATCAAAGATCGGGGCTACACGTCCCATGATCTCGTAAATGTCATTTACGAAAAGTTTGATCTGGCGGTGCTGATTCGTTTCAAGCTGCACCATCTGCGGACCTTGCCGTTGTAAAAGTGGAATTGGCTGGTCATCTCCAACAATAGACACATCAATTAACTTTGAAAGGATTGCCCGTTTGCTTCCAAAGGATGCATAGACGGTCTCTACAGCCACACCAGCTTCCTGGGCAATGGCTTCAATGGTCGCACCTGCATAGCCTCGGCTGATGAACAGGCTGCGGGCGGCCTCCACAATTTGACGTTGAGTATGAAGCGCCTGCTCCTTGCGGCGGGACGAATCATATTTGCGTTTTGGGGGAGTTTGCTTTGCCATTGCCTCTTGACTCTTTCATAATTCCATTATATCATATATATATTAAATACAGTAATGCTTTATTTAAAACCTAAACATTTTATTGGTTACATTGAAGGAGTAAAAATGTCCACAGAAAATATTAAAGGTACTACCAACATAGACGAATCGTTTCACACAGTTGTGATTGGCGGCGGGCAGGCAGGATTGGCTGCAGGTTACTTTCTCTCTCGTCAGGGCGAGAAATTTGTCATCCTCGATGACAATCCACATACCGGTGATTCGTGGCGAAAACGCTGGGAAAGTTTGAAATTATTCACTCCAAGCAAGTTTAATGGCTTGCCGGGGGCGCCGTTCCCAAAGCCCAGTGATTATCTTCCAACAAAAAACGAAGTTGCCGAATACCTGGAAGCATATGTCCAACAATTCAACTTACCAGTGCGGCATGGTGTAAAAGTCGAGAGTCTCAGTCGCAATAGCCAAGGGTATCACATATCCACTAAAGGTTCTGGCTACTCTGCCAGAAACGTGATTATTGCCACCGGACCTTTTCAGGTGCCCCATATCCCTGGCTTTGCCGGTGAGCTTAACCCATCAATTCTGCAATTGCACTCAAGCGCGTATTGCAACCCACAGCAAATCCGGGTCCAGAATGTGCTGGTAGTTGGGGCAGGAAATTCCGGGGCAGAGATTGCGCTTGATCTTGTCAAAACAGGCAAACAGGTCTGGTTGGCGGGGCGGGACGTGGGTCGTATCCCTGCCAATGGACCGCTGGGCAAGTTCCTTGGTGGTCGGCCAATCTGGTGGTTTATGAACCACGTCCTAACTGTGAATACACCTATCGGGCGGAAAGTGAAGGCAGGCGAGGGTCATCATGGAACGCCTTTGGGACGCGCCACACGACAGGAAATTGCAGATGCCGGCGTTAAACTAGTACCGCGCGTTTCTGGAATCCAATCCGGCAAACCACAACTTGAAGATGGACGTGCCTTACCAGTGGACAGCGTGATATGGGCAACCGGTTTCCACTCGGACTACAACTGGATCAACCTACCCATCTTCGATGAACATGGGTATCCCCGCCACTCGCGAGGCATTGTTCAGGACGCGCCTGGACTGTATTTTATTGGCCTCATGTTTCAGACGGCGTTAAGTTCATCGCTGCTTGGCGGCGTGGGCGCAGATGCGGCTTATATCAGCGGGCAAATCGCCCATAACGGACACTCGTTTTGAAATCCAGTCAGTTTTGAATGTCTACAATAGGTTGGGACACGCACGAAAGATGGCTGGATGATTGAATAAAGGAGTGTGGTAGACCATTTGCATTGATGTCACAACTCGGTTTGTTGCCGCAGTCACACTCTCAATAAAAATTTATATTGAATAGGTCAAAGATCAGACATGACTCGGAGAGTTGAGACATGTCTGGCTTATTTTCCGAATATCACTGATTCGCTTTCAACAAAAAATCTCCACCCTCCAACACTCCCTCCATAATTACCTTCACCGACTCCGAACTCACCACCTCTTCCAACCCAAACGACTTCAATCTCGTCTGCGTAGTGCGGACAGATGGCTCAAGAAATTCCCCAAACGGCAATGATGTTCTGAACAACTGATAATACAAGAACCTGCGCGCATTGCGTTTGAATTCAAGCGGAACAACAATCGCATCAGCCGCTAAAAATTCTTTCATCTTTCCTCTTACCTCATCCACTGTCTGCGGGAAGAACACAGTCGGGTATTGTGTAAATCTCGCCTTGCCCGCGCACAACACCGCAGCGCCCATGATCGCAGCCTCCAAGCCGATGGTCGAGTTATAAACCATCACGAACTTCGACTTCAGGATCAACTCATACGAACTGAGCGTTTCCTGTGGCGATACGAAAACCACATTCGGCAAGTCCGTTACACGGCGCGCTTCAACCCAGCCCGCCACCGTCTCGCGGCTGGCTTTGCGTACTCGGGTTTCATCGGGGTGCGCGCGGATCACGAACAAGGTTTCAGGGTGTGAGCGAATTTCCTCCAACACCAAATCCAGCCAATCGAACATATCTTCAAAGACCGTGTTGGCGTGCGGTTGGCTGGTATCGAAAATCACATTCGTAAACACAGGCACGATCTGTTTGAAGCCCGCGGCTTTCTTCAAAAACGATTCATCGAGTCTCTGCATGTCCGCCCAAAACTTGATGCCCGCCATCGTGAAGTCCCCTTGAAAGCGCTTCGCAAGATACGCATCCAGTTTTGCATTTTGTTCGGCGTTCATCTCGAACGTCTCAGGGATCGCAATCGGGTAGGCCGTCGCTTCGCCTGCGGTAAAGTACGCCGTCGCAGGCTGCAAGCCCACCTCATGCGTGATCACACGAATGCCGCGCTTCAACGCCATGTAACGCGCGGTCGCTTCGGGGAAGAACTGTCCATTGAAAACCAGAACAGCCCGCGGCTGAGTCTGATCGAGTAGCGCTTCAAATTTTTGCGCGACATTCCACGCCGATAAAATATATTCCCTGAAAAGATAACGCGTCGCTTCATCGTCTTTCAGATGGTGAACTCTCAGGACCCATCTCAGTCCAGGCAGACACAACGCCCCCAAAGGCAATGTCATTGCGAGGAGCGCACTTTGCGACGAAGCAATCTCCGACTCACGAGGAGATTGCTTCGTCGCCGCTTCGCGGCTTCTCGCAATGACATCATAGTTTATTAATTTCCATTGAAATTTGGATAATTCTCCGACATTAAGATTTTCCAGAGTTTTTTCAAGTTCTTTATCACGCTCAAAAGTAAACCAATGTGGATTTGTACCCGTGTATAACGTCTTCGATTGATACACACATGACTTACACGGAGGCTTTTTCTGCACATGATCGCGATTCGTCCCAAGCACACAATGACTCATGCCAGAGTTACATGCAAAATAAATAACAGGGATTCCCAGCAAGCGAAACGCCCACGATGCCAGCAGATGAAATCCGCTGTTCCACGAGAGATCATCAATCCCTGTGGACGCTTTGAAAAAGAGGACAGGCGCGCCCGAAGGTTGCGGCTCCTGACGAGCCACACGCTTCGCCATCGCCGTGATCTTTAGATTATTGAGCCTGCGGACAAGTCCGCGTTTGATGCGTTGGGTGAAAAAATCTTTCATGGCCATTAGTTATTGGTAGCCTGGGCGCAGCATATTGGCATAATCACCAATCTACCGTTTCCCAATTTACCAACTATTATCCTTCTCATACCCCAGCTTCACCAGCAAATTTCCCGCCATATCCTTGAATAACTGCTTGTGTTCCTCGGTGAAATGCTGACGCCAGCTACCTGTCTTTCCCGAGCGGAAGGTGTGACTCTTCTTCGGCTGGATCGCATCCACCAAAATGGACAATGCTTTCCCGCGCGGAGTTGGGATCTTGTAGCCTGTCTTTTCCACTTCATCGAGCATGGCGTTGAGAGTCACATCACGGTTATTGATCAAATCCTCAAAGCGCAGGCACATCACATTCTTTTGTTCCAGCCACTGGAAGACGCCTTCATACCTCTGCTTCACACTGACCATTTTCATGCCGTCCTGGTCAATGCCTGAGATGGCAACATTCAATCTCGCGCCGAAATCAGACAGGGAATTATAGTAGGCGTGCATCCCATGCTCTTCGTGCATATCGGTCGCGAAGAACACTTGTGAGACGAGCATGTCCCTCGGGTCACGATAAATGAAATAGTTGACGCGCCCAGCCTCGGTTAAGAAAGAGGCGTTCTCTTTGGTCGCTTCCAAATATCCCCAGCCAATTACCCCTTCTGGCACAGCACGCAAATCCATCAGAACATCGTCCGTCGTCCGTCGTCCGCCGTCTTTCTTTATCGTCCGGATCGGATCAGCATCTACGTAACGATACGGCATGATCTGTGTAAAGCCATTGAGAATTTGCAACAGCAAATGCGATCCGCTCTTCGGTTTGGAGTTGCCAAAGATGGGCGGCGCATCATTAAAAGAAAACCGCTTCCATCGCAAAATGGCTTGAGCGGTTTTGCCTGCAGGGCGGAGAATACGACGAAGTTGTTGGATCAATCTCATTGAAATACAATTACCGATTACCTTTTACTTGATATAGTAATTGGTAAAATCTTAATCGTTAGTTACGCGGCGAAGTTTCTTCATCGAACCCTTTTCGGATTCGTAAACTTTCTTCATGCCATCACCGAGCGCGGACTCTGTCACACGGATGTACTTCACAAGTCTCTCAAAACCGCCAGGTTCGACAGAGGCAGCCTGGTCACTGCCCCACATGGCGCGATCCAATGTGATATGACGTTCAATCGAAGTAGCGCCCAGGGCAATGGCAACCGCAGAAGGCACAAGCCCAACTTCGTGACCCGAATATCCAATGGGGTTATTGGGGAATTCCTTGCGGAGTGTTTCGATCATCTTGAGATTCAATTCTTCAGGCTCGCATGGATAGGTGCTGGTGCAGTGCATGATGACAAGATTATCTTCACCGACAGCATTCACGCCTTTATGGATCTGTTCCATAGTGGACATGCCCGTTGAAATAATAACAGGCCTGCCCGTCTTGCGAACATATTTCAAAAGATTATGATCGGTTAATGAAGCAGAGGGAACTTTATAAGCAGGAATATCGAACTTCTCCATGAAATCAACCGAAGGCTCGTCCCACACGGAGACCATCCAGTCAATTTTCTTTTCCTTGCAATAGCGGTCAATCTCACGATATTGCTCTTCGTTGAATTCAACCTTATGACGATAATCCAAATACGTGATGTAACCCCAGGGCGTCTCACGCATTTGCTTTTGTTGCTCAGGCGGCGTGGACACTTCCGGGGTGCGCTTCTGGAACTTGACCGCATCCGCGCCCGCGTGAGCGGCGGCAGCAATAATTTTCTTTGCGTTGTCGAGGTCGCCATTATGGTTGATGCCCACTTCCGCGATGATATAGGCAGGATGACCATCCCCCATCATTCGATTACCAAATTTAATTTCACGATCCATAGTATCTCCTCAAGTTTTACGTATTACGTAATACGTGATACGTAATGCGTAATTTTATTTCATGCGCGATAAAATTATTTCGCAAAGTTCGCGGACCGCGCCATGTCCACCGCTCTTCGTCAACACATGATCCGCCGCGCGGATCACTTCGGGATATGCATCCGCAACCGCCACAGACCAACCCGCGATCTCAAAACATGGAAGATCGTTCAAATCATTGCCAATATAGATGACATTCTCCGCCTTGATATTTTTCTGCTCGAGGATTTCCCGCATCGCGCGACCTTTGTCCTGCAAGCCCACATTGTGAATTGCCTCCACCCCCATTTTTTTCGCACGCGCCTTAACCACAGGGTTCGGCTCGGAGGACAGAATCATGGTCTCAATGCCCATTTCACGCAATTTATTAATGTGCATACTGTCGCTGCGCGAGGCGGAGACGGTCTCTTTCCCATTTTCATCCGTCAGCACGAGATTGTCCGTCACCACTCCGTCGAAATCGCAGATGATCAATTTTATGTGTTCAGGCATGGAACGATGAGTCCTGCCAGGTGTGACCATGTTCAAGCCGCCATATACAAGCGCTTCATACTTGGCCCAATCTACAAGCGTATCAATATCCACAGTATATTTCGGATCAATCAATAATGGATAGATGACATCGCCCGTCAATGATTTCTTCTGCAAAATCGTTGATATGCTGATCGCATCAATGTGACCTGTTTGCCAGTAGACAGGAGGCAACATTTGGCGCGGAGCATTATACGGTTCGGGAATTCCATCCACTTCAAGCAATGGATTCAACGGTTTATTTTCTCCATCAAACCGCCACATCTTAAATGGATTTTGCGCGGCAGGCACAACGCCACGCACACAATCTGCATCTTTATGATCCAGCAGGATACGGATGGAATCATCCACCATGGTTTTCGGGCGGATCGGCGATGTGGGGCGCAATTGCACGAGAATATCCGGGCGATAGCCTTCCACGCCTTCAAGCCATTTGAGCGCATGTTCAAAGACTGGCAGGTCGGTGGTTTTATCCTTCGCGAGTTCAGTGGGACGCAGGAAGGGAGTCTCAGCCCCCCACTCGCGGGCAACTGAGGCGATCTCTTCATCATCTGTGGAGACGATGACACGCGTGACCAAATCCGATTGTTTAGCCGCGGCAATACTCCACGCGATCAAAGGAAAACCTGCAAAGGATCGAATATTCTTGCGCGGAATTCCTTTCGAGCCGCCGCGTGCGGGGATGAGAGCGAGGATTTCGGTCATTATTGTTTATTGTAGGGGCACAGCGAATAGTTCAAGGATTTTGACGATTGACCATCCCGCTGTGCCCTGACCGTAATTACCATGATGTCCAGCCGCCATCCACGATGACGTTGTTGCCTGTCATATATGAGGAGGCTTCAGATGCGAGGAATAATAGGGCGCCGTTCATTTCGTCCTTCTTGGCCATGCGTCCGAGAATGGTTTTGGCGGAATAATTTTTTACGAAATAATCTTCATGATCGTTGAACACGCCGCCGGGGGTGAGTGCATTCACGCGGATCTCGGTCCCGGCATAGTATGCGGCGAGGTACTTGGTAAAACCCAGCACGCCGGCTTTGGTCACTGTGTAATAGACAGGTTTATACGCCACTCGCACCCCATCTTTGATATAAATTCTTTGGTCAGGCCCATTCAGCCCATACGTGGAGCAGATATTGATAATACTGCCTTTTTTGCCTTGCGCGATCATTTGTTTAACACAAGCCTGCGTAACAAGGAACATGCCTGTCAGGTTGACGTTCAAGGCCGCGTTCCACTGGTCAAGCGGATAGTCTTCGAAGGCGCCGGGGGCGATACCCTTGGAGGCGGCATCGGGGTCAAATTTTGGATCGAGGGCGGCGGAATTGACGAGAATGTCGAGGCGGCCGAATTGCTTGACGGTTTCAGCGACCAGTTCACGGGTTGATTCGAGGCGGGTCACATCAAGCGGAAAAGCGATGGCAGAGAAGCCTAAGTCTGTCAGGCGGGCAGCTGTCTTCGCTGCAAATTCCATATTCAAGTCTGCGGCGACAAGAGCCGCGCCTGCTTCGGCCAGGGTCTTGCAGAATTCAAAGCCTAATTGTCCACCGCCGCCTGTAACCACCGCAACGTTGTCTTTCAAATTGAATTTATCGAGAATGGTCATGTTCGTTCCTTGATATGTAACGCGACATTTATGTAGTCTTTTATGGTAAGCGACATAAATGTCGCAGTACGATTTTTATGGATAAGCCGTATAGATTTTATCTCCGCGGGTATCGTGCGCGAGATATAAACCGTCGGAGAGATTGATGTAAATGGATTGCACGTCTTCCGATTCGGAGCCAAACTTGAATAAGGCGAGCACCGCATTGCCCAATAGTACATCGCTTTGCACGGCAGCAACACCTTCTTCATAATTTCCACGCGGCAGGCTTGTGACAGGGTCGACGAGGTCGGGCAGGACATAGCCCGGGCGGCCGGTGTAAAGATAAACGGGAGCGACCTGATTGCTATAGATGCGTATGCCTTCGGGAAGTTCTCTCAAGAATTGCATAGCTTGCGAATCAAACCACTGGAAGGAGGCGTATCCCTGCCCGCCTTTGCGAAGCTGCTTGACAACATCGGACATATCATAAACTGAAAGTGTCAGGATGAATATTGCAATAACAGCAGTGAGCGCCCACCAGTAGATGGCGCGTTTTTGCCATAACCAATATCCAAATAAAACCAGCATGATCAGCAGTCCAACGTAGATCGGCGAGACGATCCGCAGTTTGAACTTTGTGCTGGCGTCAAACAATAACATGGATGAAATAATGGATGCCAGATAGGCGAAGATATACAACGCGTTCGTGAACGATAGAATTTCAGGTCTTTGTGTGGATGGCTGGATAAGTTTCTTCAGTCCTTTGGACATGATCCAGACGAGCAGGACCAATGCGATCATGACAAGAATAATAACAAACAGATTTGGGATCTTGATCAGAGCGCGCCGCCATGTTTCCAGCGGAACAAGGAAGAGTGAGAAATTGCGAATTCCCGTCTCGATATTTTCGGTAGTGAGCGGATGATAGATCAGCGCGCGGTTGGTGGCGCTATCTGCAACCAGTTTGTTGCGGATACTCCAGGCTAGAGCAAAGGGGATAAAACCGGCGAGGAAGATGGCTGCACTTGTTATTCTCTTCTTCCATGTATCATGAAGCAGGATGAGCGTGGCAAGAAAGGTCGCGAGAAGCGCAAGTCCTGCATAGCGTGTGAGATAAGCGAATGCGGTGAGAATGCCCGTGAGGATAAGCAATATTCTGGAGTCAGACAGCTTGCTGTCTGATGCAGGAGCAAGCTCCTGCATTCCAAAGTAATTTGAAAAAGTTAAGAACGCAGCAAGGCAGAAAAAGATATAAAGCGGTTCGCTCATTGCGGCTGTATGGACTCGAAACATGGAAGCGTTGAACACAAATAACAAAGCCAGTAGGACGCCTGCGATTTGCGATCTGGTCATGCGCCAGCCGACCAGGCCGAGCAGGAACGTATTTGCGCCGAAGAGCAGTGAGTTGATAAAGCGCGTGCCGCGTAATGGGTCCAACCCGCTCAAGCCGATCAGCGCAAGCATGGATGAAAAACCTGGTGGTAAATGTGTCCCAGGCTGGTTGGATGCAAGCCAGGCTTCACGATAACCATTACCACTTAAGATACTGCGCGCGCCTGCAATGTATGCAATCGAATCATCCGAGAGGCTCAGCCCCTGCGGAGTCGCATAAAGGACGAGAAATGTGGCTAGTGCGGCGAGCAAGCCAAGGGCGATGCCCTGAGCGTGTCGAAGGGTTAAGAAAGAGGCGGCACGGACATTTGTCATAGAGAAAATAGGTGACGGTCATCTTCGCGGAGCTCCCTGGGGGTAAAGGTGACGGATACCTTATCAATATTAAACTATTTTGCAGGCAGAATATAGCCCTGGTCTTCAAGGTACTTGATGATAATGCGGGCATTGTCTTCCGGTGTTGCGCCGAAGCCCTGGAGCGTGATCGAAGGTTCGATCGGCGGTTCGTAGGGATCGTCCACGCCGGTGAAGCCCATCGGCTTACCGTCCGCCATAGCCTGGCGCGCTTTGGCATATAAACCTTTTACATCGCGTTGTTCGCAGACTTCAACGGGGGTATCCATGTACACTTCGATGAAGTTCTCACCCACCATCTTGCGGGCTTCTGCGCGGGTAGCGCGGTATGGACTAATTGCTGCACAAATCACAGCACCGCTTGCGTGGACAATTTCGCCGGCTACGAATCCGATGCGAATGATATTGGTGTCGCGATCTTCCTTGCTGAAACCAAGTCCCTTGGAAAGATGCGTGCGAACCACATCACCATCGAGAATGGCTATCTCACGTCCGCGTTCGAGGAGCAACGTGGTGAGCACCTCTGATGTGGCGCTCTTGCCTGAACCGCTTAAGCCGGTAAACCAAATACAAAAGCCCTGCTTGTGGCGCGGCGGATACATCTCGCGCAAGATCTCAGCGGTCTCGGGTCGTGTGAACCATTCAGGTAACAACTTACCCTTGATCAGATATTCATCGCGGACTTGTGTGCCGGAAATATTGGCTGTCTTCATGCCCCTGGGCACTTCCTTCTCTTCGACATAACGATCTTCATCAGGCAGATAGACGAGCATTTCGAACGGGATCATCTTGACGCCTAGCTCGGCTTCGTATTTCTTCATGACTTCCTGCGCCTCATACGGACCGTAGAATGGTTTGCCCGAAGAATCGTTTCCCGGCCCTGCGTGATCGCGGCCGACAACAAAATGATTCGCACCGTGGTTACGACGAATGATGGCATGCAGTAACGCTTCCTTTGGACCCGCCATACGCATTGCCAGCGGAAGCAGGCTGAGCATGGTGTCTTTCTTGTCGTAGTAATTATCCACCAACGCCTTGTATGTTCGGACGCGGGTGTAATGATCCACATCACCGGGCTTGGTCATACCGACGACGGGGTGAACGATCAACGAGCCTTTGACCTCAGCCGCGGCGCGTTTGGTGAGTTCTTCATGAATGCGGTGCAAAGGATTGCGGGTCTGAAATGCGACCACATTATCATGTCCCATCTTTTCGAGCATGTCACGTATCTGAACGGGCGTGTGTCTCAAATTCACAAAGTCATAATACTTGGGGAGGTTAACAACTTTCATTGGTCCAGAGATGCAGACCTTGTCCCACCGCTCCATCTCAGAGACCATCGGGTGCTTGGAGTCAGTTGAACCATAAGCCAATGTCGCTTCGGTCTCTGCATCCCAGTGATAGACCTCATCAAGAGTCATCACCGCGATCAGATCGAAGTTTGCGCTTCGCAATGCCAGTTCTTCGCCAATGGTCGCTAGTTCTTTAGGATCAGCTGTCAGGGTGATGGGAAGCGGGAAGAGCGTTCCATCCGCAAGGCGCATTTCCTTGAGCACTCGGTCATAATCGGCTTTGCCCATGAATGTGGCCAGTGGAGAAAATCCGCCCGTGGCGATCAATTCGAGGTCGCACATATTACGCATGGTGATCTTGATGGAAGGAAGTTGCCCGGCGCGGGCGAGAAGTTCTTCACGCTCCTTGCCTTCGACCATCAGGTTGACCAGTTTGCCGCCATAAGGCGGGATGAGTTTTGCTTTTGCCATTTTTTACTCCATGAAAAGTGTAAACTTCGGAAGCCTTTTCGGAGTCTTTCAATTAAAAAACATGTAGAGAGACTTCCGAAGTTTTATTATTTGTCAAACACAAGCGCAAATTATACTCCAAAATTCAGGCGGTGAATTTTGGATTTTTTCGGCTACCCATCCCCATTATTCGATGCAAAATAGGTGGCTGATCTCGTTGAGAGTGTTCGGGGCAAGCGGCATGGCTGTCAGCGTGTGACAGGCCTGTTGCAAGGCTGGCAGGTCCGAGGTCATGAAAGAAGCGAGTTCGTTCAGGCGGACAGTATAATCAGAATACGCATAGGCCTGCAGGAATGGCATCCACTCGATCTGGTCTTTTGCAATAAAACCACGGGATATGGCCTCCTCTCCCAAACGAAGAACTTCATCCCAATCCCCCAACTGGCGGGCATATGAAGCTTTCTCGTAGTAATAACACCACTCATTAGGCGGTTCAAGACCAAAGGGGATTGCAGGTGGAACATGGAACGACTCATTCAATGCGATCTGGTCTGCCTCTGAATACGGCGCAATGTCGGTCACACGCAAATCTTCAGCAGAAGATAATTCCACCTGATGTAAATCTATTACTTGAACGCAAGAGGCGGGGGTTGGCTGAGTAAAGATTAGAATATTGCGGTAATTTGGATAAGTGCGGATGCTGCGACGATTGGAATAATCCTGAGGTTCGTGAGCAAGAACTTTGGCAACAGTCTTCTCATTCAGAACCACGGCATAAACAGCCGGTTGAACATATTTTTCGTGATCGGATTCAGGGTGATAAAGAAGATTGGCGGGGCCCCACGTAAAATAATCCTCCTCGGCTACTACAGTGTAATGTGTGACCAAAGTCGCGCCAGGATTTATCTGAGGAATACGCCAGCTGACCTGCCACCAGAAATTACGAGTGGCTTCTGTTTCGCGAGCTTTTACAAATCCATTGGCATAGTGAGTCAGCGATGCGGAAACGATCAGGATTCCAAAAAGAGCATTCCGTAACCGCAAGCTGGAAATATAGCTTAACACAACCTGCCATAATAGTACCGCTCCTATAGATGCAATCAATGTATATCGTGAAAAATTCTTAAAATCAACTGTACGACCGACCAAAATAACGGGGAATAATCCGAATACAAGCGCCCCAAGGCCAACCCAAATTAGCTCCCGCCTCCAAACGGACCTTTGGCCTGATTCAACGTCCCCGGGCCCTTGAGCTACGCCGGAAAATATCCACACCAAAAGCAACACCAAAAAAGCAATTCCAAATCCCGGCATCCATTCCTGAGTGGTCATTCCAGCGCTAAGGCGGCGGAGCGGCAGCCACCAGGCGTGGAGCAGTACATCAAAAAAGTCATTTAAGAGTGCGGATGAGTAATTGAAAAGGAATTTCAACGGTTCCGCTCGCATGTCGGTTAATTGCAAATCCACATCTGTTGCACCTCTCTCGCTCTTGAAATAAAAGAGTCTCCATGCCAAAAACACGCCAGGGATCAAAAACACGGGAAGCGAATACTGAAAGAACCTGGCCGCCCTCACCCATATCGTTTCGTTCAAGCGAAACGCCAAAAGAAAAATACAAGCGAACCTGAAGAATTCAAGTCCGATATACCACTCGATCTGGCCGAGATAAAACCAGCCCAGCAAAATCGAGGCGAGATAAAACAAGGCCTTGCGCTTCCACGTATTGGATTGAACTGCTTGGAGCGTCAAACCGATGGAAAGCATCCCCGCCGCCAGCCCGGCAAGATGACTAAGATAATCAATCGCATTTGGCTGGGACAAAAAGCCCGGATACAGTAAAAATAAAATGGCCATCCAAAGAGTCATACGGTTCTTTCCTGGCCAGACCATACGAAGAATCCATAGAAAAGATAATCCACCGAGCAGCCGAAACAGGAACGCGCTCAGGTTGTAATAAAGCGGATCCGCGCCAAAGAAGGTATACGCCGGTATCATCACCAGCGCGCGCAAGGGACGGTCAATGCTGAAAATATCCCAAAATACAGCCGGCCCCTTCGCCCCCGCCGCATACATCAGATACCAGTCGTCGTTGAAATAACCGAATTTTGGAATAAACAGCAAGTAAGCAAGGCCTGAAATCAGAATCATTAAAAGACATTCAACAAAATATTTAAAGCGGAGAATCGATTTAATTTTTTGCATTTACATCACTAAATAGACAACCCAAAATTCAAATTATAAAATCGACTGCACTGCCCGTAACACTGGACCTGTGAAGAGCGCCGACAAGATATTGCACCCGCACACCATCATCCAGCGTACAGATCGGGTCTGCTTCAGCATGCACTACTGCAACAAAATGTTTCATCTGTTCCAGGAACATGAGATTGCGCTCCCAGCCGTCAGGAAGTGGATACGTTTCCCACTCGCCGCCAGCCTTGATCCCCATTCCTGTGGAGATTGCAAGAGACTCAGGCGAAGCCCGATATATGCGTGTTGCGCCATCAGAAAGATCCCACTTCACAGTACCTTTTGTGCCAATTACTTCAAAGTGATGCGCAGGCGGTTGCTGATTGAAATCCAAATGCAGACTGGCCAACGCCCCGCCTTCAAAACGCAAACCAATCTTTGCTGTGTCTTCTACATCCACCTCAAGGTCGCTTAACTTTGCCGTAAATCCCCATGCGGACACAACCTTTCCAACCAGCCACGGAAGATAATCCAGCGAGTGACATTGGGTCAATACCACACCGCCGCCCATATCCGCGCGAGCCGCATATCCTTTTCTGTAATCCTCCCATGGATGCCAGGCTGGCAGGTATTCACCAAAATGGACGTGCGCCGAAATGACCCGCCCAATTTCGCCATTTGAGATCAATTGTTTTGCACGCATTAATCCAGGATGAAAGCGAAACTGAAATGCGACCAGAATTTTCGAATTGTTATTTTTCGCGGCAGCTTGTAACATATCCAATCTCTCCGTGGAATGAGAGATCGGTTTTTCAAGCAAAATTGCACACCCCGCTTCTGCCGCAGGGATGGCAACATCCAAATGCATGGAAGTGGGATTTGATACAATCACAGCGTCTGGTTTGTGTTTTATAAGTGCTTCCTTTATATCTATCTCAACAGGGTAACCCGCCAATTCATCATCAGGTAAAGTGGCTTTGTGTGTGCGAAGTAGAACAATATCCTTTTCGCCAAGTGAAATCAAATTACGAAAATGCCTGCGTCCTATGGAACCCAACCCAGCAATTAAAAATTTCATATTTACCTTAAAAAGACATCATCCATTCATAAACCAGTCTGCCCCATACATGTTGATAATTATACTGGCCAAAACAAGAACTATAAAATGCCAGGGGATTTTCCTGCCCAACCCTACAGCCAGCATGGTTATCAGGGGCACCAGCATATCAAGGATATAGCGGTAACCAAACTGATGAGCGCCGGTGTTATGGTAAAAGCTAAGCAAAGTTATATTAAAAAGGACTGCAACCCAGGCACCAATGATCCACCACTGCTTTGGATAACGATGGAACAGATAAATCAAGGGAGGCGTGGTCAGGAAGACGCTCATGCCGGTAGTTGATGGTTCAAGCGGCCATTGGCTGCTTAAATTTATCCGGGGCATCCTGAAAAACATAACCTTAAGATTATTAAGTATGAAGTGAGGAGAAAATACGCCCCAGGTTTGTACATTTTTCACTATATCTGGACCAGCATTAACAGTAGTGTATCCAAAATCAAGGACATTTTCGAATCTTAAGTAGTTATAAGTGAGTAACCCGATAACAGCTATGACAATTGGAGGTACCGTCTCTATACTCCAATGAAAGACATGCTTCAGGTCAATTTTTCCCTGGTTTTCTTTCAGTATCTGCATCGAAATTGCGAAAACGAACGGCCAAGTCATCAAACTGTTAGGCCGTGCAATCATTGCAATGGCGATAAAAGTTCCGATCAACCACGCCGGCCATGACCGCAAGGCCGAATAAGTTGCCAGGGCCAAAAACAGTACTGTCAAAATCTGGCTGACATACCATCCCCGCCCGCTAATACCAACCCAAAGGTGCGGGGTGCCAAACAAGAATATAATGACAAGCAAGAAAATTCCCCTCTTGGAAATTTGGATCCATTGACGATCATTAATCTGTCTCAAAATCAAAAAAACGAGAACCCCATTGATGGCACTAAAAACCATGGACAGGTAGCTTGTGCTGATATTCTCCGCCCCGATCAAGTAGGCCAGAGGCATCATCAAAATAGCGGGCAGGGGCGGCATGGGAACATACCAGTTTCCTTCATACAGGGTCAGGTCGTGAGTATAGGGCGGATTCGTCAAATAAAGCTTCCCTTGTAAGAATTGCCCGGCAAGTAGATCCCAAAAAGAATATTTGGTTTTGTTGATCCAACCTATCAGGGCGGCGAAATGTGCATATAGGACAAAGACCACCAGGAATAACCCCACAAGAATTAGAATTTCATCCAATCGGGCTACAACCGGCTCATTAATTTTCATTTCTGCAGCAAGAAGACGCAACAATACAATAAGAAGTAAGCTGGCCAAAAAGATCCATCCTAAGAAACCACCTAAACGAGTGCTAACCGGCTGTAAAAAAGTAAGAGGGCGGATAATAGGCGGTATGATCAGCAATAAAAACGCACCCGTCAAAATAAAGACGCCATACAAACCTATCATTACTACTGCTTGATGGTCTAAAAAATATCCAATCACCTTTCTTTCAAATTCTTTTTGCCAAGAACCCAAATTCACGGTGATAAATAATATTGCCCCAACATTAATCAGTAAAAGCCCCAAGAAAAAGATGCCGATAAAAACCCTGATTACCGATAATCCCATAATCAACTGGTTGCCTGGCTCCGACTTGGGAATAATGAACATGGTGAATAAAATAGCCCCCAAGACAGCACTCATACCAATGAAAAGTGAGGCGATCTGCTTTTTCTTCATTTGAAAAACATTTATCAAAAGAGACATAGGTACTCCTGCTTTAGCAGTATATCAAATCACAAAGTGCTGAATTTATTTTTTCCTTTGCACCTCTGTAGTTTACAACTCACCAATCGGAATCCTTTTCATATTTCCATTTTTTCAACATTTCACCGGCTGCCTCCTTGAAAATCATCCTGTCTCGCGCCGTAAACAATTTCGACCAATTCCCAGCCTGCCCTTTTGGAAGGAAGGATGCGATGCCTTCATTCCGTTTGGCCTGCCACTCCTCATCGGGGTTTGATCCCATCTCGGTTTTGATCTCGTCCACAAGTGACACATTGATATTTTTCACGCCTAAAAATTTCCACAAGCGCGACATTTCTTCAAACGAGTTGTTCAGCAGGTCTTCATAGCGCATCCCAATATAATTCTCGCCAAATAATCTTTTACCTTCATCTTCGGTCTCCTGCAAATCTTCCACCCAGTCTTTCGCCACGCGGCGGATGAAGGTCTCGGTGAAGATCGAACGGCGTCCATCTGTAAATGGAGCAGAATCAACTTGCAGGTCAGCAATGATGCGTTTGTCTTCCGTGCTTAAGAATTTGGATTCTTCCACAAAATTCCGAAAACGTTCCGAGATCAACACATCGCGTCCATCGCGGATAATGTAGATCAGTTTCGCATCGGGGTAGACCATATACATGTCGCGCACAGCCTGTCCATGAATGGTGGACGAGGGACTTTTGTCGCCTACGATCATCTTTCCTTCGCGAGCCGCATCGCGTTCCATGATGAAATCGGCGGCGGAGCGCAGGACAAGCGGCGAAAGGTCGCGTCCCTGATTCCAGCGGTTGGACTTGCGCGTAAGCCACTCTTCCGCTTCGGGCGTATTCACCAGTGACTTGAGCAAAGGCTGGCGCGTGAAGAAGTGCGCCTGATAGTTGCAGTGCACTTCGGGATGCAGGCGCGCCAGGCGCATCAGGAGAGTCGTCCCTGAGCGGGCGTGGCCCATGATGAAGAACTTCTCGCGCGGGAAGAACTGCTTGATCTCCGCCACCTCCTCGGTGGTGATGGCAGGGATGGGGTTGCGGTTTTTCTTTTTGGAGTCGCCTTTGAGCAGGATGCGAGCAGCGGATTTGATGCGAGAAAGCATTTTTATAAAAACTCCTGTTTATCTTTTCCAATTCAACATGATCAGCCCGGCCAGGCAGACCAAAATCCCAGCGATATTGACCCAGTTCAATTTATCCTTGAACACAAAAATCGCCACAGACACTAAAATCAGCGAAGCCACTACATTGACCAACACCGCGGCAAGGCCGAGAGGCCAGCTGAGCGATAGATACGCAGAAAGCCAAACTCGATTCCGACGATGGCAATGGCCAATCCGATACTTGCCGAGTTGATTTGTTTCAACTCGAAGACAAGTCCGTTTTGAATAGGGAAGAAAAAGATGGTCAATAAAACAACCACAACCGCAACAATGTACGTCACCAAAAGGGATACGATGAAGTTCACATTCGACGGCATGCTCTTTGCTGCAAAGTGATAGAGCGCGCTTGAGCAAATCACTAAGGTGATGGAGAAGTAGAAGAGGAACTTGGGGCGCTTTTCATTCATAAACCACGGTTATTTGAATTCAATGCGTTCCTTGGTGATTTCGATATGATAAATTCCGCTCGTGTCGGTCATACATAAAATGGTATTCCCAGTTCTGGCAACGGAGGGTTCGTCGCCTGTGATCCAGGCATAGCCCCAATAACAACCTGCCAACACTTTGGTTGTGGGCACGCCGACTTTGCCGAAAGCAAATGAATAAGTAACGCACTCGCTTTTATCATTTGGCGTGCTCATACCGATTGAAAGATTAACCTGTCCATCTGATTGATTAATAAACTCAACATTTACCAAGACACCTTGGGGTTCCTGAGGCGGGACCTGGTTGCAAGGATCCGTTGCAGGAGCTGCTACCGTCGCAGTTGGAAGCACAGGGAGCGGCGGCAAGGTTGGAAAGGGAGTCAACGTGGGTTCAGACGTCGCTGTAGGCGGTGCAAGAGTTGCAGTGGGCATTGCGGCTTGCGTTTGAGTGATGGCGATCCATGCGTCTGCGACAGCCGTATTCGCAATATCTTCGGAGCTCAATGCCGGCTGAGCAGTGCCGCAGGCAGCCAGGGTAGTGATGATTAATATTGATAGGATATATAGGAATTTTATTTTCATTTGTTCTCCAAGAACCCATTTTTACCACAAAGAACACAAAGAGGCACGAATGTTTTTAAGCGCTAAGCACGCCAAGAAAAAGCCCTTAAATCTTCGCGACCTTAGCGCTCTTCGCGGTTAATTTTCTCTAGTACTTTCAAAATAAACTCAGCAGTCCGTTTGCCAGACGTTCCATCGGTGAAAGTGATTTCATCTTCAACGAACTTCCTGCGTTCGGCATAGTCAAGAGCTGGATTCTTCAAATATGCATTCAACGTAGCGCGCAACTCATTCTCTGTAGTAACAACACGTCCTGCCTTCGCTTCGCGAAATCTTTGATGCGTAGGCCAATCGCCAATCTCTTTCAGAGATAAAGAGAATTTCCCTTTTTTGTTCCACCCGCTGGGGACATCAATGGTCGCGGCAATCATCGGCGTATCGTGGACGGCGGTCTCAACTAGCATGGTCGAATAAACTGTCACTACCACATCCGAATACGCCATCATGGACGATTTCTCGTCCATGTCTTCGCCGCCGTAGTAGCCGAGTGAGCCGCCCAATGCCACAGGCTGGACAACGTGCACGTGCGGATATTTCTTCTCCAACTCAAACACGCGCTGACGTTCTTCGGCAAAGATTTTCGGCTTGTCTTGAAAGTGACTCGGATGCAGACGGATCAACAACTGCGAAGGCTCTGCCAGTGAATCAGATGAAACCAGTTTCGCCAGCGCTTCAATGTTGGGATAGTTCGGCGCAAAATGGACAAAACTGCTAGCGTACGAGATCAACTTGTGCTTGGGGTCGAGACCGTGTAGTTTGAAATATTCGTCGCGCGGCATGAGCCATTGCTTGCGAAAATATCCGTCATACGAGGGGATGCCGCCCACATGCACATGCTCGGGATTCCAATCCGAACCTTTGACGAGTTCCTCTTTTTGCAACTCAGACCAGCAGGTCGCCCACTGCACGTCCGCGCCTGAGATGTTGTACGACGATGAATTGTCCCAGCCGACGATGACGGTCATGTTCGGGATGCCGCGTCGGGCAGATTCGCGCAGGAGGTAACGGTCCATGCGCCAGCCTGGAGTCGAAGCGATGACCATGTCAGGGTTGTATTTGTCAAATAGGTCGGTATACAGCCCAGGGTCAGGCGTGAAGCGGTTCTGCATTCGAATCAAAAATCTGCGGGCGAAGGAAAAATTCCGCAGGAGCAGAATCGCCAGCGCGGACGGAATCCAAATGCCCAAACGGAATTTCCAGCCGTTCTCCGCCCAGACTTCCCAGATGTGGCTGTCCATGGCTTCGGTGTTGATGCGGCGCGAGCCGCCGACGCGGCGCAGGTAGGCGAGTAGCCACTGCCAGCGCGGGCTGACTTTGCGGGCGTAGTCGTTCGCCTGTTTGAGGCGCAGACCTTCGAATGCCAGCCCAGGTCTTGCAAAACGTTGGGCGATTTTTTCTTTGGTGTCATCGTCGGTGAGGACGATGATCTCAACGCCCGCGGCAAGCAGGGTCAGAACGACGTCGCTTTGCAGGAAGTAGATGATTGCCATGCCGTGGTCGGCGGAGATGAAGATACGTTTGGTCACTGAAATGATTTCGCTTCTTTCTTAACTTTGGGTTGGTTCTACTTTAACGGACACTACTCTATTTTTATTGCTGCGAGAACTGATTTATACAATTGCAATAATTTCTCGTAGTTAGTTTCGCAATACACATCAACTCTCACGCCTGTCGGCATTGTAGGATAATGAATAATTACTTCATTCCCACCCATATAGGGCTCTTCTATAAAGCAATGAAAATGGCGCAAGCGACTGTAATGGGTAATCGTGTCGCGCATATCGACTAAATCTTGAATCCATTCTGCTCTATGAGTCTCAAAAAGTTCCCCTAAAGATTCAAAACCATTTGTCTTTAGAGCAGTAATAACGGATCCCCCAGAATGTTCAACTCCATCAATATTTTTACTTTTGAAAGAATGCATTGATTTCAGAGGAGGAATAACGCCCCCCAACCCTTGCACTAATATATCAAGACTACTTTTTACTTGAAACAAAAATGCTTCGGCCTCATAGACTAACCTGGGGTTCTCTGTTTCAAACGCTATACCTGCTCCTGCTGAATAGTTCTTTTCAAACTCTCCAACGCGTTCTTTGATTTCGTTTTTTATAGACAACAGGTGATATTTGACGGCGTAAAGCTTGTGACGACAATCAATCAATTTCTCCGATAAGCGTTTATTTTCCTTCTCTTTTGCAAGTTCGGCAATTGGGTCGATTACTGAGTCAATTTCTTGATCAGAATCCTCCAATTTCCGACCCTGTATCATCGCAATTACATTTCCAGGATGTCTTGTCCAGTCTTTTCCATCAGGGCTTGTAAGATAATAATCTATTACTTCGGGTTTATTGGCAGGCTTAACCCGAAATGATTTTGTTGATTGGTCTTTTATAGAGTGTGACCGTTTTCGTTTTACCATTTTGATCTCGCTTTATTAGCAAACCGTCACAGTTAAACGAGATTGCTTAAGAATAATACCAACTGAAAATCTTGTTATACACCGCTAACAAAATCTTCTTGGTTACTGGTGGTTTCGATACGCCCCGACGAACACGGGGCTACTCAACCACCGAGTTCGTCATCTATCAAATTATCTTTTTCAATTTTACTTCTATCAAAAACCTTTTTCGCAAGGGCAGGCAAAAGTTCTGGAGTGCCGTTAATCAAGGCTTCGCGCTTGCGCCGAGTCCAACCTTGGACTTGTTTCTCTCTATAAAATGCGTCGGCAACGTGGTCATATTCTTCACAATAAACCAGTTTCACTGGCAATCGCTTAGAAGTGTAGTTTGAGCCAATCCCATCCTGATGTTGAGACATGCGTCGTTTCAGGTCTTTGGTTGAGCCGACGTAATATGAGCCGTCACAACATTCGAGAATATACATCCATGCCATAAAAACTCTTGTCCCATACGGTGGTTGAGTAGCCCTGAGCGTTCTTTGCGAAGGGCGTATCGAAACCACACATCTGAATTTCAAGTTTACTTGTCATTGCTGGTTTCGATACGGGCGGGAAAAACACCCGCCCTACTCAACCAGCGGGGTTGCTACTATTACGAATAATACCAAGTAAATATCCTGTTATACATCGCCAACAAAATCTTCTTGATCGGACCCAACTCCAACACGCGCTTGCCAAACGAAACACGTTTCTTTTTCTCGCCGCCTTTGAGTTCCCCGCGCAAATACCCCAGCGTATTGGACATATTCATCGCCAGCGGGTCGGAGACCATCAGGCGCAGCAAGCCCGCGTCGTTCATGCGCTTGTCCAATTGGCGGACCTGGCCCATCGGCTTGTCCATGTCAAAGGGCAGGAACTGCTGAAGTGTGGATTTGTACGCCGTAAACTGCCAATGCGATGCGCCCGCGAGCGCGGTCACACCTTTGTATTGAATGCGCCAGTCTTTTGTCTCTGCATAGACTTTTTTATTCTCTTCCTCAGTCTGCCCGAGCGAGAGATTGAACTCAAGGAATGTATCCCATGGAATGAATTGTCCATCTTCGAGTTTTGCATTTTCTCGCGCCCACTTGAGAGTCGATTCGTAAAATTCAGGTGGCGTGCGGAAGGGACGCGCGGTCACCATGCCAACGTTGGGGAAGATTTCAAGAATTTCCACAGAACGCGAAAGCCAATTTGGGGAAAACAAAACATCGGCATCGGTGTAGGCAATAATCTCACCAGGCGCGCCTGTCAGCATGACGTTCCATGCGCCACCTTTACCCATATTTTTTTCGGAAAAGATCAAATATTGAATTCGCCCTTCGTCTTTTTCTTTCACAAGGAACTCGCGCACTTCGGCACAGGAGCCATTGTCAAAGACCATCAGGTCGAACGGCAAACCCGCATCCTTGCGCATGGACTCGAGCGAGACTTTCAGCACATCGAGAGTCTCGGCGAAGAATCCGCTCAGGAAGGGGATGTAATTCAACAGCGCAACGGTGATCCGCTGTGGGCGGGGGACGTCTTTGACGAACTTGGCGGGGTTTTGGCCTTTACGCATGTGGCGATTTCCGATTTCAGATTTTGGATTTACGATTTGAAAAGCTTGGCGATTCGCTTTTTCCATCGCTTTGGGCGGGCAATATTTTCAATCATATTTTCTGGCAAGAAGAAGAAGATCAAGCGAAGAAATAATTCGAACTTCCGTGTAAAACGTACCGATGTCATCTTCGGGCGGGAAAGTTTACCATTCACCAATTGGTGCGTCGAATCCAGAATCGTGTAGCGGATGTTAGCTTGTCCGCCCGCGAGACGAATATTTTCGTTGGTTTCGGGATGTTCATAATGAGGCTTCGCTCCGGGTAGATGACTGTAATCGTGGTTCTGATGCACGATCATGACCGATGGCGTGCAGTCAATCACAGGCCATTTTTCCTGGCATGCTTTGTAGATCATCCAGTTGTCCCAGCCTGCCCTTCCAATTATTAAATCGGGAATATCTTGATAACAGGATTTTGGAAAAAGGAAAAAATCGCTTCCCGCGGGACGGTGAAGCTGATTTTGTTTTCTGACAGATTCCCACAGCCTCGATTCCCACCCTTCGGTGAAATCAAGCTGGGTTGCAATTTCATAATCCCAGCGTTGGCTGAGGAGAACGAATTTCTGGAGTGCAGGAGCTTGCTCCTGCTTTTTCGACAGCAAGCTGTCGGACTCCAGATATAAAACCTGCTTCGCGGCTTCAACGAAATCAGGCATGAGGATCATGTCCGCGTTGATGATGCAGAGCAGGTCACTGTTGCTGCGTTGACTAGCGTCACGCGCGAGTTGAAACATGGACGAGATCAACGGCGTGCCGCTGTCATTGCAGGCAACGTTGGGTAAATGCTTCACTCCAAGTTCTTTCGCAACTTGGGCAAGTCCTTCTTCTTCGCCGAGTAGGATGACTTCGACATCAGGGAGCAGAATCCATGAGCGGATCGCGTTGCGTTGGATCATCGCGATGTGCGGATCGGTGAAGGGTTTGGGGGCGGAGAATAATGTGATCAGTGGCATGGTCATTGTTTGCATGTTTACAAGTTTTAACGTTTCAACGTTCAAACTTTCCAACTTTCTAACGCTTCAAAGCCCTCTTATCAATATCCTTCAATGTCTTGTGTTTCACGCTTGCGTTGATCTCCATCAACTTGGGCTCATCATGAACCAAGTCGAGCATTTCTTTCCATGTGAAATCATCACGCCCATAGAAACGGGCGTAGACCTGGCGCAAAAATTCAAGATCTTCAGGAGTGTCCACTGTCCAGCGGTAATCGCCGAAATCGGTGGTGTGATGGAGGAGGGCAACTTTGAATCCGCGTGGGGAGGTACCAGTTTTCAGTGATCGGTTATCAGTAATCAGTTTTACACCTTCGTAAAAGTAAGGCATAACGTGTTCGCGGTGCTGCGGTTCATTGGCTTCCTTCCATGCCTTATTTAATATCTTAAATGTGCAGGCTTCCACATCCAAGCCAATGGGATAGGTTCGATTCCAAGGTGGAGGAAGACGATTGGCAACAAAATCGAATTCCGATTCCCAATTCCCCGCGAAGCGTCCCGATTCACCGAGTAACGTTTTCACTACATCATCGATCAAATCAGGGTCAATTACGGGACAATCAGCCGTGATGCGGACTACAACATCCGCTTTGGCTTGTAACGCGGTTTGATAATAACGGTCAAGCACATCGAATTGACTGCCGCGTGTGAATGGGATTCCGCTAAAGTCGCAGTACTCAGCCACAGGGTCGTCAGTGGAGTCAGTCGTCGTGGCGAAAATGGTTTCGGTAACTGTGGCAGACCGCGAAGTCCGAATGAAGACGCGCTGTAACATGGGCTGCCCCGCGATGTCTGCGAGAATCTTCCCAGGTAAACGGGAAGAACTCATGCGTCCTTGAATGATGGCAACGATTTTTGGTCTCATATTTTTATTGTAGGGACACAGCGGTGCTGTGTCCCTAGTATGTCCTTACGCAGATTGCGCCTCAGAAGGAATCGGCAAGGGAGTCACAAACCCCTTTTTGCGGAATTTTTCGACGTAATCGCGCACCATCCAGTAATCGAGTCCAACCTGTTCGGCGATGTCGAAGACAGTGTGCTCGCCTTCAAAACGCATCATGATTTTTTCAATGGCACGATTGAGGGCAAAGTTTTCATGCCAATCCACCCACAGACCATTGCCGCTGAGAAATACCGGTCCTCGGAACGTTCGCTTCGGAATGTAGTTTGTGGCAAAGATGCGCACAACCTGCTCCGCGATTTCAGCCGCGCCGCTTAACATGTCGTCATGGATAATGTCGAGATTGTCATCGCTGGTGTGGTATTCATTATAAGGCCAGCGATTGATGGAAATGCTGGGGATATTAACTCCGGGTCCATTCATCACGCGCTCGTCGTTCGGCGGGTAATCTGCAAAAAATCTTTCTTCGTGCTGGGTATTTTTTACAACGGAGCCTGCAATGCGATCCAACACATGATTGTGTTGGCGGGTATGATGCCAGGCGATTTTATTTTTATTGCCCGTCATCTCCATAAAAATACTTCCACGCATATTCTGGATGAGATGTTCATTATGTGAGAGATAAACAATCGTACCAATCGTCTCAGGCCCAAACCAAAAGCGGACACTCATCGAGCCAGCGGGCAAGGGCTTTTCAGCAAGCCGCCGCGCCAGATCAATGGCGCTGACCACGCCCGCGCCGTCGTCATTGGCTTGCATGGGATGACAAGTGTGCGCCTGAATAACGATCTCACCCGCTTCAGGGTTGGGTCCTCCATCAGGGTGGACTACAGCCGTAGCCACCTTGAAGCCTTGTTTCGGGTCGGTGACAAATTCAGACTTGATAACTACGCGATATTTTTTGTCGCGCGGGAGTTTATCAAATACAGTCTTGGCCAAACAGAATCCCCACACACGGTCATAATACTTGAACACCCACGGAATTGCGTGCGGACGTTTTTCGTTGAAATGCAAGTGGGGCTGGAGTTCTTCAAATGTGAGTGTTTTATCTACCGGCAAGGAATACGAAACAATATGAAGCGGATTATTCTTGAAATCCACCACACGCTCACCGCCTTCAATTTCAAGAAAAGCCTCATGGACGACAAATCGTTCGGGCACTTTCCATGTCCATGCCTGTACAAGAGGTTTATAAGTTTCAATTGTGTAGTTGGATGAATCAGGCATGTAGGAGCCGATGATTTCAAGGGTCTTGTCTTGATCATCGGAAGCCAGGGTTCGGTGAAGCGGATAAAACTCAGCGAGAATGGATTTGAGGGATGTGTAGGGTTTCATGGTTAATTCACCTTAATAAACGGAGGTTTTCCCTTAAGTTCCATCTCCCTTCGGGAGAGGGACAGGGTGAGGGTTAATACTTCGGCTCTTCAATATAATGCAATTTCTCAGGGTGCTCGCGCACAATAACAGACATATTATCAAAAAACTCATTCGCGGTCAGGTAATGGACTTTTGCTGCGCCCACTTGAATTTCCTTGATCACACCTGCGTGAAGCAAATCGTTCATGCCTGGCACGATGTAAGTCTTCACACGGTCATGATTGCGCACGAACATCGAATAGGTCTTGATCTGCGGCTTGCGGTCATAGCCCATGTAAATGCCTGCGAATTCCTTCACGCGGCGATAATCACAGCCTGTATTGTATTCAATATAATGATGCATCGAAAATGTATTATTAAAATCGAGACCAATGCTGATCAAGGTCGCATTCAATTTATGGAACAATGCAAACGCAGAGTTCGGACCGTACGCCTCGACATCATCAGCCTTAGAAAATTCATCCGCGCGCGCACCCAAAACGGAGAAACTGTAAATCGGATGCGGAGTCCGCTTTGCGTCAGGTTTGAGACGCGCCATCTCTGTGATCATGCCCATCTTCGACGGCGTCTCGATCACGTCAAAATAATGCGTCTCCGTCCACGATTGAAAATTGAATGCCGGGAACATTACCGTACCGCTCGGCCCAACCAGCTCGCGCATCACATCAATTACCGTATCCGCGCCGCCCTCCACACCGCCCAATGATTTATATGACGTATGTACAACAATCGTATCACTTCGGATATTTATTTTTCCAAAACCATTTAACAAATCTTTTTTATTGAGCATTTTTTTCTCCGAGACTTCGATAGACATTCATCAGCGCTTCGGCATTCTTTTTCCAATCCGCACGCATCTCAGCGGACCTGCGACTTGCCCGGCCGATCTTGGGCAGTTCCTCCCTTTGAGAGATCGCCGCCAGTATCTTTTCAGCGAGATGATCTGCGTCGCCATCATGAAACAACCAGCCGTTTTCATTTTCAACAACCCATTCCTTGTTGGCGGGAATATCAGAGACCAAGCATGGCAAGCCACAAGCCAGTGCTTCCATCAATGAAACGGACGAACCATCCACGTGGGAAGGGGAGATATACAGGTCAGCCATATGATACCAGCGCGGCAGATCGGTTTGTGAAACCTGCCCGCCAAATGTGACTTTATCCAGCACGCTCCCGCTTTGCAATATCCTACGGATGTTCGTATTTTGCGAGCCGCCGCTTAATAGAATCAAATCTATGTTTTCATTTTGCCCCGCCACTTTGACGAACGCCCGCGCAAGAACATCCACGCCGTAACGGGTTTCCCAGGAGCGATTGCAGAAGAGCGTGACCGCGGACGAGGGACGATTGACCATGGTTGATGGTTGATAGTCTATCGTCGGAGAAAAGTGCTCAAGATCAACACCCCATGGGAAGACAACAGTTTTCTCGGGGTTCATTCCATACTTCACAGCCATATCGCGCGTCACATTCGCATCACTGGTAAAGAAAGTGGAACGTTTCAATGTGTACCGCGTAATCCATTCCATCCACTTGCTTTTATGCACATCATCCATCAAATCAAATCCCCAGGACATGGTGAGAATGGGACGAAATCCACTTAACACAGCTATGAATGCACAGGTTTGAATGGGACCAGCATGGATGAGGTCAGGTTTGATCTCGTTGGTCAAACGTCGAAAGTCGAAGGTCAACTTGAGGAGACTTCCCCATCGGAACGGCTCGCGTCCTCCCTTCCATATCACCTGCTGAACATTCGGCGGCACAGGGCGACTCTCCACCTGGCGTGCATTCCCCTCCAGTTGAACAAAGAACACCTCATGCCCGCCCTCCGAAATGGATTTCAGAAAGCGATAGTCGTGTGTGGAGTAATCGAGGGAAAAATAGAGGATTTTCAAAGTTCCACGTTCCAGGTTTCAGGTTTCAAGTTTTGGAAGCAGTTAAAGGTTTTGCAGGGCGACGGGGATTTTTCAGAACGGCTTTTTTCAATCCGCCGATGATGGCTTGGGTCTTTTTCGCCTGATCGTAACAAGTTTGAAAAACATCATCAGTGATGTGTTTGACATCCAGGGCGGCGTAACACAAGGATTGCACTTCCACGGCAGAACGACGAGCCATGCCGAGAAAACGGGCAAACTCGATGGATGATTCATTGTCGAAGCCTTCCGCAATGTTCGTCATTGAAGATAACGCCGCTCCTCGAAGCTGGTCTCTCATCTCAAAATCTTTTGCAAAGGATCCATCCGATGTGACCTGATAAGCCAGTTGCACTAGCTTCCGCGCTTCCTGCCATGCAATCAGCTCCTCAAACCTCGTCACTGCTGTCATTTCGTTCTCCTTTGGGCTTTTTGAACATGAAACTTGAAACACCGCACTTGGAACTTACTCTCCTAAATCCGTCCAGCGCAATTCCTTGCCGAGAGGCATATCTGCCAACGCTTTTGTTCCCGTGACATCCTCAATCTGGTCAGGCTTGATCGCGCCAGGTGTGGCGGGTCGTAGCACGTCGATCATGTCACGGGTAAATGTCTCGCCAGCTTTGATATCGCGCGCGGCACGCAGACAACGACGCTGCACAATTTGTGTATCCTGTTCATTCTCTGCGATGAATTTATCGGGGCTTCCAAGCGAACGCTCCAACAAACGAGTCTCTTCGACCATCTTTGCCCAATTCTGAGGGTTCATCGCAAACTTGTGATCGGGACCTTCGCGGTCATTGCTATCCGTGAAGTGACGTTCGATCACGCGTGCGCCCAAGGTCACCGCGCCGAGGACAGGCGCAACCGAATGCGTATGGTCTGACAGTCCCAGAATCACATCGGGAAACATCGTCGCATAGGTTTTCAAAACATTCACATGGAGATGATCGTAATTATTCAGGCGGGCAGTGTAGTTAGTATTGCACTGCATCAAAACCAGTTGTTTGTTAATTTTCAAGATGGCATGAACTGCTTTTTGCACTTCACCAATTGTTGATGCGCCAGTGGCAACGAAAAACGGTTTGCCCTTACTCGCCATGCGTTCCAGGGCTTCGATCCAGTCAATTTCGCCGGAGCCAGCCTTGTAGACTTCCACATATTGATCGAGAAAATCAATGGCTTCAAAATCATACGGAGATGAGAAATAGTCTATGCCCACTTCATTACATTCCTCAACAAGGGTCATCGACCAGTCAAACGGAATCGAGGCGCCTTTGTAAACTTCAAACACCGATTTCTTCCAAGCGGCTTGATGTGAAACCTGTCCGCCATTCATCGCCTTAAAGCCGTAATCCGAGACGATCTTTGGGGCGTCGAAATTCTGAAACTTGGCTGCGTCCGCGCCTGCTTCTTTGGCAAGACGGATCAGTTCTTTGGCACGATCCAGGTTGCCGTCGTGGTTGGCGGCGATATCTGCAATGAAATAAGTAGGGTGATTTAATCCAATTGTGTGTTTTCCGAATTTAATTTCCATAAATCCTCCGTTTCTGTGGATAAAGGTGGGTGGAACCTGTGGATAACTCGGGTCTTCCTGTGGACAACTCTGGTAGGGCAAATTGGCAATTTGACCTACTTTTGTTGATAACTGCGGATTTTCTGTGGGTAACCCTGCTGGTATTGTCTATAAAACTCGTCTAAACCTGTGGAGAACGGAGGCATAACCTCACCCAAGTCTGTGGATAACTTGTGGGTTGAAAGCCATAAATTGTTGGAACGACGGGCGCTGAGGCTGGAGGCATGAATGGATTTTGGCAAAATTCCACCTTCCCGCAAACTGAATTTACGGGCGACCTCCACGCCAAATTGATACTTACTCATGGCTTGCGGTCCCACGAGATGATAGAGACCTCTAAAGCCGCGCTGCAGCATTTTAATCAAAGTACGAGCCGTGGCGTTCACCAACATTGGACAGAAGATAATATCTGAGAAACCACTTATGCTTTTGTGATTGGTAAGATTGTTTAAGAAAAATTCGGCGAGGCTGCGCTTGCCGCTTAAACTCCAACCGTAGAAATTGACACGCGCTACGATTGCTTTTTGGTTTTCAGCTAAAACTGCCTGCTCCCCTGCCAGCTTGGTTTGCGAATACACTCCAAGCGGATGGGGCGTATCTTCTTCTGTGTAGAAACCATCTTTTTCGCCGTCGAAAACTGCGTCGGTTGAAATGTGGACGAATGAAATATTCCGCGCTTTGCAAGCCTTTGCCATTTGAGCGGGCAGGTCAATGTTGAGGCGGCGGGCAAGCTCTCGGTTGTCCTCACAGTCCTCGAGGTCCGCGAGAGCCGCGCAGTTGATCAGCCATTCAGGCTGGACAGAGTCGAGAATGGAGTCCACTGCGCCAGAGTCCAGCAAATCCGCCTTCAAGATTTTAAAGGGCGCGTTGACCAGTGTGCCGCGATCCACGCCGACAATATCATGTGCATTCATTGACTCTTGCGCGAGGTTGATGCCAAGTAAGCCGCTGACACCTGTGACGAGTATTTTCATGATTATGCTCACGGGATAAATGCGCTGAAATGGTTACAGGTAAACACGTATACATGAAAACATGCGGTCAAACTTTGTACATGTGTACTTATATACATGCTGACCTTCTCATCCTTCGAGTTGGCCTTGCGTGAACATTTCATCAAACGGCGCAATATATTTTTTAATTCCTTCAACATCGAGCCACTCTGAATTATTATCGCTGGAATAGTAATAACCTTCTTTTAAAGATTTGCCTTTGGATTGCCATGAATAACCAAACCATGTGGCTTCGGCAGGCTGCACAACAAACATTTTATCGAGTTCAATTGTGTGGCGCGCTTCATCTTCCGAGATGAGCATCTCATGCAATTTTTCGCCGGGGCGAATCCCGATGATGTTTATCTCAGCCTTCGGCGCAATGGCTCTGGCCAGGTCAACAACTTTTGTGCTGGGGATCTTGGGAACAAAAACTTCGCCGCCTTCCATTTGTTCGATGCAGGTGGTTACAAAACGGACACCCTGCTCAAGCGAAAGCCAGAAGCGGGTCATGCGGTCATCTGTGATGGTGATCTTTCCGTTCGTACGCTGATTCAAAAAAAGCGGAACCACCGAACCGCGCGAGCCGACGACGTTCCCGTATCGGACGCATGAAAATCTGGTTGCTGAACCCCCGGCATACGCGTTGCTTTGAATGGTCAACTTCTCTGCGGCAAGTTTGGTTGCGCCATAAAGATTCGCGGGGCTGACGGCTTTATCGGTGCTGATGGTCATCACTTTTTTGACGCCCGCATCGAGAGCCGCTTCAACAACATTGGCTGTGCCCATGATGTTGGTCTTGATGGCTTCCATCGGATTATATTCACAAGCAGGGACCTGCTTAAGCGCCGCCGCATGCACAACAATATCCACACCATGCATGGCGCGCACGAGGCGCTCACGGTCACGAATGTCGCCGATGAAATAACGCAGGTTTTCCTGGTTGTATCCACCGACCTGCATTTCGTGCTGCTTCAATTCATCACGGCTGAAGATAATGACTTTCTTCGGCTGTTTTTCCTCAAGCAAAATTTTGATGAATTTTTTGCCAAACGATCCCGTTCCGCCAGTGACGAGTACGATTTGATTTTTCCAGTTCATAGTTTTCTCCAGTGACTAGTGATTGGAGACTAGTGATTCGTCACAAGTCTCTAGTCTCTACTTCTTAATAACAATTAAAGGATACTGCCCATTCTCGGCAAAGAACTTCGGGAATATACCTTCAAGCCAAAATACAAATTTCAAGAGCACCTTTCCACCAAACGGACGGACAAACCACCTCAAGATGCGGGTGCTCATACTGCGCCAGGGTTTGATCTCTATCTTCATCTTCGAGCCAATTTCGCGCTTGAGCCATTCGGGGGTCATCTTTTGGACGAATGTGCCTGTGGCATCTTCTTCGGTTAACCATTCTTTTTTCTTCTTCTCAGCACGACCCGATAATTTGCGCATGAGACCGATCAACGGCTCTGCCAAGCGGCTCAAGAAAGGTTCATGCCAGCCGTTGACGATGGCGGCAGTCCGCCCATTTGCCAGCACACGGTGGATTTCACTGTACGCGCGCGGATGTTCGGTCAACGCGAGGTGATGGATGGCGTGCATCGAAACCACGCCATCAAAGGACTCCTGCTTGAAAGGCAGATTTGCAAGGTCACCTACTACAAATAATCCATGCTCACCGATTCTCTCACGCGCTTCACGCAAAGCTTGAATGGAAATATCCAAACAAATGCGCTTTTTGTATCCCTGCGAATAGACTTTGTATTCCTCATATTGCACGGGACCAGAACCCGCATCCAAAATAAACCTGCCGGTTGGGATGAGTCCACTCATCACACGCAGGCGGGTCTTGTGGATGTATTCGCGCGAAACAGGGCGCAGGTCTTCGTAGCGGGCGTTTTGATAGTACCCGTCATCTTCCTGCTGCCAGCCGATCTCGTCATAAAATTCGCGGACTTTTTGTTTTGTGTCGGTCATATTGTTTTTGTGTCACTCTGAGGAAGCAGAGCGGCCGAAGAGTCTTTTCGTCGTGTCAGAGATCCTTCGCTCCGCTCAGGATGACATTCCTTAGTTTTTCCATTTGAACGGTTCATTCACCAAAAAGCCAAACGTATCGCCAAATAATTTTTGGCCTTCTTCGCTCAAAACTTTCTCCAAAGGCCATGTTTCCAAGTCATCCCAGAAATTCATCAAGCGCCACGGGAAGGGACGCGGGTATTCGAAGAAGAAACGATAGGCGTAATTCCATGCAAACTCGGTTTGTTTCTCGTTCAATTTATGAGCAGGGATATCCGCCAAAACCTTTTCAAGTGTCTCGTAGTATTCGTCCCATGAATTTGGGTCGAGGGTAAAGCCGCGCCCGCGATAGTGGGTTTGTCCGCAGGAAATGACGGGACGGCCGTTCATGGCTGTTTCGAGTCCAACTGTGGTGGTGTAAGCCAAACCAACATCGGCGATTTCTATCAAGTCGTAGGTGTTAATGTTATCCAACGCGCCAATCACATGAATATGGCTGGGGATTTCAGGTAGGGCTTCGCCCACAACCATCCCCATGGACTTGGCCTGCGGGACAAGTTTTTCGCCAGGATGAACGCGGATCACCATTTGGACATCGGGCCTGTTTGCAAAAAACCGGACAGTTTTCGTGATCCATTCGGTCATCGAGGCGGCGAAGATGTCACGCCCGAGGGTGAGGCTGTCGCCCAGAACATTCGCGGCGAGCATGACCACGGGCCGGTCATCCAACTTGAGCATTTTACGAGTCTCTTGCGCGCCTTGCGATGAGACATATTGCCACAGTCGTTTTGATTTACCCCACACGCGAGCGCCACGGCGGGCATTTTCCAATTCAGCCACGCGCTCGAACATTTCATCGGTCATTGGGAGATGGCAGCGCGCTTCAACAAGATAATCCGTATCCTGCTGCATGATGGATGAATTTTGCGCCAGCCAGATCTGTTCGCGCTGGTCGTTGAATTCGTAGGTGACTGCGTCAATCTTCAAATAACGCGCCACACGGAAGACAATGCCCATTTCAAGAATAAGACCATTTGGAACTAAAACAACATCGGGGTTTTTCGTTTGCATCCATTCGAGTGCAGCTTTGGCGGCGGATGTGTTTCGCTGAATTCGCAAGTCATACAGCGCACGGTCACAGGCATTGTTCATGTCCACTTCTTCACGCATCAGGGTGTATTGTACATCCCAGAGCGAGATCTCTTTTACGTCAGCCTGGATTCTCTCCGGGAGAACAGTAGCAGGCTTGAGGCGCCTCCCTGACGCGAAGCGTGTCGATGGGTCAAGAAGAGATGCGTGTTCAATTAAGGGGAATAATGTCGAAAGGGCATCCCTTGTGTGAAGGGTGCGTTGTCGTTGTGTGAAGTTATCCTTTTGCTTGTGCCACTCGGAATAGGGCAATGTCAATAAAGTGACCTTGTGTCCAAGTCCGGCGAGTGCCAATCCAAGAAATGCGGATTGTTCGATCCAATAATGAAGCGTGGCAAAGAATAAAACATTCTTGCCGTGTTTCGCGTTCTTTGCAAATGGCTCAACGACCGCACGCGCCGCAGGCAAAGACTTTTGCAAACGATCCAAATTGAAATGATCTTTGCGCGGACGATTCCGCCCCGCATGCCGAAGCATCCAGTCAATTTCAGCTGTGAAAGGCAGGTCGCCAAGAATATCGCGGAGGGTGTTTTTGTTTGACATCTATATTCCCGTAGGCCACGCTTGCAGCGTGACTACTAATCCAATTTCTCGATCTTCCAATTCAAGCGCGGGCGAACGGGACCGACACGCGGCTCGGGCCAATGTGTACCAGGCGCGCCAGAAATATCCACGTTGAATGCAATTGCGTTTTCATCCATAAAATAACGGCGCACGCCAAACGAACTCGCGTTCACGCCAATGCTGTAACGGCCTTCGTTGAAAATGTCGGCGGGAATTTCTGCGCGGCTGATGTAGCGACCCGACTTGCGTGAATCAAATTTTTCAAAGAGGTTCGGCTCATCGGTATCGAAAGAAGCAAGCACATATTCGCCACGCATGGTGCTGAGATAAAAACCAACACGCAGACCTGTGACAGGCGCATCGAGCTGATATTCAAATTCGACGGTGACTGGTTCTGTGGAGCGGACTGTATCCACGACCTTGCCGCTTCCATTCTTGACCTTCAAACTGATCGGCCTAAATGGGGCGCTCGAAGCTGGGACATCTTTCACATCCCAAACCCGCTCGCCTGCCTGCGCCTGCCCTGATGAAAGATAAAAATCAACGGCTTCCTGCGTTGGCCCACGCATGAGCAATTGTCCTTTGTTCAAAACGATGGTTTCCTGGGTCAATCGCATAATTGCGGACATATTATGGCTGACGAACAAAATCGTGCGGCCTTGCTGCGCCACGTCACCCATTTTGCCGAGACATTTGCGTTGAAATTCTGCATCACCCACAGCAAGCACTTCATCCACGACAAGGATTTCAGGTTCGAGATGTGCGGCGACTGCAAATGCAAGACGAAGATACATACCTGAAGAATAACGTTTGACAGGCGTATCAATGAATTGAGTGACTTCAGAGAAATCAACAATCTCATCAAATTTCGAATCAATCTCGGCGCGCCTCATGCCGAGGATGGCACCGTTCATGTAAATGTTTTCGCGACCTGTCAGTTCGGGGTGAAAACCTGTACCCACTTCGAGGAGCGAACCAACCCGTCCACGCACGGAAACTGTACCAACAGTCGGCTCGGTGACACGGGAAAGAATTTTGAGCAGGGTGCTTTTGCCCGCGCCATTACGTCCCACAATGCCGAGGACTCTGCCTTCTTCGAGATCAAAGGAAACATCCTTCAACGCCCAAACAAAATTCTGATTGCTTCTGCGGTCAGACTTCCCTATCATAGCCTTTGCGATTCGCACAGGCGCGTAGAACGTATCCATGAGCACGTCGCGCAGCATGTTATAGCGGAACTTCGTTTCCGCCGCGCCGATCTTGTATTGCTTGCCGAGGTTTTTTACGTTTATCGCAATGGTCATTTATATTCTCATAAAGAGAGTAGAGATTAGAGAACAGTGAAGGATAACTACTCTCCAATCATCTATTCTCTACTCTCTAAATAGTATCCGCAAAGGTTTTTTCCATACTTCTAAAATAGAAAAGACCGGAAATTAATATCAAAATGGAAATGGTGGCTGAAACCCACAGAGTGATGTCTGGTCCATTACCGGAGCCGAGCAAAGCCCAACGGAATCCGTTGACCACGCCTGCCATTGGGTTAAGGGAATACAAGATCTGCCATTTTTCAGAAATGACCGAGGAAGAATATGCCACAGGCGTAGCAAACAGCCAAAATTGAGTCAGAAACGGGAGGGCTTGATTCACGTCACGGTATTTCACGTTGACCGCTGAAAGCCAAAGCGCCACGCCCAGGGCTGTGATGATCGCCAACAGAAGGAATAGCGGGAGAGTCCAAAATATATTCCACGCGGGCGTCACTTGATAGTAGAACATCAAACCGATCAAAATAACGAACGCAATCGCAAAATCCACCAGCCCTGCAAAGACCGAGGCCATGGGCAGGATCAGGCGCGGGAAGTAGATCTTCGTCACCATGTTGTTGTGCGCCACGAGCGAACGACTACCCTGATTGAGGGCTGTGACGAAGAGTCCCCACGGCAGCAAGGCTGTGAATGAAAAGACTGGATAGGGAATCCCATCAGTTGGGAGTTTGGCCACTTTGTCAAAAAGGAAAGTGAAAACCAGCATGGTCATCACAGGCTGGATCACAGCCCATGCCATGCCCAAAAGGGTTTGTTTATATTTCACCTTTACATCGCGCCAGACCATGAAAAAGATCAATTCACGGTAGACCCACAAGTCGCGCAGGTTTAACGCCGCAAGACCTTTGGATGGTTTGATGTAAATGGTGGCGGGTTCGTGTTTTGTGAGTTCGGTCATTTTTTCTCGGATCGCGGACTTCAGTCCGCTTATGCAAATTGCGGACTGAAGTCCGCAGCCCAATTCATTTGATTTTGTCTTGATTTTCCTTGAACCATTCAATCGTGCGCTGCATGCCTTCCTCAAAGGAGACCTGCGCGCCCCAGCCGAATAATTCCTTTGCGCGGGAAACATCGAGTCCGCGGCGGGGCTGGCCATTTGGTTTATCGGTCTGCCAGGCTAATTTGCCCTGGAAACTAGTCATCTTCACGATCATTTCAGTCAAATCCTTGATCGAAATCTCATAGCCAGAGCCGAGATTAACAGGCAGGTCGCCGTTGTATTTTTCTGCGGCGGTCACAATACCGTCGGCGGCATCTTCCACATAAAGAAATTCACGCGTGGGAGAACCATCGCCCCAGACTTGCAACACTTTGTCACCACGCTCACCAGCCTCTATTGCTTTGCGGATCAACGCAGGGATGACATGCGAAGTCGCCAAATTAAAGTTGTCACGCGGACCATATAAGTTTACAGGTAAAAGGAAAATTGCATTGAAACCATATTGCTGGCGATAGGACTGCGCCTGCACAAGCATCATCTTCTTGGCAAGGCCGTAAGGCGCGTTCGTTTCTTCGGGATAACCATTCCACAAGTCATCTTCCTTGAAAGGCACAGGCGTGAACTTGGGATAAGCGCATACTGTGCCGATCGCCACGAATTTACCCACGCCATTTTTATATGCCTGGTGCATTAACTCAACACCCATCATCAGGTTATCGTAAAAGAAATCGGCTGGATGCTCGCGGTTCGCGCCGATGCCGCCCACATTCGCGGCGAGGTGGATGATGACCACGTTCTTTGGGTCAACATCCTTGAGCGTATCCGCATACAAACGACGGATATCATTCGCGTCAACGAGGTTGTAATTCTCAATGCGCGGAATGAAAATATCCGTTGCACCGCGCTGTTTGAGCTTTTCGATCACGAACGAACCAAGAAAGCCTGCGCCGCCTGTGACAATCACACGCTTGTTTTGCCAAAATTTTTCTGCCATATTTTTCTCCTTGTACCCCGTCATTGCGAGGGCGATGTTCTTTCGCCCGAAGCAATCTCCTAGACAATGTTGGGGATTGCTTCGTCGCAAAAACGCTCCTCGCAATGACGAAAAAAATTATTGAACTATAAACTGCGCATTCCTATATCTGTCATCTGTCGGGTTTTTTATCAAACCAGACTTCAATGCAAACAAAACTTCACGCACGCCATCATCCACATCGAATAGCGTGTCAAATCCAAGCACACGCTTGATCTTTTCAAAGGACACGGTAATATCGCGCATGTCGCCGCCAAAGGACATATCCTTGTATTCAACAACAGTTTCAGGCATACGTTTCAAAACCAGTTGCACAATATCATCCTTCGAATAGTTGCCATTCTCGGTTCCCAAATTGAAAACCTGTCCACGAACTTTTGATTGATCTGCTTCCAGCCCCATGATCACACCGCGCACCACATCACGGATGTGGACGAACGAGCGCGAATATCCGCGCTGGTAAATGATGAGCGAACGCTTTGTAAATGCATCCAGCACAAATTGATTGACGATCAAATCAAATCTTGTGCGCGGGGAAAGTCCATATAAAGTTGCAAAGCGGAACAGCAACGGCGCGCAGGCTGAATCTTTTTGTGAAAGCAAAAACTCTTCGCTTGCGATCTTTGTCTCGGCGTATAACGATTGCGGATTTAATGGGGACTCTTCCGTGACAGGCTTGCCATCTTCGGATAAGCCGTAGTTGCTGTATGTGGATGCGAACACGAATCGCTCCACGCCCAAATCTGCCGCCTGCTCGAAAACCATTTTCGTGGCCTCGACATTATATTTCCACGATACCTGTTTACCTACCGACTGGCAGGCGGGAAATCCCACAATCGCCGCAAGGTGAACTATCGAATCAGGTTTCTGCCAATCGCGCTTGACCGAGTCACGTACTGCGCGATTCTCGGTCACATCGGCTCTGACAAAGTGGAAGTTAGGATGATGAAGAAATGGGACAATACTTTCGCCGCCGAACAGGAGACTGTCCAGGACGCTGACTCTGTAATTGGCGCGCAGCAGTTCCGAGGTCAGGATGGAACCGATATATCCTGCGCCGCCAGTGATGAGCACATGACGATCCGTCATTACAAACCATCCAATCTGATCTTATATCCATCCAAAATTAAGGCTGGTACAGTTTTATCGTTCACAACTGAAATGCCTTGTTCGAGGCAGGTAAGTTTGCAAATATCCGCCACATCACCAGAACCAACGATGCGCACCCGATCGAAGCCGGCATGGCGAATTATTGAAACATGATCTTTCACGCGCTGACGTGTGCGGCGATAAACTAAAAATGAACGTTCCACATAATCCAGTGCGAGGCGGGCGCGCAGGGCAATGCCTTCGGGCGTGATGATATAACGCAGTTTCTTGCGCTCAGCGCGCGAGACTTTGACAGCGCCTTTTGCAATCAGGCGCTTTAAATGCCAATTGACCGTGCCAACTGCAACGCCAAGCTGCACTGCCAGCGCGGATTGATTCACATTTGGGTCGCTTTCGATCTGCTCAAGCAGGGAAAGTTCGCGGAGTTCGTCGTTTGTTGATTCCATATACAGTACTTCGTAATCCAAAATTCAGTCACTGAATTATAACCCATTTGGGGCAGGGTAAAGAGAAAGGGGTTTGCACATAATAATAACCATGCGACTCAATTGAGTCGCATGGTGGGGAAATTTTATAGATAGCATATGACACTATATTCGATATGTGATCAAAGCCTAAAAAAACTGCGCTAGTTCCGCCCTCTATTTATTAAGCCCTTTCGCAGCTTGCTCAATCTGTGCCTCAAGTTCGATGATATTTGGAATTATAGAAAATGTATCCATCATCGGATTTTGACCGTATAAAAAGACATTCTCGCCATCAATCCTGCCGCGGCCAAATGGGTTTACTATACGGTAAAGTTCTCGATCTGGCGCTTGTACTAGATCGCCGGAGATATCTACCAAGAATAAGATATATTCCTCTCCAACCTTGTAAAGTGGGTCATCTATCATCTCCTCGACGCTGTTTGATATTGTGGGGTCAAAACCGCCAGTTTGCATGACGGTAAGATTTAATGGCGGTTCACCCCAGTAAGTTTTTATTATTTCAAAGGCCGTGTCAGAGAAAAGCGTTTCAGATATCGTCGAGCCAACTATATTATTATTCTCATCCAAAACTGAAAGCTCGTGGCGAAGTACGCGGGTAACGGGCGCTTCTGAAACTCGCGCTCTCACAACCAGATCAGCTTCCAACATAAGCTCGTTTACTGTCTGTGCATTAGAAACCCAAGATGCACTCGAAGTAATTCTCGAAATGGTGGGTGTTACTGTCACCTCAGTTTGCGAAGCACTTGAATCCTTGCCCCCCTCCTGCCTTACAAAATATACCGTCATAGCGGCTAGTACGATTAGTATTGCGCTCACACGAAGTATTGTCTTCTTATTCATCATATTCTCCTGTTAATCAGGTGATTAGTTTTGTAACAATTCAAGATAAATTCTTGAAAATTAATAACTGGTTTTTAATACCTAGCATTTATCAATTCAATATCCCGCGCGTTAGGAACATCACCGCGAGCGCCAGCTCCCATAATGCTTGTAGTATCACTTGAATGAGATAAAGAATAACAATGGCCAAGTTCATGCATTACTATTACCTGCATTTCCGCATCCGTGTAAAAAGCAGGATTGTTAGCAAATGAGTATTCATTTAGCCTTGCTTCACAACTTACGTACGTGTCATTATATGCAGTACTATTGTCACACGCACCATTTGCGCTACAAATATAAGCGTAACCAGCCCATCCAGTATCTCCAAAATCATCGTGCTTTGTCGTAATGTGTGGAGCCGTGCAATCATAATACATGTTAATATCAGTGTCCGCACTCCATCGTGCAGACGCATTTTGAGCCTCGACAGCATGTCCTATACCTACTATACCTTGTTGATGACATCGATCAAGATTATTTGTTGGGAAATAGCCTGAACCTAAATAATATGGGGTTGGCGTCATAGTAGGCGTTGAAGTTGATGTGCTTGTGGGAGTCAACGTGGGGGTGAATGTAGCCGTAGAAGTTGCCGTGCTTGTCGGTGTATTCGTAGGTGTTAATGTCGGCGTTGGAGTGATTGTAGGTGTTGCAACATTAGGGTACGTAGACAATGTAAGGTGCCACTTATCGGTTCTTACAAGAATCTCAGGGTTGCTTGTGCCTCTTGAAAAAATAAGGTCAAATTTATGATATGGTAAAGGCTGGGAAGGGATTGTCCATGTTCCAGAGGGGTAACCCATTGGATTCAAGTCGCTTACGCCCGAATAAATCACATTGATCCTTTGATTTGGCATAACCTCATTCGTGATCGGGTACATATTCCAATAGATCGGCACACCAGTGTAAAACACGCCAGTGGCAAAACTCAGAATAAAACTGAAGGTAGCGCCAAAATTAGTTCTGTTGTCGTTGTACGAATAAGTAATGTCAAAGTCCCATCTGTATGGATCTGTGTGGGTACTTGTTAATGACGACGAACAGGTTATGTATGGGCCTGTGGTGCAAGCGCCTCTCCAACCGATCAGAGACAATCCAGTTAATGGTGTCGGCGTGACAGTGGGAGTGGATGTAAAGGTTGGAGTAAGTGTATCTTCCAAAGTTGCTGTCGGCGTGGCTGTATCTTCCACCTGTAATAAATTCATGGCAGATGCAGTTTGCCCTGGCTGTGAAGGCAAAATAATTCCCCCGGTGAAAACGATGAGCAACAATCCTGCAAATATAAAGCTGATGGTTTTTTGGATGGATTTTGCTTCTTTTAGCATGAATATCCCTTCTGTTTGGGCTTATTGAATTTTATAACGACAACCTGAATATTATCCCCCCCCATTTTATTTTGTCAAGACAAACCCCAGAATTTTCACCTTACAGAATATTCAGGTAAAATCATCCAGCCATGAACATAAACCCGCCATTTGACGAAGCAGGCAAAGCGTATCAGCAAACCCGCATTACCCACTGGGACACTGTCGCAAAAAAGCGCGACACCTGGCGCGGCCTGGGGCGTTGGTATCATCTGCGATTAATGGATGTTTACAAATTTCTCGTCAGCCCCAACCAGCGCGTGCTGGAAATTGGATGCGGCATGGGCGAGCTGATTGCAAGCCTGCAACCCTCGCATGGCGTCGGCGTGGATTTCTCCACCGAAATGATCGCACGCGCCAAGCAACGCCATCCCGATATTGAATATAACCAACTCGACGCGCATGATCTCTCCAGCCTCGAAGGAAAATTCGACGTCATCATTTTTTCAGATACCGTCAACGACTTGTGGGATGTACAGCGCGCCCTCGAGCAGGTCAGGAAATTTTGCACACCTCATACTCGTCTGATGCTTAACTTTTACAGCCATCTTTGGCAACTGCCGCTCACCCTCGCGCAAAGCTTAAATCTCGCCGCACCCATGCGAAGCCAAAACTGGCTCACCCCCGAAGATATTGACAACATGCTGCGCCTGGCAGACTTTGAAAGCATCCGCACCACACGCGAAATTTTATGGCCCCTGCCCCTCGGCGGACTGGCAAATCGGTATCTCGTAAATCTTTGGCCATTCAATAATTTTGCGCTTTCAAATTTTGTCATCGCTCGTCCAAGCCCACAACCTGCTCACGCGCAAGCCCCCAGTGTTTCTGTCGTTGTCGCAGCGCGCAATGAAGCAGGCAACATCAAAAATATTTTCGAACGCCTGCCAAAAATGGGATCGAAGACCGAGCTGATCTTCGTCGAGGGACATTCGCGTGACAATACCTTCCAAACCATTCAGGATGAAATTCCGCTTCACCCTGCGACCCCCAGCCTGGTCTTTCAACAAACAGGCATTGGCAAAGCGGACGCGATTCGACTCGGCTTCGAGAAAGCCTCCGGCGACATCCTCATGATCCTCGACGCCGACCTGACCGTCCCGCCAGAAGACCTGCCGCGTTTTTTTGACGCCATCGTTTCAGGCAAAGGCGAGTTCATCAACGGTGTGCGTCTTATTTACCCCATGGAAAAAGAAGCCATGCGCACACTGAACTTCATCGGCAACAAATTATTCAGCATGGCCTTCTCCTGGCTGCTGGGACAGCCCATTAAAGACACCCTCTGCGGCACCAAAGTCATGTGGCGCGAAGACTATGAAAAGATCGCCGCCAACCGCTCCTACTTTGGCGATTTCGACCCCTTCGGCGATTTCGACCTGATCTTTGGCGCGGCAAAACTCAACCGCAGGATCGTGGACCTCCCCATCCGCTACCGTGAACGCACCTACGGCACCACCAACATTGCCCGCTGGAAACATGGATTGCTACTGCTTAGAATGGTCGTCTTTGCGGCGCGGCGGGTAAAATTTGTTTAATAAAAAATGGTCGGCCGGGAATTTCAAGATGCAAACTCTGCAATTACTGCCGTACAAAGAATATCGCGGCATTCTCAAAGAATACTCGGTGATTTTCTACTATCTGCCCTTCTTTGGTTGCCTGTACAGGCAGCGCGTCGAGTTATGTCTGGCTGAATGCACAGGCGGAGACAATATTCTGGAAATTGGTTTTGGAAGCGGGTTGACCTTCCTCAACCTGAATACAATGTACAAAAAAATTCATGGCCTTGATTTGACCTGCGATGTTGAACAGGTCAGCCGGGTATTTGCCGCCCATGGGATCCATCCCGATCTCAGGAACGGCGATATACTCGAAATGCCTTATGCTGACAATCAATTTGATACAGTCTTATTGATCAGCATTCTGGAGCATCTCAAGACACGTGAATTGGAACAAGCCTTTCGCGAGATCAAACGCGTACTCAAACCCGGCGGACAAGTCGTTTATGGCGCTCCAGTCGAACGACCATTCATGGTCTTCATGTTCCGCATACTGGGATACGATATCCGCAATTATCACTTTTCCACAGAAAAAGATATTTCTCAAACTGCCGGGCGATTTTTGAAAAAGGTTTCAGTGCAAGCTATGAAAGCCTTTCCATCTTTTTTGGGCGAAGTGTACGAGATTGGGCATTTTATAAAGACCCGGGAATAAGAGATGGGGATTAACTTACATCAGGATCTAATTAAAAAGAACTATCGGTTATGGAGCCACAAGCCGATATTGCACAGGTGTTACGTCGAATTTCATTGTCTGATGGCAGGCTATTTAAGCAGGCTCCCGGATGGGAAAATAGTGGAACTTGGCGCCGGTATGGGTAACATCCACGAAACCATCCCGGATTGTCTCCGTACGGATCTTTTCCCATACCCGTGGATCGACCAGGTGGAAAACGCCTACAAGTTGACTTTTACAGACGCATCTCTCTCGGACCTTTTGATGGTGGATGTGTTCCATCATCTGCGCTACCCTGGCACCGCTTTGAAGGAATTCCAGCGTGTACTCAAACCCGGGGGGCGCGTGATCATGATGGAGCCCGGTCTCAGCGCTTTAGGCTATCTTGTTTTTGGGCTCTTTCACCCTGAACCGATTGGCACTGCAAAACAAATTCAATGGTCTGCCCCAGAAGGCTGGTCGCCGGAGAAGATTGACTATTATTCAGGTCAGGGGAACGCTGCGCGCATCTTTGTGCAAAATTATTTTGCATCTGAATTAAGGGCTTGGAAGGTCGTTGAAGTTAAACGAATCCCCGCGTTAGCCTACGCCGCCTCGGGCGGATATTCCGGGCCGCAACTCTATCCCGCTTTTGCGTATCCATTCGTGAAGTTTTTGGAAAAACTAATGCAGCCATTCCCCGCATTATTTGCAACAAGATTGTTGGTAATCCTGGAAAATAAATAACTCACCTTACGCACTCATGACTCCCGGCGGCGGGAGCATTCTCTGGCGCGTAAGTAAGGTGAGTTATCAACGCACTCTTTCGTAAATCCGTATCTCAGGGTTAACTGCAGTGATGGAAACCTGCGGCAAATAAGGCGGCAGGCTGTAGGTAAATTCCTGGATCAGCCTGAAGGTTGTAATCTCACCAGCCAGCAATCTCTTAAAGAAATCACACTCCACTTGGATTGTGACACAGATCGAATCGGTATAGAGCCTTGAATAAGTAAACGTGTCAATGACAAGGTAATCGGTTTCGCGCGCCAGCAAACCTTGCTCACCCTGGTTGTATTCATAGCGTCCGCCGGTTGGCACAACATCCTGAGCCCACTTCACAAAATAGATCGGATAATTGTAGGCCTTGCGAAATTGTTTTTTGTTTACGATCGGCGGGTACAAAGTGTACTCAATGGTTTTCTGATACCCGCGAAGCGATGCGATGTATGCACTGGCAGGCATGCGCGCGTCGTTCATAAAGAGCAAGGCCGTGCTCACCAAACGCAAAAGGGAATAGGAAATTCCCACCAGCAGCAAAATGCCCGCAACGGACGGGACAAAATTCCAGCCCTTATGTTTTGCAAGATCAATGCCTTCCTTGATGAACAAGGCCGCTAAGATGGACAGGAACGGCACAAACGGAATGAAATAGCGCGGAATATAGTTGATCGAGATCATGAACGGCAGGTCAAAGATAAGCACGGTCATGATCAGGATCACGATGGCCTGGGCTTGCCGCTCATCCATGTGCGTCAGTCCCAGCCGCCACAGGAGCAAGCGCATCACGAACCAGATAAGACAAACGATGAAAAGATAATAGACAAATGTGCCGACCGCACTCTCAAACACCGCCCACTGACCAAATAAGCCGATCGGCGTCCCGGAATTAAACCCGTATTTCGGATAGTTCAGAAGAGCGGGGATGACCCGTTTGAAATAATCCGCCATCGAGAATAGAGCCTTGGGCGTGCCGATCACATACCCGCCATAGCTCAACGCGCCGCCGATAAAAAGCGTTTCAAATGAGCGGAACCAATCTCGACGCACCTCAGTCCAATTCATCAGGAAAAAGGCGGCCAAAGGCACGAGCAGCAGGCTCCCGCCCGTAAATTTACTGGATGCCGCCAGCCCCACAGTCAGGAAAGACCCGTACAACCAGCCTCTTGATCTCGTATATTGATATTTGATCGCCGAGTACACACAAAAAATTGTAAAAAACTGCAAGTACAGGTCATTGTGCGCAAAGCGTCCATTTGCGGCGGCCAGGCCGCTGGCGATATAAAGCAGACCAGCCAACCCTGATGTCCACACATTCGCGCCAATAGTACGCGCCAAATAATAAATAAGGACGCCGCTTAGCGCTCCGAGCAGGGCTGAAAATGAGCGCGCCGCAATATAGAAAATGGAACGTGAATATCCCATTCCATAAACCAGCTTGCCTATCCCGAGCATCACGTATTTGGGCAGGGATGGATAATTGAAGTCGGGTTCGGTCTCATCGAACTGCATGTATCCGCCTAGGGCCATATCCACACGCCAGACCATCTCGTCCGGATTCCACAGCGCAGGCACGCCCCAATTTACACCGGGCAAAGAGACGGCCAGAAAGAGCAGGAAGATAAATACAGGAAGCAGCACTTCATTTCGAATCATGAAACCGGTTAATTTCTGTTGCATCTTGGGTATCTCCAATTATTAACTTACCTTACGCAGTAGGTGTCATAGCGAGGAGCGCCCTTGCTCTTTGCGTCGAAGCAATCCCCGTTTACGCATGGAGATTGCTTCGACGGACGAACACCGTCTCGCAATGACGTGCGTAATATCAGTTATTAACGCTTCGGAACTTCGGCAAGGACGTGGATCAAAGCGACAGAATCCACTGCTTCATCACCCGTAAGAAATTCCGGGCGGATGCGCGGGCGTGCGGCGCGGAATTCATCCTCGAGCCGCTCCAAAACAGTGATGTTCACTTTTTGGAAATACGCGCCGAACACTTCCCGGTAATCCGTCAGGCGGAAGCGGTTCAGGTTGCTGGTGGGGTTGAGGAAATTCCTCCACACGCGTTCCGAAAACGTAAGCATTTCAAAAGGATACTTGAAATAGTGGTCGCGCAGATCCACAAAATGTAAATGCGTACCCGTCGGCGCAGTCAGTTTTGCGAGGGCGCGCGTAATGCCATCCACATCATCCAGGTGTTCGTATACCGATGTGCTGAGGACATAGTCCACTTCGGAAATCTGCTTCTGGATCGAGTCAGCGCGAATATCGCCATGAAACAGAGTGATAAATTCGGGATGAGGCATGACCCTGTCATTTTGGACAAAGAGGTAATTGGAATAATCAGGCAATAGTTCCAGGTTGCGCTTCTGATCCAGTAAAACGAAATGATCGCAAAGCGCCACGTGCGCGGCTCCCCGGCGAAGCAATTCTACAGCAACCGCAAAACGCCCGCCGTAACCAAAAACCAGCACGCGCTTGCCCTGAATGGATTCGCCGTGAATAGAAAGGGTTTTGATATATTGATCCACAGCGGCAGAGGGATCACTGGACTCCAATCCAGGGCGAATGATCCACCTGTGTTTCAAAAGAAAACGAGCCAGCGCCTCGGGCATGAAGTGACGCAAAACACGGAGCATAAGATACTTGATATTCACCCGAAATTTCCTCATGGCAGTTGGGCTGAGCAATCCACCGGCTCCGCTTTTGGCACGAGCAATTGCACACCAACCTCCTTCAATGTGATCTTCGGTTCATAGTAACACAACACCACATTGGAAACCCATTTGACCCAGGCGTTGTTCTCTTCGCCAAATTGGTAGGAGCTATCCTTGATGGGGGTACGCAGGAGTTCCGAAACGATCAATGAAAAACGATGCGCGGCAAGATCGGCATAGAATGGCTGGAAATAAGCTGCCCGCGAACCTAAAGCTTCATTCATTAGAATTTTCTTTTCATATTCAGGAACAAGCGGGACATTCTTTATATAACCAAAAGTCAGCAGCTGACGCTGGTCCATAAATAGCACCTCTCCACCCGTTGACAAGGCCAGATCAACCTGTTCTTGAATGACCGCAAGTGCCCGTTCAGAAACCTCGCGAGGCGGAACCATATCTAACGAACTCTTTTCAGGAGAGTTTGTGAGAGTAATCAGCCATGACACGTCGTTTGCGAAGTTATGGGGGCGTAGATCAGTAAGAGACGTGAGACCGGGCAGGGAAAAAAACAGGAGCAGGACAAGTTTGATCCAAACAGGAGCAAGGGCCAGGTTGGACAACCACTCCCAGCCACCTTTTTCCCATGCAATTACCGTCGCAAATACCAGCCCAATCAAAAACATATCCATGTTGTGCAAATCACCCCCCCCGCCAATTTTTGTACTAACTATTAATCCTACGACGAGAAACGCCAACAGGGGCAATATGACAGCCAGCGCCTGCCAAATATTTAGATGCCACTTCCGGGTTTTTGCCAGATAAAATAAAACGATGATTAACGGTACGATTGCAATCAACAAGCCAAGCAAAATCCCAACTCCATAGGTTTCATTTGGCAAAAGACGGTACCATAAAAGAGGTTCTGGAGGAGCGGAAACCACAGAGACCACGCTGCTAACAGATGTGGCAGGGCTTACCTGTACATTGCCGGCGAACAACCCTGCGACTTTTTGCCCAAATTGCCCCCCAGCCATCCCAGCAAGTCCTAATGAAATTGCGCGAACCCATGAATGAATATTAATTTTTTTATTGTATAAAGAAGCGCCAGCCAGTTCCAGCATACCAAGCCATATGCCCGGGGCAAATACCCAGGTGAAGCGGCTTGCCTCGGCGATATAACCTGTTATCGCGATGAGTGGAAGTGCAAGCCAAAGCGGCTTTCGCCAAAGCAAAACGGTCGCCACAGCGTACAAGACAAGCGGGGGATGTATCGGACCCTGCTTGAGGAAGATCAATACCCATAACGTGCCGAGCAGCCACACCTTTAGGTTGGTACGGGCAAAGCGGAATATTGCCAAACCAAGCAACAGGTAGGGGATAAGAACCGTCAGCGCGATCCAAAATCTTTCCATTTCAATCGTAAGGCCGGGAATGATAAAAGGCAAACCACCTACAAATTGCCTGCCAATATCTAGCAGGACACGAATCTCCTGGTCGGCAGGATAATCATACAATTGCCTGCCAAAAAGGATGGAATAGTCCCACATCCGATTCCCTTCGGACCAGCCCAGTGAAAACGGATAGCCTGTTACATTCATAAATGGAATGGCAATCACGAATTCACTGGAAGTAAGCAGGGCGGCAGCCATATATTCATTCCAACCTGATAAAGTGCTGCCTTTTTTGATAAGGAAAGCGAACAAAAAGATGACCAAACTCCATATCAATATTCGGATGTAAATATCGCTAAAAACCAGCCCCCACGCTGTATATTGAAAGAACCAGACCGGTGAAATTAAAACAAGCAGAGCCAGGAGCCAGCGCGAGATACCTAATCGTTCACGAATGACGATCATTTCATCGAAAAGAGGCTGAAATTTTTTGGGACGCCATATTGCATTCCCCGCGAAAACGATAACACAAACACAGAAAAGAACATACAATATATATACCATGCCCCATTTCAAGGAATATTCCCCCCACCATAGGCCCGTGCCCCAGGCAATCCTTTGGAATCCTTGAGAGGACTGGATCATTAAATAAGAAATAAGAGCAAAAAGAAAAAATCTGCATATATTTTGTTTCATCAACCTACTCCGGGTTTAATATTTCCGAAAAAAATTGAATCCGATCAATTTCTTTATTTGCCTGATCAAGCCTTAATACCTGGTTCCGATCCACGCGTGAGCCGCGCATCCGCCAGGCAAAATCACGGATTGCCCGAGCATGGGTCTGAATATTATCTTCTTTGTTGGGAATCTTCAACAGGAAATCGAAATTTAAATGATCCAAATCAGTATCAATGTATGAGACAATCAAAGGCAATCCAAAAGCGAGACATTCGCGGCTCTTGAGCGGAGATGCCTCTTCCAATTGAACCCGATGCAACGCAAGGGAACTGATCGCAACATCTGCGTAAGCCAGCACATTTCGATACTCTTGGACCGCCAAATAGCCGTGCAAGGTGATATTTTCAGGTAATGGTTCGTGCTCTGGAAGTTCACTGTAGCCCACAATATCAAGGTGAACATCGGGGATAAGTTTAGCGAGTGTGACCAGCTTATCCACGCCATGCCAGAGGCAGCCGGGGTTACCAATAAAAACAAGACGTGGAATCTCATTCGATGCAGGCGGTAATTGAGCAAAACTTTTCAAATCCACCCCATTTGCAATGATACGCGTTGGCTTTCGATAGGATGCAAAGGCGGGGGAAACTGCCAGTTCACGTGAGACAGTTATAAGTCCGCGTATGTTGCGAAGAAATATCCCGCGTGTGAGGCGGTTATATAAGCTATAGATGCCTCCAAGCTCTTCGTGTTGAGTCAAGTCATTGGTGTTGATCTCTTCAACTACTGGGGCGATGTCCATCAAAAGATGAGCAGGGTAAACGTAAATGCCGTAGCGTAGATAGATCAGGTCGGGCCGAAAGTTGCGTATTGCCGCGATCATCCTGTTCATGGCTTTGATGCGGTTTATTTCTGTTTTTATTTTCCCGTTCGCTGCATAGAAAAAAGTGTCGGACTCGATCAATTCGGATTGAGGCTCATGCTGTGAAGTGTGCATGAACAATCGGGCTTTATGCCCCATTGTGTTCCAGGCTGCGATCTGCGATTGGATTTTTTTTCCAACGCCGCTGTTACGGGTGCGCGGCCAGTGAAGGCTGATGTAAGCGATACGCATGGTTATGTATTATTTCCCACCAAATCTTCAACAATTTCATGGATTCTTTTTCCATTTGCCTCGGCATTTAATTGCATTGCGGCTTGATGAGACTTCCGCTTTAAATCCATAATTCTCTCGGGTGTGAGTTTATTCAGTTCCTGCGCCAGCGATTGTGGAGAGAAATCCTGCGATACAATGCCGCAATCATATTTCTCTACGATCTTTTTCATGTCAATGCTTGGCCCAATTGCCACCACCAGGCGGGCTTGAATAAACTCGAATAATTTATTCGGCAACATGTATTCGATATTAAAATTTGACGGCTGCACGAGATACAAACCAACATCATACTGATTAATGAACGGAACAATATCCTTCATCGGCACTGGCGGAATGATTTTCACATTCTTTCCACGCAATGTAAGGCGGCGAAGTTTTTCAAGATACCGCCCGTCTCCCACAAGCATCAAGTCGAGAGAAAATCGTTCATCAAGAAAATCCATCATTTCAATCATCAGTTCAAGTCTGCGGGATGAATTTGCCTGCCCATGGTGGATTAACCTGATTCTGCCCGGCTGTGCGGGCACGAGAGGCATTTCCTGAGCTGGGGGCATGCTCATAATGACCTCTGGATCAATTTGATATGCCTTATTATATTCGCGGGCAAGCCCGTCACTTACAGTGATAATTTTATTACAGCGGGAAAGATAATGCTCGCACAGATACTCATTAATGGGTCTCACAAATACGCGCCATAGCCATTGGTCGTCAAAATTACGCGGATAATACTCTCTGGCATCCAGCATGACCTTGACAGGTTTTTCACCTTTAACGGAAAATGCCAAGGGCAACAGAGTGCAATCATGTGTGATGATCAAATCAAAATTCTCACGGGCAAGGCGCTGAAGTAAGTCTGATGGACTCCCGATGCTTGCCCAGATCATGCCTTCATAATCCTTTTTTGTGAACATCACCAAACGTCGAAGAAGTTCCTTTAGCTTAACGATTGATTTTTTCCCTTTTGCCAGTGTGCCAAACAAACCTTCAGGAGCGATGACAAAAGAATTCGCAAGCCCTGCAATGCGCAATTCCTGGCGCGCCACAACTGTAACTTGGTACTCATCCTTCAACCACCTTGCCATACGGTTTGGGCGCGGACTGGTGTTAGGATCGGTGTTGCACATGATTAGTATTTTTTTCATAAAAAGATGATCCTTTCAAATTGCATTGTCTTTGCATATGGTAGGTTGTTCGATCAATTTAGCCGGAACTCCTGCTATCTTGCTCCCAGCAGGAAAACTTTTAGTAACCACTGCCCCGGCGCCAACCAAACAATTATCTCCCAGAGTAACTCCCGGCAAGATCACTGCATTTGCCCCCAACCAACAATGTTTTCCTATCTGAATGGGGACTTCATCATCCCATTTATTAGACTCACCAAAAACATGATTGGCTGAGATTATTTTCACGCCGGGCGCAAATATTGTATAGTCGTCAATATAAATACCATTAAATCCCTGTATATAACAACTTCCGCTAACTGCAAATGAAAGCCATACCTTTTCTCCGAGACGGATTTTTTTAGGGGTTGTGACCCTTGATGTATAATGAACCATCCATCGTACATCCCCATTAATTTGGAAAATTCTTTGCACAATTATATTTAACAAGCATAACCCCAAAGGCACAGGAACCAAACGCATGATTCCTATTACAAATTTCTTTAATTTTGAAAAATCAATTATGGATTTTTGTCTATTTTCCACTGCGAACCTCTTCGGGTAATTTATTTAGGGTTTTCCTGCTTTTCCTGCATAACACAAAAATATAAAACTATTTTTGGGCAGTCCTTATCTTTTACATTAGTTGATGGATGTTCTCTTTACAAAAAAATGTTTTACGCGTTCGTTGTCTTTGAGACGATACGCAAAATAGATTCCGATAAATACCACAGCTACGATCAATTGCACCCAACTTGCAGCATGAATTAGATTAAAGAGAAAAAGCGCCCCAGCAGCAAGTATGGATACGGCAAGATTTTCAAGAATAATTCGTACTATCCTGCGCCAGGGAACGCCAGAGAAGAAAATAATTGAAGCACCAAGAAAACCATATACCACTGCGCCTGAAATAGAGAAGAAGAGCAATGCAAGGCGCGGACTTTCCAATACTCCCCCAAGCCAAATGGACACAATACGAGTAATCAGAATGACCACATTCAGCCCTAGAAATAGTTCATTCTTCTGTAGAACGCTGTATAGCTGACTCATCGGAGATGAAACAAACCAGAAAACCATCCATATGCTCAATATTTGGGTATAAACCCCGGACTCTGCCCACTGTGAACCGAATACAACCTGGAATAAGTCTTTGCCAATTACAGTCAGCATTAAAATCGGAAAAAAACTATACTCTACAAGGCGGCGGAATGTGTTCTCAACAAAGACCGCCAGAGTCCCTTCGCGGTGGGCTATAGCCGCATGCGAATAAAAAGCCTGCCCGATCGAATTGCCGATTAAATCCATTGGCACACGCAGCAACTGACTGCCAAACGCATAATACCCTACCACAGTGGTGGAAAAAAAAGCGGAAAGCATGAAAGACGGCACCTGCCAGGAGACCGTATTGAGCAGCGTAGACAAAGTGTTATATAAGGAAAACTTTCGGTATTTCTTTAATCCCGCCAAAGCTTGCGAAAGGCTAATATTTTCATAAAACGGGATTTTATCTTGCCTCCAGATCTGCCAGCCAAGAAAGAACGGCGAACATATTGCACCAATCAGGGTGCCATAGATCAAACCGACAGCAGAATTAAAACTGGAAAACCCAGCAATCAACTTCGCCGCATTGAGCGTCAAGCTACCGATCACGCGTGTTGTGGAGATTTGGGTAAAATTTCGTTTACGGCTTGCCCAGGCATTCAAAGCTGGATGACCGGCGCCAACGCCGCCAAAAAACACCACCGGGATTAATAACCACAAGTAAGGCACAAGTTCTGGAGATTTCAACCACCGCCCAATAAATGGCGCGCCAAACCAAACCAGTGGAATACTAAGCAGGCTGTTCACTGTTGCAACGCCCAAACTGCCTGCCAAAAGATTGGCCGCCTCCTTATCGCTTTCAGGGAGCATGATTGTAATTTCATATCGCAGACTAATAATGACCGCGAGGATCCCTGCAATTGAAGTAAAAAGAGCCAGCACGCCAAAAGCGGCTGGCGCATACAAACGCGCCAGCAAAGGCATTATCAACACGCCTAGTGCCAGCGAAATTGCCGTGCCTGACACCAACTTGAATATGTCTGCTGAAAAGTTGGTTTTCTTTTTATTATCAGGGTTTTGCGGGTTGGGCGAAACTGGCAAATTAACCATTTATCAACCCACAAACTCATGCACCGCCGCGATCACCTCATCCTGCTGGGACAAAGTCAACTCAGGGTAAAGCGGAAGCGCAAAAGTCTCATGTGATGCCAACTCAGCATGGGGGAAGTCACCTTCCTTGTAGCCAAATTTTCTGCATGGCACAGAAAGATGCGGTGGCATGGGATAATATACCTCAGAAGCAATCCCCTTCTGTTTCAAAAATGCCTGTAATTCCTCGCGTTTTGCAGAGCGGACAATATACAGGTGATAGACATGCCTGCCCCATTCTCGTTCGATCGGGGTGACAAGATTTGGACCAAGTTTCTCGCTGTAGCGCTGAGCCAGTTCGCGGCGTTTCTCATTCCACGAATCTAGGTATGGCAGTTTGGCTTGCAGGATGGCGGCTTGCAAAGCATCAATGCGGCTGTTGTAGCCGACCTCTTCAGAATAATATTTTTTCTTCCAGCCGTGCGTCCGCAGCATTCGCATTCGTTCAGCCAGCGCGGGGTCATTTGTCACAACCATGCCCGCATCGCCAAACGCTCCGAGATTTTTTGTGGGAAAAAAACTCAAGCATCCAATATCGCCGAGTGAACCAGTTTTCCTGCCAAGATATTCCGCGCCGAACCCCTGCGCGTTATCTTCGATGATTTTCAAACCATGCTCACGCGCAATCTCAAGGATCGGATTCATCTCGGCGGGATGCCCGTACAAATGCACGGGAATGATCGCTTTCGTCTTTGGCGTAATTGCAGACCTAATTTTGCTCACGTCAATTTGATACGTCTGCGGGTCAACATCCACAAAGAGGGGTTTCGCGCCGACAGACATGACCGTGCCTGCCGTCGCAAAAAACGTATAGGCAGGCATGATGACTTCATCGTCCGCGCCAACATTCAACGCCCGCAATGCGATCACCAGCGCATCCGTCCCCGAAGCCAGTCCAACCGCAAAGTCCATGCCTAGGTACGAAGCGACACTTTCCTCAAATTTTGTGACCTGTGGTCCAAGAATAAAATGACCCGATTCCAAGGTGGACAGGACAGCCGCGTCAATTTCTTTTTTGATGGAATGATACTGCGCTGTAAGGTCAACCAATGGAATCATCAAACGCCTCTTTCTGGACTGACGACTTGTTCCTGTTTTTGATAAGCATCACCGCAACCATTGCAGACTGCGCGGTCATCTTCGAATTTCAATTGTTCACCACACTGACATATCCAACCGCGTACGCGCGCAGGGGAGCCGTAAACGAGCGCGTAGTCTGGCACGTCTCTCGTCACCACCGCACCCGCGCCGACAAAACAATATTTGCCCAAAGTTGTTCCGCAAACAATCGTTGCATTTGCCCCAATGGAGGCACCTTTTCGAACCAGCGTAGTCTTATATTCATCTTTTCTGCTGACATGACTGCGCGGGTTGATAACATTAGTAAATACCATCGAGGGGCCGAGGAAAACATCATCCTCAACAATCACACCTGTATAAAGCGAAACGTTGTTTTGGATCTTTACATTATTTCCAATGGTCACATCCGAAGAGACCAGTACATTCTGACCAACATTACAGCGTTCGCCAATTTTTGCGCGAGGCATGATGTGGCAGAAATGCCATATCTTCGTGCCGGCGCCAATCTCCGCGCCATCATCCACATAACTGGATTCGTGAACAAAATAATCAGGCATAGATTTCCATCATCAGGTGACAGTCACTTTTAAAGTGACTGTCACCTGGCGTTCTTCAACAGCGGGTGAGCCATGTCATCCTTCGGCGAAATTTCAGCGGTGCGAATGGCATGTGTTAATTGAATGGATGGACGCGCATCCTTGATACCAAATCCACGCCCTGCCAGTGTCTCTTCGTAGACACGGGTATGCAAATCAGTAAAGCCTTCTGAAAATTCAATTTCCTTGCCATCTACTGTGATTGAACGATAGGTCGTTTTGCCGCCAGCCTTTGCAGAAAATGGCAGGTCATTTTTGTCAACCGAGAGGAACCAGTGCACGCGGGCATGCTCCAACTCAATAAAGCCAGACATGCAACTTTCATCGGAATGATATACCTTGATTCCATTTACAGAACCAAACAACCATAATAAAAGATCAAAGAAATGTACGCCAATATTCGTAGCCACACCGCCTGATTTATCCTCATGTCCCTTCCATGAGACTTGATACCAGGGTCCGCGGCTGGTGATGTAGGTCAACTCGACGTCGTGCATGCCGCTTGAATTTTGCAAAGACTCGCGGAGTTTGATCAACTCGGGGTGGACGCGCAACTGCAAGATGGTATGGATGCGGTGTTTTGTCTCGGCTTCCAATTCTTCGAGCGCGTCAAAATTCCAGGGGTTGATCACCAATGGCTTTTCGCAGATCACATCCGCGCCTACGCGTAATGCGAGGCGGCAATGCGCATCGTGTAAATAATTGGGCGAGCAGACCGTCACATAATGCACACGGTTCTCTTTGGGTCCACGGCGCAGTTTTTCGAGGTGACGGTCAAAGCGTTCGATCTCGGTAAAGAATTTCACGTCAAAAGAATATTGATCCAGCAGACCGACGGAATCCTTCGGGTCTACCGCGGCGACGAGTTGATTGCCCGTATCACGGATGGCGCGTAAATGGCGCGGAGCAATATAACCGCCAACGCCGATGACTGCAAAATTTTTAGGCATGGTTTTTTCCTTTCAAGCGTTTCACCTGGTACCCCTGCCCAACGGCTTCAAGGATACACTCTTCTGGAATATCACTTATTTGAATCCCCGCTTCAATACAAGTGAGACGCAGTATATCCATGGCCTCATCATCGCCATTGAGATAGACCTGCTGAAGGTCTTGTTCCTGTAATTCCGTGACCAGTGCCTTTGCTTTCTGCCGAAGATTTCCATACACTTTCAAAGAATCACGCGCATATAGCAAAGCCCTTTGCGTGAATACTGCCATCCCATCAGGCGTGAGATCATACTTCAAGCGCGTACGGTCAAGATGAGAGACCTTGACCCAGCCGCGCTGGATCAATCGTTTAATGTACCAATTGACGCTGCCAACCGCAATGCCCAGGCGGTCAGATAGATTCGCCTGGGTTACCATTGAGTTCTGGGCAATTTCATTGAGAAGGGCGTATTCGTGCTGTTTGACTTCGGTCATAGGTTGAGCATTCAGTTTCTGAATTCTCACATAGAACCATCCCCCTGTCAAGTGATGAAATCTCAGCCCAGGGTTGAGGAAATTAACAAGTTGCTCCTTGCGCCGTCACTTCGACAGGCTCAGTACAAGCCTCGGCGCAAGATTTACCCTGCAAACGCCGCTGGGGACGGCGGCTGGAGCATAAGCAAAAAAAGACGTTGTTCAAAGCCAAAGGAACTTGGGCGGTATCCGTAGCGCGACATTTTGAAGCTTTCCAAATTAATCGAGCAAATCATCCTCAAGGAAAGATAAAGCCTTTACCACGGAGATACCGAGTCATGGAGTTTTTAAATTGGTTTTCTCCGTGTTTTGGTGGTTCAAAATAGGTTTTATGGATTGCTCGGTTTAATTGTTAATATGCAATATGTTGCTCTGCACGGTCAAGCGACATAAATGTCGCGCCACAAATTCTTGTTCCTTAGTAGCGAAGCGAAGAATCTCTGTTTTCATCTCAGAGACCCTTCGCTCCGCTCAGGGTGACATGTTTCAGAGTACGGCTTTTGCTTTTGTCAAGCAACTTTGCAAAAGCCATAATCAACCAAGGGTCGAGGAAATTAACTTACAGATTTGAGGCGCAGAATGGCCGTCCCCATACAAGGGAGCGCGTTCCCCTTGCGGATGCCATGTGTTATAGGTATCCACGATCATGTTCGTGTTCGCGCCTACCAGTTTATTCCAGCCACCAGATACTGTTTCCACCCATTCGGTCTCTTCGCGCAGCGTGATGCAGCGCACGCCTGCAAGGTAGGCTTCCTTTTGCACGCCGCCTGAATCGGTCAAAATACAATCGGCATTTTCCTGCAAGATCAACATATCAAAGTAACCAACCGGTTCAACCATCAGCACATTTGAACCCGCTGAAATGCCCCATTCCTGGATCACTTTGCGCGTGCGCGGATGCACAGGAAAAACAACCCGGGTGGACAGCCTCCCCAACCCGCTAAGAATCGAACGCATCCGTTCCGCATCGTCTGTATTGGCGGCGCGATGAACCGTGGCGAGCGAGTACTCACCCGCCTTCAGATCAAGCCGCCTCAAAATTTTCGATCTCGCACGCGCATTGGCGAGATTATGTAAAAGCGCATCGCACATCACATCCCCCACACGATGAACGCCGTTCACAATTCCCTCTTTTGCAAGGTTTTCGACCGCCGCATGTGTGGGACAAAACAACATGCTGGAGACATGATCGGTCAGCACACGATTCACTTCCTCGGGCATCGCTCTGTTATAGGACCTCAAGCCTGCTTCCACGTGCGCAAGCGGAATCCCCGCCTTGGCCGCCGCAAGCGCGCCCGCCAGCGTGGAATTGGTATCGCCATAAACAAGCACGCAATCGGGCTTCACATTGTCGAAGATTTTCTCCAATTCAACCAGCATCTTCCCGGTTTGCTCCCCATGCGAACCGCCGCCAATTCCCAAATTGAAATCGGGCGGGCGCATTTCCATTTCAGTAAAGAAAACCTCAGACATCCCATGGTCATAATGCTGGCCGGTATGGATAAAAACTTCCTTGAAATCAGAAGCCAGCGCGCGCGAAACAGGCGCGGCTTTTATGAACTGCGGCCGCGCGCCGACAATGGAAGCGATGGTCTTAATTCCCATTCAATACACCTTCAACGAATCCCGAGCGCAGGACATCATGCGTTGGGTAATAACCCGCAAATCTTCCGAGGTCAGATCGTATTTCAGGCGGGTACGATCGAGGTGCGAGACCTTGACCCAGCCGCGATTAATCAGGCGTTTGATATACCAATTCACGCTGCCGACGGCGATCCCCAGCCGGTCGGATAGATGGGCCTGGGTGCCGAGCGAGTCCCGGGCTATCTCGTTCAAAAGATCATATTCGTGCTGTTTAACATCTGTCATCGGCTTGAGCATTCAGTTTCTGAATTCTCACATGGAAATACCCCCTTGTCAAGTGGGAAAATTCAGCCCAGGGTCGGCAAGTTGCTCCTTGCGCCGTCACTTCGACACCTTCGGCAGTACAAGCCTCGGGCAAGATTTCGACAGGCTCAATCTGCCAGATTTACCCTGCAAACGCCGCCGTCCACAGGATGCTTCGCAAGGGACGGCGGCTGGAGCATAGTCTTGCGGGCGATGCGAGGCGCGAGGGTGATGCGCTCGAAATGAATTCACATGTCGAGAGAATTGTGGAGCGCCTGTTCAATCAATCGTAGAAAACGCTCCGACAGGCTGCCAGCCTTGCCGGTCAACCGTTGTTTGTCCATTGCCCGGATTTGTTCAGTGAGAACTTTGGAATCCTGACTCAACCCACCTTCGCCACGAGGGATCAAGACATGGCTGGGAGAAAGGCGTTCAATGTTTGTCGTCAACGGCACGACGATGACCAGTTGGCTGCGCTGGTTTATCACGTTATTGGAGACTACTACGACAGGCCTGGCCTTCTTGATCTCAACCCCAATCGTCGGATCCAGGTTAGCCCAAAAGATGTCTCCACGCTGAACGACCTGGTTCATATCGGAAATACATCGTTAGATTCTGCATCGGCGAAGGCAAAATCGGCCATCAGTTCACGCTCTTCTGCTTCGTCTTGCGGCGTGCGCGCCTCATAATAGGCCTCGTAAGCCTGCCAGCGCTGCGCCTTTTCCAACTCTTGCACGTACCTTTCAAGCAGGAACGTGACCAATTCACGAGCTTCATCCCAGGCCTCAACACGGGCGCGGTCAAGCAAACTCTCAGGCAACTCGATTTTCACTGTGTGTGTCAATATTTCAGATCCTCCGGGCGATTCCAATCACCACTGTCTTTTATCCAATCCTTACCATCCCAGTATACTTCACCCCCCATACCGAAGCAAGCGAAGCAACAGTAATCAGGGAGTAGTGGACGGAGAACGGGAGACGGAGGTGCTCACCAGGCAGGCGCTGAAATAACTCCAGACCGTGGTTCCCGCCATGTAAAACAAGAATGGAGGCAGTCCATCAGTGGAAAGTTTGGCAATGTTCCCAAAAATAACGGTAAAGACAACTGTGGTCAGCACCGGTTGGATGATATACCAGAGCGGCCCCAGAATGGTCTGTTTGTAATAAGCTACAAAATCGCGCCAGACCAATAGCTGGATCAGATCACGGTAACGCCCATAAGTCAGCCAAATGCAAATCCCACCAATTACGCTGCGGGCGGATGATAAGGTCCCATTCATCTTTTAAAATTGCGCTATTGCTTGCAGTCATAATACTCTTTAGTCCTTGTAATAATTGAGACCACTGAAAAAAGTCAAATTTTTAACGCAAAGGCGCAAAGTCGCCAAGATTTTCAAAAAGATACTTCACTTTTGCGCGTTCTTGAGGCAAAATGTTGCAACATTTTACGCCAAAACTTTTATTTTTTTGCGTCCTAGCGTCCTTGCGTTAAAGTTTTATGTTTTTGCAGTATAGTCATAATTTCATATCAGGAAGAGGAAACGATCACTTGAAATTCCTGTCCAACGGCCTTCAGCGCAACACCTTGTGGGGCATCGCTTAGCAGGATCTCGTTTTCAATACAGGTCAGGCGTAGGATATCCATGGCTTCGTCATTTCCGTCAATATAAACGGACCGAATACCCTGCTCTTTCAGATCTTTTACCAGAGTCTGCGCTTTTACTCTATACTGGCCATACACTTTGAGCGAGTCGCGGGCATAAAGCAGGGCGCGCTGTGAAAGAACAGCCATGCCTTCCGAGGTCAGGTCATATTTCAGGCGGGTACGATCGAGGTGCGAGACCTTGACCCAGCCGCGGTTAATCAGGCGCTTGATGTACCAATTCACGCTGCCGACGGCGATCCCCAGGCGGTCGGATAGATTGGCCTGGGTGCCGAGTGAGTCCCGGGCAATCTCGTTCAAAAGATCATATTCGTGCTGTTTAACATCTGTCATCGGTTTGAGCATTCAGTTTCTGAATTCTCGCATGGAAACAGCATCCTGTCAAGTGGAAATTCTATAATGTTAGCCCAAAGGGGGAAAAAGACCGAGGACCGGAGACCGAGGACGGGGAGGAAAGGATGAATTAGGAAGGATGAACGCTTCGCGTGAAGACGGTTATGACTCGCCAAGCCACTCTTTACGGCTTATTCCTGCCTGGCGCAGTATTAGCTGAAGTAAATCCACACTTATTTCACTGCGGTGTGGGTTTGGAATCGTCACAACGAGGTCTCCATGCACCATGTAGGGATGCTGACCACCTTCAAAGGGTCCCTCAAAGCCCAATTGACGCAGGCGTTTGACGAATTCCCGCCAACTGACAGGAGAAAGTTTAGGCAACAGCCATCTTCTGTGGAAGTCTGATTTGCATCTTACCGATAGGAGGAATTGGCAATCCGCGCGCCAGTCTTACTAACACCCAACCATCCACGACTTCGGTCAGGTTCTGACGGCATTCTTCCAGGGATTTTCCTGTCGCCCAAACCCCCTGTAACTCTGGCACTTCACCATAATAGGGTTGCTCGTCTTTTATGATCTCATAATGCGCGTGGCGTAAAGCAGTTTCGATATATTCATGAATCATTGGAACCTCCTGCGTCTGACATTTTCAATACACATCTGGATTAGGGTCTGCCGGTCTACAAGCGTGATTCTACTATACATTCAAAACCCAAAACGAATTGTCCCGGCTACAAGTTTTATCACCTTGCAGTTGCCCTACCCTGTTTTTCCAGCATCCGCCCTTCCTACATTTATACTCAATGTCGAAAGAGACAACCTGTCTGCGTGTACGCACAGGCAGGCCGTCGGTGGAAAGTTTGGCAATGTTCCCAAAAATCACAGTAAAGACAACGGTCGTCAGTACCGGCTGGATGATATACCACAACGGTCCTAGAATGGTCTGCTTGTAATAAGCCACAAAATCGCGCCAGACCAACAACTGAATCAGGTCGCGGTAGCGCCACAAGTCATCCAAATGCAGATCCCACCAATTCCGTTGCGGGCGGATAATAAGATCCCATTCGTCCTTTAAAATTGCACTATTGCTTGCAGTCATAATACTCTTTAGTCCTTGTAAAATTTACAGATCAGGAAGAGGAAACGATCACCTGAAATTCCTGTCCAACGGCCTTCAGCGCAACATCTTGTGGGGCCTCGCTTAGCAGGATCTCGTTTTCAATACAGGTCAGGCGCATGATATCCATGGCTTCATCATCACCGTCAATATATACGGACCGAATACCCTGCTCTTTCAAATCTTTTACAAGGGTCTTTGCTTTTACTCTATACTGGCCATACACTTTGAGCGAGTCGCGGGCATAAAGCAGCGCACGCTGTGAAAGAACAGCCATGCCTTCCGCTGTCAGGTCATATTTCAGGCGCGTACGATCGAGGTGTGAGACCTTGACCCAGCCGCGAGTAATGAGACGTTTGATATACCAGTTGACGCTGCCAACAGCAATACCCAGTCGGTCTGATAAATTTGCCTGGGTTACCATTGAGTCTTGGGCAATTTCATTGAGAAGTGCGTATTCGTTTGGTTTGATATCTGTCATAGGTTGAGCATTCAGTTTCTGAATTCTCACATAGAAACATCCCCCTGTCAAGTCAGCAATTCTCATTATGAACAATGTTAATGCAAGACGGCGTTCCTCCGTTGAAGCAAGCCCTCTATGTTACGAGGAAACTGCTTCGCGGTAAAGCCGCTCGCAACGACATGTCTACTTTGATAATTGCTGTTAAAAACCTAGTTTGTATTTCCCAATAACTTTAAGATTTTTATTATCCATCCACCCCATTTTGTAAAATCGATTCATACTGATCCACAACTTTTTTTATATCAAAATCGTGCGACTTTTCAATACTGGCTTTGCGGAATTGCAAAAGAATTTCAGGTTTGGAAATTAGTTCGCGCAAGGCCTGTGAAAATGCAGCCTGATCCCCCACTTCGATCAGATAGCCGTTCCTGGCATGCTCAACCAGGTCCATAAAACCACCGATCCGGCTGGCAACAATGGCCAGTCCCGTTGCAAGCGCCTGCACGCCGACAACCGGTAACCCTTCGGAAAAAGAGGGCATGAATAAGAGATCGCTTTTCGAGAATTGAAGCAGAACATTATCAGGCGTAACCCAGCCCGGCAGGTTAAATCGTTCAGTCATGCCATGTTTCTCAATTTCCTGTTTTACATCTGCAAACAAGGGGCCATCCCCCAGCATGGAGCAAGTCCAGTTGAGGTCGTTGAGCTGTGAAAGGATCTTCACGATGGCAATCGGGTTTTTCTGCGGCACAAACCGCCCGGCAAAGACAATCTGAGGGAGCTCATTCAATTTAATCTGAGCAGGGACAAGCTGCAATACGTCCACGCCGTTTGGGATCACCTGGATATCCACAGGATAATGTCTCAAAGCCAGTTGACGCGTGAACTCGCTGACGGCAATCACTTTTTTTGCGCGCTTCCAAATCGGCTTCGTGAATGGCTTAACCCAGTGGAACCAAGCCCCTGTTTTCTCCGGAACGCCGCCAGGTACATCCCCCAGATGCGCGGTCAATATATAAGGAATGCCGGTCAACACGGACAAAGTCCACGCAACGGCACCGGATGGGACGGCAAAGTGGGTGTGAATGATCTCGGGGCGATCACGGTAAATTAAACGGAGCCCGGCCCAAAGTCCCACAAGAACGAAGGCTGACATGGTGGTAAAACTCGCGCGGAAGGATTGGGTTCGCAGGGATGAAATCCTGATCACGCGCATCCCATCCGCACCTTCTTGAAAGGGAAGTCCCTGCATGTGAGCGGTCAGGACGGTGACATCGTGACCGCGGGCAGCAAGTTCCCTGCAAATATCGTAGGCGGCTCGGCCTCCGCCGCCGCCGATGGGTGGAAATTCATAAATGACTGTGAGGATACGCATGGAATAATTTCAGTCGAAAAATGGGTCTTAACAGGATGGCTGCCCGGAACGCGGTTCAATTAATGGTTTGACGATTTTCACACAGCCACTTAATCACTCACCTTACGCAGTGTCATTCTCCCGAAAGACATCGGGACGATGTGAGCGAAGCGAGGAATCTCTGAGATTATCGTAGAGACCCTTCGCTATCGCTCAGGGTGACATGCCTAAAAGTGTTAAAGTGCGTAAGGTGAGTTAATCACGAGGAGCCTGATCCAGGTTGAGCATGGTACGAATTGTATAAGTAGGCTTGCGTTGGGATTCGTGATAGGTGCGCACCAGCAATTCAGCGATCAACCCCAGCAATATGGATTGAAACCCCAGGATAAAGAAGAGGACGCTCAGTTGCAATAGTGGAGAATTGGCGATACCGATAAAAAAGAACCATCGCCGCACAAAGAGAAAGAGCATGGTGATTGCGCTGACGACCATGAGAATACTGCCCGCGCCGCCAAAAAGATAGATCGGCTTCGACGCGTAGGAAATAAGAAACTTCACGGTAAACAAATCCAGCACGACTTTAACGCTTCTTTCCAGCCCGTACTTGGTCTTTCCAAATGTGCGTGGGTGGTGGCGGACAGGGACTTCAGTGATGTTTGCACCAACAGAATTGGCATAGACGGGAATAAAACGGTGCATCTCGCCATACAGACGAAAGCCCTCGAGCACATCGCGGCGGTAGGCTTTGAGGGTGCAGCCATAATCATGCAAATGCACGCCCGTTACGCGCGAGATCAGCCAATTGGCCAGCATGGAAGGGAAATTGCGTGTGACCGCGTTATCTTTCCTTTGCCTGCGCCAGCCGCTGACGAGATCATAGCCTTCATCCAATTTGGCCAGCATCATGGGAATGTCTGCTGGATCGTTCTGCAGATCTGCATCCAGCAGGACGATGATCTCACCCTGTGAATAATCTAACCCGGCGGCAATGGCGGCCGTCTGCCCAAAATTGCGGCGGAAGGAGATCACCCGGATATGTTCGGGGTCTTTTTCGGCATATTCCTTCAGGATGGATAAACTGTTGTCGCGGCTGCCATCATCCACCAGGATCAACTCCCATGCTCGATCAAGGGTATGCATGGTTTTATAGATCGCATCAAACAGGAGCGGGAGGTTATCCTGTTCGTTATAGACCGGGGTCACAAGTGATAGATTCATTCTTTCCTCTTAAAAATACGGAGACGTGTTTCTTCCAGACAGGAGGTACCAACAGGTGTTCGCGCATATTCATCAAATTCTGCAGGGGATAAAAACTGTTTCCACTCTGGATAACGCCATTCTTCAATGATAAAAAAATCAGCCGTTGTCCTCCATTCAGCGTCCATTTCCTCGTTCCAATATCCAAACCTATACAATTCATGCGAATCACCACCACTGATAAAAGAGTAGCCATTATTGATCTGTGCTGGAAATATCTTAACCCCCGGCAGGTATAGCAGAGGCACTGTCGAAAGCCCGCCGTTCCAATAAACCACACTACCAAGGGGAATAATACTGCTTAAGTGTTCCCCAATTTGCTCGTTTGCCAAAATCACATTTGACCGACAGTCCGGTTTCCCGTAGGAACCGCCCAGGATCGGGGAAAATAAGATGGCGGCTATTAAAAGACTTGAAGCATAAAATGCGCCGAAATTTATCGAGTTGAAAACGTGCCGCCCTGTTCTTTGCCACCCTATATACATCAGGCAGATAAAAAGACCGCCAGCAAACAGACCAAAAAGCGCGGCTGCATATTTTTTTGCCGAATTGACATCAAGATCAAAGCGCTGTGAAAGTATATCCCACCATGTAATCAAACCGGGCAGGATTCTCATGTCTCGCATCCGAGGAGCAGGAAGACCTAAAGCAAATGAGCCAATATCTTCAAATGCCGAGTATCCAATGCCTGAAAATACAATTAAAGATAAGGCCACCAAGAACACCTGTGTAAAAACTGGTATGCGCCAATTCCATGACCCGACAGAGACCACCAGCAGCAAAATACCAGCCACATTAAAAAAGGCAATGTAATTTTTAAAACAAAAAACACAATAATCCAGCGCGATGGCGGCCACGAAATGCATATAGAACAAACCCCAAAACAAAGCAAACAGAGCTGCTCCGATGCGAAATTCAACGATTGATCTCCATCTGCTGGGTCTGACCCAAAACAAAAACGCAACAATACTGCCGAATAAGGCAATGAAATGAAAGCGAACTGCCTGAAAAATTGAAAGCCATCGAGACATGACCGATATTTCAGGATTCCAGATAGACACCCCGCCTCCCCCATACAGAACTTCTGAGGGGATCTTAACGAGCGGCACCCAGGTCCACAATTGAAGAATATGCGGCCAATAAATATAGAATGAATAAGCCACCACCATTACTCCAGGGACAAATAGCCAGAAGGCCCTGCGCCCATGCTGCCAAAACGCATAAACAATCAGCAGCGGCAGAACCGGCAGCATGTTTTGACGTACCAGGATCATCAGCCCAGCCAGTACGCCGCTCAAGATCAATTGCCAAACTGGACGCTTCTCCCCCAATACAAGCGCAAGCGACCATGCCAGCAGACAGGCGATGGTGCTTTGAGTTACGCCCATGCTATATATTTTAATGATTGCTGAACCGGATGCAATTCCCAAAACAGCGCCAACTGCCAGCCATCTTCCTCCAAGCCGGCGCGCCGCCAGCCATGTCCCGACCACAGCCATGAGGCCAAAAAAAACAGCTAATAAACGCCCGGTCCGCAAACCCGGCCCGAATAATAATTGCACATACCCCGGGATCAAGAATGCCAGCGGTGCTTTGTTTGTGGAGATGCCCGGGTCAAATGGCTGGTACTGATCGGTAGCGAATAAAAAACCTTTAAGTAAATAAGCGCCTTCGTCCAGATTGGAAATGGTGGTATATGCATAGACTATGGCCTGAGCCAAATAGACGCCCATGCCCAGGAAAGCAAGTAAATCTGCTGTCCAGGCCGGCCAATTCCGCACATGATTTAATAACCGGGGCTGTCTCATAATATCCTAATGCGATAACCCAGCTACCCCTTCTTCAAGCGTGCCAGATCAGAAGCCACCATCATCTTGACCAGCTCTTTGAACGAAACCGATGGCTCCCAATTTAATTGAGCGCGCGCCTTGGACGGGTCTGAGATCAGCAGGTCCACTTCTGCCGGGCGGAAGAATTTTTCATCCATGACGACATATTCCTTGTAATCCAAATCCACATGCGAGAATGCAATCTCGCAGAATTCACGCACAGCATGGGTTTCACCGGTGCCGATCACATAATTATCAGGGTGATCCTGCTGAAGCATCAACCACATGGCCTCTACATAATCGCCAGCAAAGCCCCAATCGCGCTGGGATTCAAGGTTGCCCAGGCGCACTTCCTTCGCCATGCCAAGTTTGATCTTCGCAGCCGCATCTGAAATCTTGCGGGTCACAAATTCCATGCCGCGGCGTGGACTTTCATGATTAAACAGAATCCCCGAAGTTGCGAACATATTAAATGACTCGCGGTAATTGACCGTGATCCAATGGCCATACACTTTCGCGACGCCATACGGACTGCGCGGATAGAAAGGCGTATCCTCTTTTTGCGGGACTTCCAAGACCTTGCCAAACATTTCGCTCGAAGAAGCCTGGTAAAAACGGATCTTCGGGTTCACAAATCGAATGGCTTCCAAAATACGCGTCACGCCAATTGCCGTCACATCGCCGGTCAACGCAGGCTGGTTCCACGAAGTCGGCACAAAAGACTGCGCGGCCAAGTTATATACTTCTGTAGGGTTATGCTCTTCGAGCAGGGAAAGCAAGGAACCCTGATCCTGTAAATCACCCTGCACGATCGTAATATCATCCACAATATGTTGAATGCGTTCGTAATTGACAGTACTCGAACGGCGTGCAACACCGATTACGCGGTATCCTTTTTTCAATAGCAATTCGGCAAGATATGAACCATCTTGTCCGGTAATTCCTGTAATGATCGCAGTGGGCATCTTATCTCCTAAGTCAAAATTCAGTGGCTGAATTGTACACCAAGTCAGGCGCGCCGCTTTCGATCATGCCATCTGCCAAAGACAAATATCAAAAACCAGATCCCAAAAATGATCGCCACCATATCAGCAAACGGCAATTGCCTTCCAATATGCAAATAACGGTTTGCATACCACTGACCGAATACCGCCACAAAAACAATCTCCATCGCGATCACGCGCAGAAACCAGGCATTCTTCGTCTCCCGCCACCAAACCCAGACATTCCCAGCCAGGAGCGCCTGCCACAAAAACAGGATCGCCCTGTAACGCGGATTATCCCATTGATCGCCGCCGCCGCGCAAAGCGGTCAACAGGATCCAAGCCCAGACCACCAGACTTAACCAGATAAATAGTCTGCGCTTCTTTTCCGCGCCCGCGCCTGCCGAGGCCGCGAAAGAGAGGATTAAAGCTGGAAGCAAAGTGTACCAACCAAAAGCACGCAGGATGCCGATGATCCGCCAGACGGAAGTTGTTGGAGCAACAAATATCGCAGGCAGGACCGGCTGCAAAACGCCGTAAATTGTCACAAAAGGCAAACGTAACCATTCGGGCATTTCATCGAAAAGTTTTTGCACCCAGCCCGAACCGCGCTCCAATTGATAGACATCCCACTTGACCGCCTCGCGCATGAAATTGTTAATCACCCCAATCGGGGTCGCGCCGCCCAAATTTCCCTGCCGATCCAAAGCGGACGAAAGAATAAATAAACCCGTAATGAACACAAGCACAGCCATTACGACCAGCCACCACGAAATGCGCCCACGCTCACTGGTGAAATAATTCCACCCGCCAAAAATGACCAGAGTCACCAATGCCACAGAAGGTGAGACCAGCAACATGCCTGCAATCCCAAGCCCAAGCCAAACTATGGAGTGCAGGAGCTTGCTCCTGTGCATCCCGACAGCTTGCTGTCGGACTCCAGAGTTTACAAACCCCCACAACGCAAACGCGCTGAATGTCATCAAATACGGTTCACGCATGGCAGAACCGCCAAGCAACAGGCTTTCAGGATAAAGCGCAAAGATCCAGCCCGAAGCGAACGCTGCCTTTGCCCCCCACTCCTGTGAGACTGCCTTCCACAAAAACGGCAGGCCTAACGCCCCTATAAACGCAGACAGTAACACCAGCATCAAGACACGATGTTCATCCGGGGAAAGGTAACGGTAGATCAAGGCGCTGAATGCCAGCAAGCCGCCATATTGGTCGTATGCAAATTTCTTGTTAAATGCATCCATGAGCGGGCGATCGGAACTCGCCAACTTCCATGCTTGTGCATCGCGGCGATGCGCATCGGTGTAGACAAAGCCTGCGCTTTGATCCTCATCAACATAACCATAGACAGGTAATGCAAGATAAGTGGCAACGCCACCTAGCAAACGCAACACGAAGGCGAGCGCAACCATCCATGCAAGAGTTTTGCGAGGGTTGAGTAGCCCCGAATGCTCTTTGAGGGGTGTATCGAAACCCGTAGTCGAAGCAGCCCATCTCGTGGATAATGTAAGCAGGGAAATGCAAAGAAGAAAGAGGAAAGAAAATCCCAGCCAGCCAATCAGCCAATTGCCAGGCTGCAGAGATGATAAAACTGCTCCCAAACCAAGAGAGAGAGGCAAAATCCAGATGAAATCACGTTGATTCAAGTTCTTCATATCCCCACTTTTACCACGAAGTGATGAAGAGTGTGGAAGGGAATTGAGAATAGATTACAGGGTTAGTGAAATTGATTGACGAACTTTTCCATCACCCTCTCCTCCCTCTTCACCCAAGTCAACTCCTCAACATCCTTCCGCGCTTGATTCCCCAACTCGCGCCTGCGCGATTCATCTCCAAGCAAAGACTCAATCGCCCATCGCCAATCTCTAATTACCAATTCCCAATTACCTGCCTCACAGAAAACCGCATTGCCCTCATTCAACACTTCACGAATGACATTCAAGTCTGCGCACACGATTGCGCGCGCGGCTGCCATGTATTCAAACATCTTCATCGGGTTGATCACCTCGGCAATATCCTGCCCGCTGCTGGCGGAAATCGAGCGGTTGTATGGCATCAGCAAAATATCCGCTGCAGCCTGATAGAGCGGAATACTTTCATTCTGAACAAAACCAGTCATCGTCACATTCGTTATTTTGGACTCGGTCAATTTGCCACGCCAAAAATCCACCAACTCAGGCGTGCCGCCCACCCACAAAAAATTTACATCCTTCATTTCCTTCGCAAGTTCAAATAATAGATCAGCACCCCTGCCAGGATAAATGTGACCTGTGAATCCAACCGTCAACCCTTCTTTCAAGTTTAATTGATGACGCGCTTCAACCGGACTCGGCAGCCCGTCATATTTTTCCAATTCGACGCCATTGGGCGCAACGAGCAGCGCTTCATTCTTAAGGGAAAATTTGGTCGAGCGTTCCAAAGCATTTCTCAACGCTGACGTAGTGACCGTCATCACCTTGTGTCCTTTTGCTTTCCAAAATTGACGCAGCCACCATGCGCCCATTTTTCCAGACACGTCCGCGTGCATTTCGAGAACGACGGGATAGCCCATCCACAAAGCAAGCACCGCAGATTGCGGAAGCCATGTGTAAATTAGATCCGCGCCAAATTTTTTCGCGGCGCGCTGGGCATGGACGATAAAGTCAAGGCGTTTAAGTCGCTTGCTGGACGGGAGCAGTTCGAGGTCAGGGATGAGGCGGAGTCCGTAATGCGCGAGGAGTAATTCTTGAATCACAGGTTCAGTCTCGGCAGGCGCGAACATCCGCAAGTCATGTCCCAATTGCATTAATGCCTGAGCGACCTTCATCGCTTGAATCGAATTGGCGGTCAACGATGGAATACGCGAGTTTGTAATCAGCGCAATCTTCATCCTTCAACCTTCAACCTTTGACTTATTACTTTCAATCCGCGAATAACCATCACACCCACCGAAACAATGTAATAGAACGATAACAATGCGCCCGCAGCGATAATGCCATAACGCGCCACAAGCAGAAACGAGAGACCAAGTTTGAGCAAGCCAACGATCAATGTGACATATATTGGAAACTCAGGCAAGCCCAGCGAAAGCAACAAGGGACGATTCCAAAACAGAATGTAATTAAAAACAAGACCGATAGTCAATGCGATCAGGGCGGGATATGCAGGGAGATATCCTTCGCCTGAATAAACGAGAATGATCCAGCGGCCAAAGAGAATGAGCCCCAACCCAAGCGCGAGGTTGTAAGTAAAGGAAAGCATAGTGATCTTTCGCAGAAAATCCTTGAGAGGCTGCCAGGCCTTTTCCACAACGAGGCGATTGATCTCGGGAAAAGTGGTGGAGATGAGCGGGTCGGCGGGAATGGATAGAAAATGGACGATGGTATAAGCCACGCGATAATAACCGACTGCGGTCGTATCGAGGAAGAAACCGATCCAGATCAATTCGCTTTCGCGGAAAATCTTAATGATGGTTGCGCTGATGTTTGAACTGAACGCAAAGCGAATTAGATCACGTGTGGAAGTCAACACGGAGAGCGGCGTCTGCCGCCATGCACTGCCAAGCACGCGCCTCAATTGCACCTGCGCCAGGATGAACATGCCAAGTCCGAGAATCGTCTTGCCAAGCAGATACGCGCCAAGCACGATGGACAACGTGCCATGCAAGAAAAATGCGCCGACGATAATCAGCGTCGTAAAAATACTCTGCACTAGGTTGAGCGTGCCTTGTAATTTGATCCTATCGGTGATTTGCAAAATGCCTGTGGATGTTTCGGTGTTGAAATTTGCAAGCAAACCTAAAGCATAAACAGTGAACATCCAGGCCACGCCGGGTGTTTTGGCAAGAACCTGTTCCGCCAACCCCGCTGTCAGCATGACAACGAAAAATGCGAACAGCGAAACAAGGCCTTCGGTTAATCCCGCCGCTTTTATGATCGCTGAGGCTTTATCTTTTTCTCCCCTGTTGAGATATTCGCCGCCATAGCGCACAACCAGTTCACTCATCCGAAACGAGAAAAGGCTGTTCACCGTGGAAGCAAACGCCATGACCACACCAAGCAAACCAAAGCCTGAAGGTCCAAGCAGGCGCGTGACCAAAACGCCCTGCAAGACGCTTAATCCCAGGCTGAGGGTGTTACTGCTGAACAATACCCCGCTGGAGCGGATCACTTTTGCAAAGAGGGGGTCGTTTTTGAATTTTGAGAAGAGGGACATGGGAAATTACAGATTACACATTACGAATTACGGATCAGGTATTGCGTAATCCGTAATTCGCAGCACTTAAGGCGTGAGAATATCCTTCGCCCATTCACGTTCTGCGTTATACCAATCGATCAGGTTCATGATCCCGTCCTGCAAATTGACCTGCGGATTCCAACCCAGCATTTCCTGGGCTTTGGTTACATTGGCCTGGTTCATGAACATATCTGCCAGGTTGGGTGGACCGTATTGCACATTGGCTTTTTTCCCCGTCAACTCTTCGACCAATTCAACGAGTCCATTAATGGTAATAACCTCATGTCCGCCGAGATTAATGACTTCATATCCCAAAGGTTTCAAAGCTGCGATCGTGCCGCGCGCAATATCATCCACGTAGGTAAAACCGCGGGATTGTTTTCCATCCCCGCTGATGCGAACAGGCTGTCCTTCCAGAATCCATTTCACGAAACGGAAGATGGCCAGGTCTGGGCGGCCCGCTGGACCATAGACCGTGAAATAGCGGAGGACGGTCACGTCAATATCATAAAGATGATGATAGGAATGTGCCAGAGCTTCCGCGCCCTTTTTGCTCGCGGCGTATGGCTGCATGGGCTCACTGCTCGAAGCCGTTTCAGAAGTTGGGTAAGGAGGATCCTGACCATAGATACTGGATGTGGACGCGAGAATGAATTTTTTGCATCCAAATTGACGACAGACTTCCAGCATGTTCAATGTCCCGGTGACATTGGATTCTAGAAAGGCCCAGGGATTTTCCACACTGTAACGCACGCCCGCGCGCGCCGCGAGGTTGATCACACCATCGAATTTACGACTTGTGATTGCCGATTTACGATTGAGGATTTCGCGGTCTGAAATATCATCGCGTACGAATTCAAAGCCAGCCTTCGCCTGAAGTTTCTTCAAACGATATTCTTTCATACGGGGGTCATACGCATCGTTCATGTTGTCTATGCCAACAACGGTATGTCCCTGCTCGATCAGCATGTCCGAAGTCCGCGCACCGATAAAGCCGGCCGCGCCGGTTACAAGATAATGTGACATTTATAATCTTTCAACTTTCTCGTGAGTTTTCCCAAACTTACCGGTGGCATTGCGTGAGTCAAAGACAAATTTTGCAGATTCAACAATCGCCTTGTAATCATATTGACTATGATTGGTGACGATTACCACTGCATCCGATGCCTGCACGGATTTCATCATATCTTTGACGCTGTCGAACTGCCAGCCGTCATTCTCATGATGAATATGCGGGATATAAGGGTCATGATATTCAACGATCGCGCCCTTTTTTTGCAGAAGACCGATCACATCCATGGCGGGCGACTCGCGCACATCGTCAATGTCGGGTTTATAAGCCACACCCAATACAAGCACCTTCGATCCTTTGAGGGGTTTACCGCGATCATTCATCGCTTCCAACACACGGCTGACCACATAACGGGGCATATTGGTGTTGATCTCGGATGCCAGTTCGATAAAACGCGCATTGTAATGGAAGGACTTCATCTTCCATGAAAGATATAATGGATCAATCGGAATACAGTGACCTCCCAAACCGGGTCCGGGTGTGAATTTCATGAAACCAAATGGCTTGGTGGCGGCGGCATCGATCACTTCCCAGACATCTACACCGAGGCGTTCACACATGATCGCCAGTTCATTGACCAGGCCAATATTGATCATGCGGAAAGTATTTTCCAGCAGTTTCGACATTTCTGCCGCTTCCGCCGTCGATACATGATGCACGATCTTGATCGCGCCTTCATACCAGGCCGTGGCTACCTCGCCGCAGGTCTCAGTGATGCCGCCCATCACTTTGGGCGTGTTGATGGTGGTGTAATCTTCGCGCCCTGGGTCCACGCGCTCTGGGGAAAATGCCAGGAACCAGTCCTCACCAACGATCAGATTATGATCAATGCCCAATTTCGGCAGGAGTAGTTCACGGGTCGTGCCTGGATAAGTGGTCGATTCCAAAACAATCACCATGCACTTGTGCATGTACTTCGCCAGTTCTTCCGTCGCAGAAATGATGAACGACATATCCGGGTCGCCCGTCTGCCGAAGCGGAGTCGGCACACAAATGCTGACCGCATCCATCTCCTTCAAAACGGAAAAATCGGTTGTGGCGGTTAGTCTTCCATCCCTGACCAGTTTTGCAACGGCATCTGTTTTCACATCCGGGATATAAGACTCACCCTTCATAAGCGCCTGTATTTTTCGTTTATCAGGGTCAATACCCGTGACGTGAAAACCTGCTTCGCCAAACACAACCGCGAGGGGCAGCCCCACATAACCAAGACCAAGGATGGCGATCTTGGCATTTTTATCTTTTAGTTTTTTTATGAGGGTTTCTTTTGTAGTCATTTTTTCCTTTTATTTATGTCATTGCGAGGAGGGCCTTAGCCCGACGAAGCAATCTCATTGTGAGGTTAGAGATTGCCTCGGGCTGGCGCCCTCGCAATGACGAGTTAAAACAAACTCAATTGCTTCAGCTTTTCAGCCGGCTGTACAGCCTCTTCTTTTTTCTTATCAACCACATCATTCTTACCCAATGCGGCCCGCGCTTCTTTTAACTGGTTGGGCAGTTTCGCAAAATCCGCAAGAATGGCTGGCTTCAACGCGGCCTGATGCAAGGCCGCCGCCGGGTGGAACATGGGGATGACAAAACGATCTCCAACCCTCCGCATCTGGCCGTGAATGGCGCTGATCTTCGCGCCGGGGATGAATTTATTCATCGAAAAACGACCCAGCGTCACAATAATACTCGGATTAATGGCTTTGATCTGCGCTTCAAGATGAATGTCACATGCGGCCAATTCTTCAGGCAACGGATCGCGGTTACCGGGCGGACGGCATTTGACCACATTACCAATGAACACATCCGCGCGAGTGACGCCCGCCTGCGCCAGCAATTGATCCAAAAACTTGCCTGCCGCGCCGACGAACGGACGTCCCTGCTCATTTTCATGAAAGCCCGGTCCCTCCCCAATGAACATGATTTCCGCATTTGCAGGTCCTTCGCCCGGCACCGATTTCTTACGTGATTCATGCAAAGCGCAATTTGTACAAACCGAAACCTCTTCTGCTATTTTGGATATAATTTCTTCTGCACTCATTCCATTCCTCCGTTGAATCTTTAATATTCAACCTTCAACATTTAACGCTTCAAGTGTCATCAAAACTGCATCTTCACCATTATCTTTATAATAATCTGTGCGGCGTCCATCTTCCACAAAACCAAAACTGCGGTACATCTTGATAGCCACAATATTACTCTCACGCACTTCCAAAAACGACTTTACCGCGCCCTCTTCTTTTGCAGAACGCAGCACATGCAAAAGCAAGCTCCTTCCCACACCCTGACCACGAAACTCAGGATGCGTCGCAATCGTGGCGACATGAATCTCATCCACAATAAACCATGCAACCAGTATCGCAATCACACGCCTGCCCGCCTCAGTCACCCAACAGCGCGAGGCAGGGTTTTCGGTCAACTCAAATTGAAATGAACGCGCAGGCCACGGCAAACTAAATGAAGCCTGGTCAATCGCAACAACCTGCTCCAGGTCATCCAAAGTCATTTTGCGAATCTTGATCAGACCTGACCTGTCTTCAAAGTCACGCGGTGAATGGTCGTCCATTTTTGCAAACTCTTCCCGATTTATCGAATAGCCCATCAGACCTGCCGGGTCTATTGGATCGGCGTCCCTGCCACATGCAAATAGATCGGCGCAAGCGTTGCCGCATCATCCACTTTATTTGCCTGCCAGCGCGCCCACGCCAATGCCGCCAGCACCGCTGGGCGGCGCACACAATTCACAGGCGACGCCAGCAAAAAATTTTTTTTCTTCGATAATTTCTTTCGATCTTCGGATGTTAATTCACCTACCGCAATGGTTGGGCACTCGATCTCATTCAGCAGATCATCCACCGTCCCGCTTCTTACTGGACCCTGAGACTGCCACTCCTTCTTTTGGCTTTGATACACGCTGAAAGCGATGCGCGTCCGTCCGGCCTGCAGCAAAGCCACCAGCGGATGTTTCGCCACAGGCTGTGCCGCCGCAATAATATCCAAAGTGGGGATGCCCATCACTGGTAAATGACGCGCAAACGCAATTCCTTTTACCAAAGACAACCCGACTCTCAAACTTGTAAACGACCCCGGACCAATCGCAACTGCCAAAGCGTTGACCATGTCCATAGAAACGCCGCAACGGCTCAAAAGTCCGGAAAGAGCCGGGGCTAATTCAGTCGTGTGATGCAGACGAGTCACCCAGGTCATCTCGCCCAGCACTTGCGTCCCATCATATAAAGCCAGTCCCACCTGTGCGGTGGATGTATCAACGGCCAACAGCATCACGCCCCTCCAAACATGGACTGGCGAATGCCGTCCAGCAATTCATCATAGCGTTTGCCGCGCACATGAAAATTCATCTGACGATGTTCGTCAGTGATATGATCGAGATTGATCCATAAATTTTCATTTGGAATTAAATTACCCAAACGCTCAGGCCATTCGACAATCAGCGCTCCCTCTGCAAGCATGGCATCAAGATCAAGTTCCTCGGCCTCCGGCACGGAATCAAGACGATACGCGTCGAGGTGAAAAAGCTGGACGCCATCTGCGCGGCGATATTGATTAACAAGAATGAATGTGGGGCTTGAAACTGGATCGAGAGAACCCCAGCCTTGCGCAAGTCCTTGCACAAAGGTGGTTTTTCCAGCGCCGAGGTTGCCTTGCAAACAGATCACATCCCCTGTTTTGAGCGAACCGCCAAGACGCGCGCCAATGCGGCGGGTTTGTTCCGGGCTTCTGCTGAAAAACTCCAGCATATGAGTATCTAAAATGGACATAGCGAAGGAATTATACACCGCCCTCATGATCAATTGACTTTCGCCTATTTCTTCCCGCGCCAGTTTTGCAGGACGGACTCAAAATAAAGATTCTCCAAAGCCTTCACCTGGCCTTCAATGGAAAATCTCTCACTCAACTGCATGGAATGTTTGCCGAACCGGTCAAGTTTCCCGCGGTCTGCCAACAGCGCAGAAATCGTATCTGAAAACGCCTTTACATCCAACGGAACCAAATAACCATTCTGATCATTCTCAATCATGCCTTCAAAGGCTTCATCCTGCACAGCCACCATCGGAAGCCCGGATGCAATCGCCTCGATCGCCGAAATGGGATGCACCTCTGTTGTGGAAGCGGAGAGAAACACTGTGGCATCATGCAGCACATTAGGCAGGTCCGCGCGGTTGACCATACCCAGGAAGTGGATGCGGTCTTTGACCTTCGTTGCAGCAACCTTCGCCTCAACATCTTTTTTCGCACTGCCATCACCGGCAAAAACAAGCCTGGCATCCGGGTTTTGTTCTGATATTCCGACAAAAGCATCCACAAGAAAATCAAGACGTTTTTCCGGGTCCATGCGTCCCACCGACAAAAGGATCGGCGCCTCAGACTTAATCCCAAGCCTGCTTCTGAGACTACCGGGATTCTTCGCCGCCTTGAAATTGCTCAAATCAATACCGTTGGGAATCGTATGGATCGGCTTGCGGACTTTCTGCTCCAGTAACAATCTCCTGAACTTTGGCGAAGGCACAATCACCTGGTCACCAAGATTGGTGGTGGCGGTGCTGAACCAGCGCGCCCCGCGGCGGATAATACTTGTGCCACCAATAACTTTTAGATAATGTGTGTAATCCGAAATGGATGTGTGATAGGTGTAGATCAAAGGCAGATGACTGGTGGATGCCATGACATAGGCAAGAAATCCAACCGTCAATGGGCTGTGCGCGTGCAAAACGTCAAAATGTTTACGCGTCAGAGACCATGTCGTGCGCGGCGTGCCAAGCACAGCCACATAAATCGGAGGCTTGTTCAAATACTTCAAGGAAGGGATGCGAAACACGCCCGGTTCATTATCCTTGTAACCCGGGAAATTTGGCGCAAAGACAGTTACTTGATGACCTCTGCGGGCAAGCCCCTCCGAGACTAATTGCAGGGAAATGGAAACGCCATTGACCTGCGGCGCATAAGTATCTGTAAAAAGCCCAATGCGAAGCGAACCTATATTCAACTTCGGGCTGGATTCTGTTGCGGACTCTACCATGCCGAATTTCTCCTGAAATTATAATGAGGTGACAGTCACTTGCAAAGAGACTGTCGCCTATTAATTTGTTTCTTCCTTATTTTCTTCACGTTTCGTTAAATTGACTTTCATGCGTTTCACTAATTCACGGCGGGTGAGCATAACGCGATGCTGACACCCTTTGCATTCCAGACCAATATCCGCGCCGAGGCGCACAACTGTCCATTCGTAGGAGCCGCATGGATGCGGCTTCCGCAAACGCAAATGATCGTTTATCTGCAAATCTGGAAGCATAAGCAGGATTATACCGCCGGGATATGAAATGCCAGCCCGCGTATGTTAACGGGTTGCAAAAGTAATCCGCGACTATTCGACGAAAGACTATTTGACTATAATCCCGCCATGACTGATTACAAATTCTTCCACCCAACCGAAGTCCGCTACGGGGACCTGGACCCGCAGGGACATGTGAACAACGCAAAATACCTGACCTACTTCGAGCAGGCGCGTATCTACTATCTTATTCAATTGGGCTTGTTCGGCAAAGACCAATCGTTCATGGAAGTGGGCATCATCATTGCTGACATTCACATTACTTTTCATTCCACCACGCATTACGGCGACGACATCAAAATCGGCGTAAAAATAACCAGGATCGGCAACAAGTCGTTAACGGTGGAGCAATGTGTAATGGACAATAAAACGGGAAAGGTTATGGCAAGCGGCACGGTGGTCATGGTCACATTTGATTATGAGGGCTTGAAGACCAGATCCGTGCCTGATGAATGGAAGCAGAAAATCAGTGAGTTTGAAGGTTTGTAAGTTATTCCATTGCTTCAACGATCTCCTTCACTCGCCCCACCTGTCCATCCATCAAGCGGACTTTGATCCCGTGGGGATGATTGGGCGATTTGGTGAGAATATCCTTGACGATGCCTTTGGTGAGTTTACCTGTGCGTTGGTCCTGCTTGAGGACGATCAGCACAGTTATGCCAGGTTTGATGTTAGAGCGAGTTTGTCCGTTCATTATTCAGGTTAACCGAAGTTGCCTAACAGAAAGACCAGCGGCGTGAAAGAAACCAAGGAGCAAGTCTGGTCGACGGCGTAAGCGAGCAAAGCCGCGATTAAGCATGGAACGAATTTCCTCTTTAGCGCCTGGGCGAGCATT
>JAUXUL010000013.1 GCA_030680795.1 Anaerolineales bacterium | reverse complement strand
GCCATAGCACTAGCGACCCAGGCGGAACGAGCAACACATCCTTCTGCTCGAACAGCGCCTGCCATGGGAGTGTCTTCACCTTTGCAGGTTTCGATGCTCCGGCCTTGCGCGAGATCTTGAAATCACAATTGCCGCCGCCGGAACCCAAGCCCAAAATCCCCGCCCTGACAGGCGACCCGACCTACAAAAACTACATCGGCGTCCTTTTCACCGTCAAATGCACAGGTTGCCATATCGATGGCGATTCGGCGCCAAAAGGGCTTGACCTCTCCACATACGCCGCTGTTATGAAGGTCAGTGAAAATGGCGCGGTCATCGTCCCTGGCGATTCTGCCAATAGCCTGCTGATTCAAATCCAATCTGCGGATCACTTCACCAATTTCACTCTCGATGAACTCAACAATGTCATCCGATGGATTGATGCGGGTGCGCCGGAGAAATAGTCAAGTTGTAGTAGTTTTATCGAAACCCTGCCAAAAAAGAACGCAAAGATAATCTCTTCTTTGCGTTCTTTATATTTTATGTTTGAATTTCAATTTTCGTTTTTCAATCTTGGACGATATTCCTGATCTCCCCATTTTGACGGTGATTTATTGTTCCTCACTTATTTGAAACCGATAACCAAAGCCGCGTTCGTTATGAATGTATTTCGGAACTTCAGGATCTAACTCCACTTTCTGGCGCAGGTGCCAGACATAGCGGCGGACGAAGCCAACTTCACTGCCGTATTGCGGACCCCAGACTTGCCGCGCCAAATCTTCGCTGGAAAGGACTTCACCTTTGCGGCGCATGAGCGCCACGAGTAACTTGAATTCGGTGGGCGTCAGGTTGATAGCTTCGCCGCTGCGAGCTACACGTCGCGAGGGGATGTCTACTTCAATATCTCCAGCAGTCAAGTGTTCGCCGCTGGGCGCGCCGCCTTTGCGCGCCAGCACGGCTTTGACCCGCGCCGCTAACTGGGCAAAAGAGAATGGCTTGGTAATATAATCATCTGCGCCAATTGAGAAGCCGCGTAAAATATTGGATTCGTCATCGCGGGCGGTAAGCATGATGACAGGCGTATCGCTCATCTCGCGGATGCGTTTGAGCGTTTCCCAGCCGTCCATTTCCGGCATGGTTACATCTAATATGACCAGATCTGGTTTGCGCTCAAACATTTCGCGCAGACCAGAGCGCCCGTTATCAGCGCAACGCGTTGTGCAGCCTTGCCCGCTGAGAAATTCACACAGCAGGCTGCATAAATTTTGATCGTCATCAATCATTAATATTTCAGGCATGGTCGCTTTCGTTTGGTTCGTCGGATGCAATGGGCATGACGTTCGAGAAGGATGAACCGGGCGCATTAGGTTTAGGCCAATGCGGAGAATGGAGTGTAAGCGTGCCGCCCTGAGCTTCAGTTAGTTTTTTGGCGAAGTACAATCCCAGCCCCCAGCCGGGCGGAGCACTTTCGCCAGTTTGTCCGCGTAGGAAACGTTCGAAGATTTTTTCCTGCGCTTCGGGGGCAATACCTGCGCCATAATCGGCAACATCGACGCTGATATCGCTGACATTGACATGCACATTGATCTCAATCGGCGCTTCGGGCGGAGAGTATTTATCTGCGTTGAGCAGCAGGTTGCGGATGATCTGTTCATAATGAACTTCGTCAGCCCAAACGGGTGGAATCTCGGAGGGCAAATTCCACTTGACCTCGCGGCGCGTTCCGAGGATGATTTCCACGGCGCGATGAAGGATTGGGGCAACGGCAACAGGTCCTAGGTTAAGTGTGAGGCGTCCGGCTTCCAAACGGGAAACATCCAGGATGGTTTGCACAAATTGGGTCAGGCGGGCGCTTTCATCCATCATGGCTTCGAGTGTGCGGCGCGCGGCAGGCGGGAGATTATCGGTAGATTGCAGGGCCACTTCAAGTCCGCCATTGAGGGCGGTGAGCGGGGCGCGCAATTCATGGCTGACAAGTGAGACAAACTCAGATTTCATTTCATCCAATTTCTGGAGCTCATGATTGGCTTTATCCAATTCGGTATTGCGTTGTTCGAGCGCGGCAGTGCGCTCGACTACTTTAGCTTCCAGCTCGCGATTGAGCGCGACGATCTCGGCACTGGCTTGTTTCTGGGCGTTCATTAAACCATGCATCCACACGAGGAGGCGGTGTATGATGATCGGCCCTACAGTGCCAAAAACGATTATTTCGCTGATATGACTGGCATCCCATAATTCTGCCTCTTGCCAGTGTCCTGCAAGTTCAAAACCGATGGCTGTAATTGCTAGGATAATTGGAAGCGCCCACTCCAAAACATCGAGGTCGAGAAACCAGATCCACGCGCTTTGAAAACGATTCTTGATTTGGTCAGAGTATTTCATTTATTTTGTCCTAATTTAGATTATATCCACTTCGCCGCGTTAGTGCGAAACGAGGACGCGTTTGAGACACTTTGCGACATCATTGTAACGCGCATGAGTGGTATCTTAAGCGCAGATTAAAGTCAGTGATGTGCTCGCTTATTTTCGACCCATCAAACAAGGAGAATGTTATGAATAAACGTATTTTTTCTCTCGTCGTTATTGTCGCAGGTATAGCGCTCGTGCTTGCCGCCTGTGGCGGACAGACAACTGAAGCCCCTGTCGTAGTGACTGATGCCCCAGTTGTTGCAACCGAGGCGCCTGTGGCTTTGAGCGGTAACCCGATCCGCGGCGGCCTGCTCTATGATGAGTGGTTCAAAGTCCTCGACGTGGATGCCCCGGAAGGCGACCAGCCTTTATGGGCCACACAAACCACCAACACCCGCAGCGGCAAGGATTCATGGCGCTGTAAGGAATGTCACGGCTGGGACTACAAGGGTGTGGAAGGCGCTTATGGCGGCGGCTCACATCAGACTGGTTTCGCAGGCGTACTGCAAGTGGCCGGCAGCGACCCCAATGAAATCCTGGCCGCGCTCAAGACCGGCGACCACGATTTCTCCGCTTACATGGATGACCAGGCGCTGACCGACATCGCGCTCTTCCTCAGTGATTACATGCTCGACTCCGCCGCCTTCATCACGGACAAAAAACCCGTCGGTGGCAACCCGGAAAATGGCAAGATCACGTTTGAAGGGAACTGCATTGACTGTCATGGTTCCCAAGGCACCAGCATCAACTTCTCTGCAAATGATAGCGACCCCGAATATCAGGGCACAATTGCAATTGATAATCCCTGGGAATTCGTCCACAAGGCCCGCTTTGGCCAACCCCAGGTTGATGAAATGCCATCTCTGGTAGACGTTGGATTGGCAGACCAGGACTACATTGACCTGCTAGCTTATATCCAGACCTTCCCGACCTCCAGCCCTGTCGTCGAAGGCGGACGCATGTATGATAACTGGATCAAAGCCACCGGCGCGGCAGACATGACTGAAAACCAGTCGCTGTGGGCAACCCAGACCGCCAACGAACGCACTGGTAACGATACCTGGCGCTGTAAGGAATGTCACGGTTGGGACTACAAGGGCGTGGAAGGCCGCTATGGCTCCGGCTCACACAAGACTGGCTTCAAGGGCGTCTTCGCTGCCAAAGATATGACAACCGAAGAGATTGTTGCCTGGCTGAATGGCGCCAAAAACACCGACCATGATTTCTCGGCTTACTTAACAGCGGATGACATGGGGCGCTTGGCCGCCTTCCTTCAACAGGAGATCATAGAGAAGAGCTTTATCAACGATGATAAGACTGTCACCGGCGGAGATGTTGAGCGTGGTAAAGTCCTGTTCAGCGAATGCGCCGAATGTCACGGTGAGGATGGTACGAACATAAACTTCGCCAGCGGTGACGAAAAAGAATATGTGGGTACGATTGCCGCCGACAACCCGTGGGAGTTCTTCAACAAGGCTACTGTGGGTAATCCCGGCGCGATCATGCCCGCTGGTTGGAATCTGGGCTTTAGCCTGCAGGACATCATTGACCTGCTGACCTATGCTCAAACCTTGCCGACCAAGTAATTTGCACTGGTTCGAAAACTTCCAGGAGGCGCAGGTCTCCTGGAAGTTCTTATTGGAAAGTAACGCAAGATGATATCTTGCATTACAAAAAGGAGCGCGTTGATGAAGCAAAAAACATGGCTCATTCATTATTTGCAATTATTGGCAATCGCGGGCATTGCCACTTTTATTTTTCTAACCATTACTTCCTGGTCTCAGTCGGTTCACGCTTTGCCGGAATATGCCAAGCGCACCGGTGAATCCTGCGCCACCTGCCACGTCAATCCCGGCGGCGGCGGACCGCGTACTTTGCGCGGCGCGTTGTGGGCCGCCAGAGGCAAGCCAAACGAAGTTCCCGTGCTTCCCGGCGTTTTGCTGGCTCCCAGCGTGACGGATGGGGCGGAACTCTTTGAGATTGCCTGCTCCACCTGTCACGGGGTTCATGGCGATGGATTGTTTGGAAAAGAAATCGCCAATAGCGGGTTGAAGGATAACAAAATCCGCGCCAACATTTTGAGTGGACGCCTGCAAAGCGGTATGCCCTCTTTTGACGGTAAGTTCACAAAAACGCAACTGCAAGCGCTGGTGGATTACGTTGTAGCGCTGGCAAATGGCACTGCCGAAATTCCTCCGTTGGAATATCCGCTTGAGTCTCCGGCGTTTAACTGCTCGGCGCAATTTCCATCTTCATCTTGCGGAGGCAATTGATGTCCAAGAATATTTCCCGACGTGATTTTCTAAAAATGGGCGGCCTTGCCGCTGGCTCTGCCGCCGCGCTGGGTGCGTTGAAAAATGTCATGTCCGCGCAAGCCGCGCCTCAAGTAGCGACAAGTGTGCAAACTGCCGCCGATCAAAAAATCGTCGCTTCCACCTGCCACCTTTGTTCGGCGGGATGCGGAATTATCGTCCGCGTGGCAGATGGGAAGGCGGTCAAACTCGAAGGCAATCCGATGCACCCTGTCAATCAGGGATCGCTTTGCCCGAAAGGACAAGCTGCCCCCGAACTACTCTACAACCCCGACCGGTTGACTGGCCCGCTGAAACGCGATCGCGCCAGCGGACAGTTGACTCCGATTCAATGGGATGAGGCGATTCAACTGGCAGCGCAGAAATTAAATGACTTGCGAAAGGCCGGGCATCCTGAGCAGGCTGTGTTGATGCACGGTGATACGCGCGGACAAATGCGCTCGTTCCTGACGCGCTTTATGCAGGCTGTCGGTTCACCCAACGTTGTCTCGCACGAAAGCCTGAATGTGGCCGCCTCAAAATTGGGCAATTACCTGACTCAGGGCGTGTACGATCTACCCGCCTACGATATCGAGAAAACGAATTACATCCTGTCCTTTGGCGCTAACTTTTTAGAAGCAGGCTCCAATCCTCAGCGCACAATTTCCGGCTACACCTATCTGCGGCGAGGACGCGCTACACGCGGCAAAGTGGTTGTGATTGATCAGCGCCAGGGCATTCATGGCGCGAAAGCCGATGAGTGGATTCCCATCAAACCCGGCACTGATGCGGCACTGGCGCTTGGTATGGCGAACGTTATCATCCGCTCCGGGCTGGTGGACGCTGACTTTGTTAAGAATTATTCCTTTGGCTTTGACAGTAACGGCAAGCGCAAAGGATTCCGTGATTTCGTCATGGAGAATTACGACCCGGCGCGCGTCGAGCAGATCACGGGTGTGCCAGCCACAACGATTGCGCGCCTGGCAGGTGAATTCGCCAGCAACAAACCTGCGCTGGCGATTCTGCCTGGCAAGGGCGGATTGCTCAATGGCGGCTTCGGCGGTGTGTACGCGGCGATGGCTGTTCACATTTTGAATGCGCTGGTAGGAAGCATCGAAGCCATCGGGGGCACGATGACTCAACGCTACATGCCTTGTGCGGATTATCCAAAATTGCCTTCTGATTCAGTTGCCAGTAAGGGATTGAAAACGGACCGCTTGGATGGCGCAAGAAGCAAATTCCCTCTTGGACGCGATGCTTATCAGGCTGTCGCTGATCACATTCTCGAGGGTGCGCCGGTCAAGGCTTTGTTCCTGTACGACGCCAATCCTGCTTTTGAAACACCTGGCGGCAAACGCTTCGCCGACGCTTTCAAGAAAGTTCCATTTGTTGTTTCGTTCTCTTCCTTCATGGATGAAAGCGCTGAACTAGCAGATTTGATCTTACCTGAACCAACCTTCCTTGAACGCTGGGGCGATGATCACATTGAAGGACTGGGCTTCCCCGGTATTTCACTGTACCAACCCGCCATAAAGCCTCTTTATGACACAATGAACACGGGCGACTTCTTCCTGAAAGTGGCTGATACCATGGGCGGAACGATTGCCAAAGCCTTCGTGTGGAAATCCTACGAGGAAGTTTTGCAATTCCGATTGAAGGACATCGGCGCGGATTGGGATACGTTCAAAGAGTTGGGCGTTTGGTTCCAGCCGGGTTATCGCTTTGCCAAACGCGGCAGTCCGAAATGGTTGAACGAAGTGGTCGGCAAAGATCGCCTCAACGCCCCGCGCGACGGTTACTTTGACCTGTACAGCCGCGAACTGAATTGCTTGCTCGGCAAGATGAAAAAAAATGAACTCGCCGCGCTCCGCATTTCGATGACAGGCGACGGCGCGAATATGCCTCACTACGAAGCGACTGCCTTCACGGGTGATGAAGCAAAATATCCTTTCATGCTGAATGTGATTACCTTGATGAGTCTTGGACCAAAAAGCGAAGCCGCCAATCTGCCCACCTTGCTGGAAATCAGCGGCATGACCGTTGGCGAGACCTGGAGTTCGTGGCTGGAGATGAATCCCGAAGCAGCGCTCGAACTGGACTTGAATGACAAAGACATTGTTTGGGTGGAAAGCCCGTTTGCCAAAGTCCAGACCAAAGTTCGCCTGGTCAAAGGCCTGCGCCCGGATGTGGTCAATTTACCCTACAATCTGGGTCACACCGCCGGAGGACGCTTTGCCAAAAATCGCGGCGTCAACGGGCTGGAATTGCTCAATCCCGCGTCTGAACCGTTGACGGGATTAGCCGCATTTACAAATACGCGAGTGAAGGTTTACAAGTAGACAAGTATACAAGTAGACACCCATCTGTATACGTGTTTACCTGTTTACGTGTGTACTTCTCCCCAGGAGAATCAATATGTCAAAATGGTCAATGGTTATAGATTTGGATAAATGCGTAGCGTGTCAGGCATGCAGTATCGCCTGCCGCTTCGAGAACAATACGCCGGTGGCTGCGCCCGATCAAGCTGAACTGGGACGCGCCATCCGCTGGAATGATGTCTTCCCCCTGCCAGTGGAAGATGAGGGCGAATATCCTAATGCAAAAGAACGCTACATGACCCGCCCTTGCATGCACTGTGAAAACCCGCCTTGTACCAAAGTTTGCCCGGTAGGCGCGACTTATCAAGACGAAGATGGAATAATTCGACAAAACTACGCCCGCTGTATTGGTTGCCGCCTTTGCACAGTTGGTTGTCCTTACACCGTGCGTTATTTCAACTGGTCTGTTCCAGATTGGGTGTCGCCGCTGACCGAACATCTCAACCCTGACCGAGTGGAAGGGAGAGGCGCCCTGGAGGGTCCCTCCATTCGTCCGCGCGGTGTAGTGGAGAAATGCACCTACTGCATTCACCGCTTGCAAAAAGCGCACGCCCAGGCTGAAGCTGAAGGACGCGATTTTCGCTCCGACGAATATGTACCAGCCTGTGTGCAGACCTGCACCGGCAAGGCGCGCTTCTTTGGCGACCTGGATGACCCGAACTCCACAGTCTCTCAGCTTTCGCAGAAGCGCCGCGCTTTCCGCTTACTGGAAGAAGCTGGCACGAATCCCAAGACGATTTACTTACAGGAAGGTTAATCCATGAATGAAGCGTGGCATCCCAAAAATGATGGTGAAGAGGTCGTTTTAAGCCCTATTCACGCGATTACAAATAGTGACCTCTGGCTGTGGAGCATCCTGGCAGCTATTCTTCTGGCAGGAATTGTCTCCTGGGGAATTCAGTTCTTTGTAACTGGTCTGGCCGCCACAGGGCTGAATCGCCCTGTGTACTGGGGTTTGTATATTACAAACTTCGTCTTTTTCATCGGGCTGGCGCACTCCGGAACATTCATCTCAGCCATTCTACGTCTCGCAGGTCAGGGCTGGCGTAAGCCGCTGACCCGCGCCGCTGAAGCCATCACCCTCTTCAGCCTGCCCTTCGGCGTGACCAGCATCTTGATTGATATGGGTCGTCCTGACCGGGCATTGAACATATTTATCTACGGACGTTTTCAATCACCGCTATTGTGGGATATTACGGCAGTTTCCCTGTATTTATTTTCCAGTGTTGTATTCTTCTATCTCTCGCTGATCCCAGATATTGCCTTGTGCCGCGACCGCCTGACCGAAGTCCCGGCCTGGCAGCATCGCATGTATGAAATATTAGCGCTGGGATGGACAGGCAAAAATAGCCAGTTCGAGCGTCTGGAAAAAGGGCTTGACGGCATGGCAATTTTTATGACCATGCTGGTGATTACAGTACATACTGTTGTCTCCTGGGTCTTTGGCATGACCATTCAACCCGGTTGGCACACTGCCTTGATTGGGCCTTTCTTCCTGTTAGGTGCGATTTTCTCGGGCACGTCGGCTGTGGTGATTGTACTTGCGATCTTGCGGAAGACCTACCACATGGAGAACGTCTTACCCATCAGCCTGTTCAACTCCTTGCGTAAACTGCTGATCACCTTCACCCTGGGCTGGCTGTATATGATGATCGCCGAAAACCTGACCACTTCCTACGGCAATCTGCAGGAAGAGATGCGAGTGCTTGGACAAAAAACTGGCGGCGATTTTGCGATCATGTTTTGGGCGATGTGGATTTTGGTGTTCTTTGTCCCACTGTTGATCTTCATTTTCAAGGGCAAAGATAGCATCCCTTGGATGGTCGGCGCTACTGTGATGGTCAATATCGGTATGTGGATGGAACGCTTCCTCGTTATCGTCCCCACCGAAACCCGCCCGCGCTTGTTGTATGAACTGACAAAAGGCGTTTATCATCCCACCCTGATCGAATGGGTCATCACTGCCTCACTTTTCTCTGGATTGATCTTGCTGTACGCAATGTTCACCCGCTTTTTCCCCATCATTCCCCTGTGGGAAACAGCCGACTCCTTGGAAGCCGGGGAAAACGAACAACCATCTAGGGGCTTCCATCGGCATAAATTCGGTGAAACAGTCGCCACATTGAAAGGAAAATAACCTATGTCTATTCAACAGATCGGTTACGCATTTGTAAACACGCCGGGTATTGGTGGCATCGTCGCCATAAGCGTTATCACAACGGCGGCAGTAATATACTTTTTTTTAACACGCTGGATCCTCTACGGGAATAAAGAGGAAGAAGAAACTTCCCGCGATAAATGAGTCCGACTCAACAGATCAGTTTTCTTAATAACATCTACTCCGGGCTGGCAGAAACGCTTGCCAGTCCGGGGACTTTTGGTTTACCATCATGGATGTCCGCTTCAGGAAAAGAGTGGCCGTTTTTTAATGAGGTCACTCGTCTAGCAGCCATCACTGGTTCACAGGCATGGGCGCAGGCTGTCGTTGCCTTAAGCGAAGTACCATCGTCCGCGCTTTCAACCCGCCAGAATGAATATGAGCAGTTGTTCGTTGGGTTGACTCATCCTCCAATTTGGCTCTACGAGTCACATTATGTGGATGGACGTATGCTTGGTCCAACTACCTTTGCCCTTAGCGCGCTCTACACTCAGATCGGGCTGGAAGTTGAAGGGGCTGAACTGCCTGATCACGCCGCGTTGGAACTGTCCTTTTTGGCTTTTATAGCGCGTCAGGAAAGTATGACGATAGATGTTGCTCAAGCCACGGAATGGGCGGCAATACGCAAACTATTCATCAATAATCATGCCGGAACTTGGCTGCCAGAGGTAGGTCAGGTGCTGGCTCGCTCTCATTACCCGGCTTGGATTGCCATTGGTCTCCTGCTGGTTGCCAGCCTGTCCGAGCAAAAGACCGCCCCGCAACTAAAAACAACTTCGCTGGCACTGCCGCAAATCGAGTATGTGGATCAATGTATCTTGTGCGGCTTTTGTGTTCAGGTTTGTCCCACCCATGCCCTGGCAATTCACGAAGATCAGCAGACAACATCTTTATGGTTGTCGTCGCCGCTTTGCGTTCACTGTAATAAATGTATGCGCGTCTGCCCTGAGCATGTCATTCAGATGGGGGAAGAAAACCTGCCCAGTCATTTAATCCTATTGTACGAATCACCGCGCGGCATTTGTCCCAAGTGTGCTGAGCTAACCTTCAGTCAGGCGGAGATCAAGGCAGTTGCCGATAAAATCGGGAACCCATCCTGGGTAGAATACTGTCTGAATTGCAGATCAATAGCCTGAAGAATTAGCGCAAGCAATTGGGGAGCAAGGCCAAAGCCTCCAGGATGGATTTGTCGTGAGTACTGAATCTCGTTCCAACTTCTGGCCACTCAAAGTCAGTCTGCGCCTGCGGGTTACGCTGGCGGTGGTATTACCTTTACTTCTCATTCTGGGGACATTAACTACACTCCAATATCAACGCCAAAAAAACGCCATTCTTGAAAATGTCTCACTGGTCTCCTCCTATGCGGGACAAGTTATCCAGACGCAGCTCAGCCGCGATGTTCCCGAAAATCATCCCGGCGAACTAGAATTTTTTTTCAACGAGATGGGTCAAAACCAAAACTTTCGGGTTGCGTATTTTCTAGATTCATCAGGCAAAATTCTTTTTGCGTCGAACGGTAAGAATATGGGAAATACCCTCTCCAATTCTGCGCCAGACTGCCAGCCTTGTCATCGTTTGCCCGTGCAGGAAAGGCCGCCCGCCAGTCTGGTGGTGACGTCGGGAAGCGGTGAGCGCGTCTTCCGCAGTATGTTCGCAATTGAGAATGGACCTGCTTGCGTCGCTTGTCATTCGCAGAACGGTAAACCGCTTGGTCTGCTCCTGGCCGATACTCCCCTGGTTCCGCTGGAAGGAGCGCTGACTTCCGCTTTTCGCGAAGGCGTCCTCTGGTCGGCTGGCATGTTGCTGGTCACGATCCTCATAGTCAACCTGGTGCTAAACCGACTGGTAATCCAGCGGTTGGTTCACTTGCTGGACGCGCTCAGCCAATTTGGTCAGGGAAATTTTAACCTGCGCCTGCCTTCCCAGTCGCCAGACGAGATCGGTCAACTGGCGGACGCATTCAATAAAATGGGACAACGCATCGAGGATAACGCATTCAAAACGCAGGAACTCTCCGAGCAAGTGCAACAACGCAGTTCCGAACGCGGCGAACTTTTGAAGCGTGTCATCGGCGCGCAGGAAAACGAACGGCGGCGCGTCGCGCGTGAAATCCACGACGACCTGGGTCAAGCCTTGGGCGGTATCTCATTTCAATTGGAAGCCACCCGCCACCTATTCCAGAGCGACCCGCCGCGTGCCCGTCAGCAACTGGATCAGGTTCAACGTCTGGTCTCCGAAACGACCGAAAGCATGTACGATATTATCCTGGCGTTGCGTCCCTCGGAACTGGATGACTTGGGTCTGGTGTCCGCCATCCGCTCGCAAGCCGAGAGCGTCTTCGCCAACAGCGACATTCATTTTGAAATGGAAGTGAGCCGCTTCAATTCGCGTCTCCCCGCCGAAGTGGAGACCGCCGTTTACCGCACCCTGCAGGAGGCGCTCAGCAACATCGTCCGCTATGCGCGTGCCTCGCGCGTCACAATTACCTGCACATACCAAAAGGGAATCTTTGAAGCCGAGATAACGGACAACGGCAAAGGCTTTTCGCTGGATGAAATCAAGTTCACGCAAGCCAGTCCTCGTGGACTGGGGCTGCTGGGGATGCAGGAGCGCATCTCGCAGTGTGGCGGACAGTTGATCATTGATACCCGACTCGGCTCCGGGACAAGAATCTTGCTTCGCATCCCCATCGAAAGTGAAACCAACCATGAGTAAAAAAATCCGCGTGCTGATTGCTGACGATCATGCCATCCTGCGTTCGGGCGTGAAAATGTTGTTGGAAGCTGACTCCAATATCGAGGTGGTCGGTGAAGCGCTGGATGGCAACGAAGCCTTGAAACTGGTCGAGCAGTTGAAACCCGATGTGACGTTGATGGATATTGCCATGCCGGGCATGGACGGACTGGAAGCCACGCGCCGCATCAAAGCCCAGTGGCCTGAAGTCGCCGTCCTCGTCCTGACCATGCACCGCTCGGAAGAGTATTTTTTTGAGATGCTCAAACTCGGCGCGTCGGGCTATCTGTTGAAAGGCGCACAGCCCGAGGAATTGATCAACGCCGTGCAGACGGTTGCGCGCGGGGAAATTTTTCTCTACCCAAGCATGGCGGGCAAACTTGTGCGCGACTACATTAGTCGGACGGGGAATACTTCCACGCTGAACCCGTCCCTGAGTCCCCGCGAGAACGAGATTCTGCGTCTGCTGGTGGAAGAATTCAGCGCCAAGGAAATTGCCGAGAAACTGGTGGTCAGCATCAGCACCGTCCATACACACCGTAACAACATCATGCGGAAATTGGGATTAAGCAGTCGCCGCGAACTGATTCAATATGCCCGTCAAAAAGGGCTTTGGGGGGATGGCTGACTTATCTCCCATCCCTTACCCTGCAAGGGGAGTGGAGAGATTGCCTCGTAAAAAACGCTAGAAAATCTGGCGTTTTTTTTATTCCATTTCATAACCTGTACGATTGCGCCTGTGCGCCAATGGGGTAAGATAGCCTTAGAAATAAATCAACATCTATCTCAAAAAGGAGTATCTCATGAACATCCCATTGATTTTTGGAATTGCCGTTGTAGCGCTATTGCTCATCCTACCAGCCGTCAAGATCGTTTGGCAATATCAGCGCGGTGTAGTATTTCGCTTTGGAAAGCTAGTAGGCGAACGCGGACCTGGATTCAACGTCATCCTTCCGTATATTGACCGCATGATCAAAGTGGACATGCGCGTCGAGACGTTGGTCGTTCAGCCGCAGGAAGTTATCACCCGCGACAACGTCACTGTGCAGGTGGATGCGGTAATCTTTTTTCAGCCAGTGGACGCCACCGATACAATCATCAAAGTAGGGAATTACGCCAAAGCCACCAGCCAGATCGCGCAAACAACCCTGCGCAGCGTGCTGGGTCAATCCGACTTGGATGAATTGCTGTCACACCGTGACAAAATCAACGCGCGCTTGCGCGAAATCATTGACTCGCAGACCGAGCCGTGGGGCGTCAAAGCCGACATCGTCGAAGTCAAAGACGTGGTTCTGCCCGAATCGCTCCAGCGCGTGATGTCCCGCCAGGCAGAGGCCGAGCGCGAAAAACGCGCCAAGATCATTCACGCCGAGGGCGAACTGATCGCCTCCGAATCCCTGGCGAAGGCCGGTGATAGATTGGCTGCCTCCCCAGCCAGCCTGCAATTGCGCTACATGCAAACCCTGGTCGAGATGGCGGGTGAAAAGAATGCCACCATCCTGCCCATCCCGCTTGACCTTCTGCGCGAATTTACCAAAGCGTTCAAGTAAGCCAGACAATGTCCCTTTCTGACAGCGCTGACGTGTACGTCTTGTTAGTCGAAACTCTGTCAGAACCCCCGGATTGGATGTCCCTGTCCGGGCGGGAGTGGCCGCTGATCGACTTGCTGAATCAACTCTCGGCGGAGTCTGATACGGCGCGTCATCACCTGGACCTTTTGGCGGGCATCCCCTCCGAATCATATGATCAGCGCCTTGAGCGTTATGCCGCCCTCTTCGCTTCGGGCAGGCCGCGTTTCTGGTTGTACGAATCTGCCGCGAAAACGGGAAAGATCCTTGGAGCGCAGGCTTTTGAAATGGCGCATCTTTATCGTGCCGCAGGCTTGGAGTCGGCTGGCCCGGAACTTCCCGATCACATCTCGCTGGAACTGGCGTTTCTATCGCATCTGGCAAGCCAGGCTGAAAGCCTGACCTACCGGGAAATCCTGCCACACCATGCCTCCTGAGTATGCGGCTTATCAGATCTCGCCTCATGCGCGCATTGCCTGCGTTGAATGTCACATCGGTCGCGAATTCATTGGCAATCAGATTTTCCGCAAAGCGGGCGACATGAGGCATGTGTTTGCCACTCTCTTCGAAACATACGAATACCCGATCCGCGTCA
>JAUXUL010000050.1 GCA_030680795.1 Anaerolineales bacterium | reverse complement strand
TCTTCTTTCACGGCCTTCTCTTCTTCCTTGGCCTTATCTTTGAGAGCTACGGGACTTGCCTGAGCTGCGGGACTGGCCTTCGGTGAGGAGCTGGCCTGGGGCAAAGGGCTATCCTGGGGCTCGGAAATGGACTGGGGCGCTGGGCCAGCGGCCTCGGGATGATCTTGGGTTGGAGCAGTTGTTGTCGGTAAGGATGCTAAAGGAGGAATCGAACCATCGCTGGATTGGTCATTGATCTTATCTTCAACAATATCTATTGAGATCGCAGGTATGGTTCCAAGGTCAGTGTCGACATTATAATTAGCCTCGCTTTGGGCGCGCACTGATATTTGGAGGATTTCGGCTCCTTCGCTGGCCTGTACGCCTCGGATATTGAGTGTTGCAGCAACGGCAATCACAATTCCAATGATAATGATTTGAACAGTTAGTTTTGACATAATCAACCTCCAGGCTGATTAAAGGGAAAAAGCATCCGAAAGAAAAATGCGAAGATTTTCTACCTGTTTATATAAAAATAGTATACGACAATACAAGGGATAAACCCTTAACAGTATTGTTAGGAGGAGGCACCTTACAATTTTGTTAATGAGATGGGAACTATCAATAAATTAGGGATTAGATTGGGGCATCAGCAAATAATTGCTGTCAGAAAGTTTGCGCTTAAAAGATGAAGAAATGTAGAAGATGCTTCGAATTTCCAGGAAGATCCTTTATCCATAAACAGTCGTTTTGGAAAGGTGATCTGGAAAAGAGGATTATTTGAAATGGAAATTATTACTGGTTGAGAAAAATAATTATGGATTATGAATTAAATCTTTTAAGCATTATCGAATATGAAACGATATTTCTTAAGAGTGGTGGAAGTAAGAAATATTCTATCTTGTTTTTCTCCCCTTTTTTTCCCCCAATGATTTTTCGATCATTTTAGAGAAAGCGGTCACAACTTCCGGGTCAAAATGTGTTCCCGAATCGTTCTCGATTAGCGCGAACGCTTTTTCATATGTCATAGCCTTTCGATATGGCCGGTCGGAGGTGAGTGCATCCCAGACATCGATAACAGCAAATATCCGGGCAGCAATTGGAATTTCTTGACCAACCAAACCAGTCGGGTAACCTTTTCCATCCCACCTTTCATGATGAAATGAGGGGATATCCATTGCGGTGTGGAGAAATTCTATTTTCTTTAACATTTCCCGGGCAAAAACGGGATGCTTTTCAATAATTTTTCGTTCCTTTTTATTTAATGGTCCGGGTTTTAACAATATGCCATCGGGTACCCCAATTTTACCGATGTCATGGAGTAAAGCACCGCGGCGTATATTTATGATCTTCTCCTCATCTATCCCCATTATGCGCGCTAATTTTAATGTCAACTCAGTGACGCGCTGAGTGTGACCTTGAGTTTCTTCGTCTCGGAGTTCAAGCGCCTTCGACCAGCCTTCTATTGTTTTATCATAAGCGGAAATCAAATCTTTTTCGGATTGGCCAAGACTCGAAACCATTGTATTGAATGATTGTGCCAGGTCGGCGATTTCGTCGCCCCCTTTCGTTGAGACACGGATATCACGATTTCCTTTTGCGACGTCCGAGGCTGCTCGCTCCAATTGGAGAAGCGGTCGTGTGATGAGATTTGATAAGAAAAGACCGAGCAGCATGGCCATAATGATTGCAAGAACGAACACTATGGTGATATTAATTTTCGTAATATTGCTGGTTCTCACGAGGAATGTTTTTGGTAGCGCGGTCCCCAGAACACCCATGTCTTCGCCATCTCTTGCTTCCCAGGCGCCAAGCAGTTCAGCATAAGCGATATTACTAAAACTAACATCCCGTGTCACGCTTTGTTGATCTTGGTTTTTTAGCACAATTGAGGTATCTAAGAGTGGTCGGGAAGGAAACTCTGCGAATGTGGAGTTGATAGGGTTAAAATCGGTATCATAAATTGTCACTTGAGACAAGGACTCTTCACGGATTTTATCCAAAAGACTTTTGAGACTAATTCCGATCAGAATGATCCCAGTCAATTTTCCATCCTGGTTAGATACAGGACCCGTAACAAAAAAATAATTACCCCAATCTGCGATAGTTAGTCCTGAATACTTATCCCCCTTTGGATCGACCACCTGACTCATTACCTTGGAAACGAATGGAAACCTGGTCAGATCGTCGGTAATTTGAGGGAAAAGGTATTTTTCTGTTTCAGCGGATTTGAGGATGGTTGTAAGGACTTTGCCATGACTATCCAAGACTAGAACAGCATCCTCTCCCGCATTAAAAGTAACTGGATAAATGAGATCAAGAATCTTCTGCTTGTCCACCAAGAGGATCGTATCAGCCATTCCCTGGGTATGAGACAATAAACGCAAAGTACCAAGCATGCGATCTTCTTCACGCACCATCGATTCGGAAGCCAATTTTCTACTTTCAATCATTTGGTTGGTGAATCGTTCTTCCAGAGAGCCCACCAGTACCTGAGTAACAATACTCCCTCCAACTATAGCGATAAGAAGAGCCAATATTATATAAGGAATGGTCAATTTTGTGCGAATTGAAAAGTGGGTGGTGCGTTTTATTCTCATTTATGTGTTTGGAATTTATTGATTAATTATTGTATTTCTATCAAAGAAATTGACCATATTTAGGTGCCTCAGCCAGGAGTCGAACCCGGAACCTACTGATCCGAAGTCAGGCGCTCTATCCATTGAGCTACTGAGGCGCAGCCAAAATTATACACGATTTGCTCACAATGCAAACCGCGTGATAGAATCATGTATCTCTTCCGCTAGGATATTTATTGATGACAGATATTAAGGTATTTAGCGAGCGCGTGATTGACAATCTGGAGAAGGTGATCGTGGGCAAGCGGCAGTCCGTTGAATTGATCGTGATCGGCTTGCTGTGTCAGGGACATGTATTGATCGAGGATGTGCCCGGGGTGGGGAAGACCATGCTGGCCCGCAGTTTGGCGCGCTCATTGGATTGCGTGTTCAACCGCATCCAGTTTACTCCCGATATGCTGCCCAGCGATGTGACCGGCGTATCCATTTATAACCAGCAGAAGAATAAATTCGAGTTTCGCCCAGGCCCTGTGATCGGGCAGATTATCCTTGCGGACGAGATCAATCGAGCCACGCCTAAAACCCAGGCTGCGCTGCTCGAGGCCATGGAAGAGCGGCAGGTGACGGTGGATGGTGTCACGCATCCTTTGCCTAAGCCTTTCATGGTGCTTGCCACGCAAAACCCGATTGAATATGAAGGTACTTTTCCTCTTCCTGAGGCACAGCTCGATCGTTTCCTCCTGCGCTTGCGTTTGGGGTATCCAGGTATGGCGGATGAAATTCGCGTGATGGATGACCAGCAATTACAGCATCCGCTTGAGACATTGAAACCGGTTGTGAAGTTGAAGGAAATTCAAAAGGCGATTGATGGAGTAAAACGTATTTATATTTCGCCGGCCATCAAGAAATACATAGTGGAATTGACCACTCGAACACGCCAAAGCGCGGATGTATACCTCGGGGCAAGTCCGCGTGGCAGCCTTTCGCTGGCTCGCGCAGGCCAGGCGCGTGCTGCACTCTTGGGGCGCGGCTTTGTGTTACCAGACGACATTAAAGCATTGGCTGTTTCTGTTTTGGCGCATCGCATGATCGTCAGCCCCGCGGCACGCATGCGTGACTTAAGTTCGGATCGTATTGTGCATGAGGTGATCCTCGCCACACCCGTGCCGGGCGGCGCCTTTTCATTTGATATCGAGCGGAAGATATCAAAATGAGAGCTGGGCGAATTCTGCTTGCCTTATTATTTGGCGTCGGTCTTTTGGGGGCCATGGTCAATGGCGCCGCGCTCTATTCGCGCTTTCTATATATCAGCATATTGCTGGGAACGATCAGTTGGATATGGACGCGCTGGTCTGCCAAAGGGTTGAATGTGCAAAGAAGTTCGCGCGTACTGCGTGCCAACGTGGGCGATGTATTTGAAGAACGCTACGAAATATCCAATGACAGTCGCATAGCAGCAGCGTGGATCGAGATTATTAATCAGTCCGCCCTGCCTTTTGCGGCCGGATCGCGTCTCTTCACGTATGTGGTCGGTCGCCAAAGGCGAAGCTATCTGGCGCGCACATGGTTGACGTGCCGCGGCGGCTTTCAACTTGGGCCCACGCGAATTTCCTGCGGTGATCCATTTGGGTTATTTAGCGCAAGTAAAGTTGTTGAACCTCAGGAAACACTCCTTGTTTTACCGGTCATCCATGAAATCAGATCGTTCTTATATCCACCCGGTCTATTGCCCGGCGGCCGGGTCATCCGTCGAAAATCTTACGATGTTACACCTCATGCGGCCGGGGTGCGGGAGTATGTACACGGCGATGCCATGAAACGTATTCATTGGCCTACCAGCGTACGCCGCAATCAATTAATGGTCAAGGAATTCGATCAGGATCCGCAGGCTGAAATCTGGTTGTATCTCGATTCTCACAAGGCAGTTCATTTTGAGAAGCCATATCAACAGGAAGAATTGCCTCTGGATTCCATGATGTTTGTAAAACGCCCGAAATTTATATTGCCGCCCTCCACGCTTGAATACTCTGTCAGCGTCACTGCTTCTCTTGCTCATTATTTTATCGGTCAAAATCGCTCTGTCGGTTATGTGAGCGCCGGCCAAACTTTCACTGTCCACTCCGCTGAAAGAAGCAAAAGGCAGGAAACGAAAATTTTGGAAACACTGGCCTTTGTTGAAGCGAATGGCTCGCTTTCAATTACTGCGCTTGTTGCGGCGCAAGCCTCGCAATTGCCGCAGGGTTCTAGTGTTATTTTCGTTACGCCCACTGTCTGCCCCGACCTTTTGCAGGCCGTGGATGATCTGCAAATGCGTTATCTGCGCCCGTTAGTGGTCTTGCTTAACACCGAAACATTTGGCGGACCTCGCGGTACTGCAGCGTTGATCAATTCCTTGCGCGAACGGCGCGTACCCGTCAGCCTGATTTCATGCGATGATGATCTCTCGCAGGCGCTTTCAGAAATTCCATCAACTTTCAAATCACAGGATAGGCGTCCATGGCAAACTCCCGTATTCTGACCTTAGACTTGAATTTTCAAAATAAGGCGCAAGCTATCGCGTCTTATTTAATTCGACATAACGACGGCGCGGTCTTGATCGAAAGCGGGCCAGGCTCGGCTCTTCCTGCGCTGGAAGCTGCTCTGGTAAAGGAAAATTTGTCTCCCCGAGACATTACCCACGTGCTGCTCACGCACATTCACCTCGACCATGCAGGCGCGGCGGGCTGGCTCTCGCGGCAGGGCGCGCAGATTTACGTCCACCCGAATGGAGCGCCGCATTTGTTGAACCCCGAAAAACTAATCGCCAGCGCCACGCGCATTTACGGGGATCGGATGGATCAACTCTGGGGTGAGTTCCTGCCTGTTGAACAGGATCAGCTCAAGGTCCCGCAGGATGCGGAGGAGATCGTCATCGGCCATTTGAAATTTGTTGCGCTCAATACACCCGGTCATGCCGAGCATCATTATTCCTATCTATTTGAAGATATTTGTTTCAGCGGTGATGTGGGTGGAGTGAGAATCCCAGGCTACCCATATTTGCGCGTGCCCATGCCTCCGCCTGAGCTGCATTTTGGACGATGGCTTGAGTCGATTTCACGTATAAGAAAGGTAAAAATTACACGCATTGCACCGACCCACTTTGGGATTTATGATGATGCTGAATGGCAGTTGAATGAAATGGAAAAAAATCTGATCGCCACTGAAAAATGGCTGGAGCAGATCATGCCGGCTGAACCAGGGCTGGAAGAACTTCGTGAAAAGTTTGAAGCGTGGATGAACGAGCAAAGCCGCGCGCAGGGTTTGAGCGATGATGTGATTAAGGTTTACACATTGGCGAACCCCCTTGGCATGAGCGCGGATGGTATGATGCGCTACTGGAAGAAATTTCGAAGTGTATAATTTGCCACACATAATATGAGGCTTGAACCATGCCAGAATTGAAATAAAAGGTACACTTTCAACTTAAGGAGATCACATGAAGGACTTTCTCGCCATCTCCGATTACTCAGCGGATGAAATTCAAGACCTGCTCGGTGAGGCAGTGAAGTTAAAAAAGGAATATTTCACGAAAGGCAATAAACCGATTTTCAAGGGCAAGGTGCTAGGAATGATCTTCCAGAAGCCGAGCCTGCGCACGCGCATTTCATTTGACATGGCCATGCGTCATTGCGGAGGCGATGCGCTTTATCTTTCGCCAAACGAGATCGGGCTTGGCAAACGCGAAACGATTGCGGATGTCGCGCGCGTCCTGTCGGGATATGTGCAGGCGTTGATGGCGCGCGTGTTTGAGCATGAGCATGTGCTGGAACTGGCGAAGTGGTCTGACATTCCTGTTGTCAACGGTTTGAGCGATTACAACCATCCCTGCCAGGGCATGGCGGATGCATTGACCATTATTGAAAAATTTGGCATTAATTCCAAAGGCTTGAATATCAGTTATGTGGGCGATGGGAATAACGTAACTGTTTCGCTGATGCATGTCTCTGCTTTGCTGGGATGGAATATGACTTTGGGAACTCCTGAAGGTTATGATATGAATCCTAAGGCAGTTGAAATAGCTCAAAATATCGCGAAGAAGACAGGCAGTAAATTTACCTTCGTGCGCGATCCGCATCAGGCTGTCAAAGGTGCAAATGTGATTTATACGGATACATGGACAAGCATGGGGCAGGAGGAGGAAACCGCCAAACGCGAGCAAATCTTACCGCCTTATCAAGTGAATGCGAAATTGGTCAGCGAAGCGGATAAGGATGTGATCGTGATGCACTGCCTGCCCGCCCATCGCAATCAGGAATTGACTGATGATGTGGCAGATGGCGAACATTCGGTCATCTTCCAGCAGGCGCATAACCGTCTGCACGCGCAAAAGGCAATTCTTGCCCGCTTATTTGGCGTGGCGTAAAGCATATTTCTTCATTGCGAGGAGCGTGCTTGTTCTTTGCGACGAAGCAATCTTCTGGCCAGTGGGGAAGACTGCGTCCCTTCGACAGCCCTTCGACAGGCTCAGGATAACAGCTCAGGACAGGCGTCGGGGAATGCACCCTCCTCACAATGACGATAACAATAGAGGTGAATTTAATGAATACACAAGACTTTGTCAACATGGAAGAACAGTACGGCGCACATATTTATCATCCTTTGGACGTGGTCATTGAAAGGGCCGAAGGCGTGTGGGTTTACGATGTGGATGGGAAGAAATATCTCGATTGTCTTTCCGCCTATTCCGCAGTCAATCAGGGACATGTTCATCCTGAAATCTTGAAAGCGTTGCTCGACCAGGCCAAGAAAGTCACGCTCACTTCGCGTGCCTTCCGCAATGACCAATTGCCGCTGCTTTATAAAGAACTCTCCGAGATGACGGGTTACGAGATGTCCCTGCCGATGAATAGCGGCGCAGAGGCTGTCGAAGCCGCCGTAAAACTTGCGCGCAAGTGGGCCTATCAAGTAAAGAAAGTCCCACGCCATCAGGCGGAAATCATCGTCGCTGGAAATAATTTCCATGGACGCACCGTTACTGTGATTTCATTTTCAACCGAACCTTTGTACCGCGATGATTTTGGTCCGTTCACACCAGGTTTTGTGGTTGTGGAATATGGTAATACCGATGCAATTGAAAAAGCGATCACACCCAACACTGCGGCGGTTATGCTGGAGCCAATTCAAGGCGAGGCGGGTGTGATCATTCCTCCGGCTGGATATTTGAAAAAGGTTGCGGAAATTTGCAGGAAGAATAATGTTCTCCTGGTTACGGATGAAATTCAAACAGGTCTCGCGCGGACTGGGAAGTTGTTCGCCGCTGACCATGAAGATGTCCGCCCGGACGTTGTGATCGTAGGCAAGGCGTTGTCTGGCGGTTTTTATCCTGTCTCTGCTGTGCTGGCAGACAAACCCATTTTAGGCTTGTTCACTGCCGGTGAGCATGGTTCCACATTTGGCGGGAATCCGCTTGCGGCGGCAGTAGCACGCGCTGCGCTGCGTGTGATCCGCGAGGAGAAACTGGCAGAACGATCACAACAACTGGGTGAATATTTCCTTGAGCAATTGAGCGAGATATCCAGTCCGCATGTGAAAGAGGTGCGCGGTAAAGGCTTGTTGATCGGTGTGGAACTCAAACCTGAAGCCATGGGCGCGCGTCGGTTTTGCGAGGCTTTGCAAATGAAAGGTATCCTCGCAAAAGAAACGCATGACAACGTCATCCGCTTTGCCCCGCCGCTTGTAATTGACAAGGAGACGATTGATTGGGCGCTTCCATCTATTCGGGAAGTACTCAATATAAAGTAAATTTTATCAACCATAGTGGCTTTCATAAGCTTTGAGGAGAGCGAGTGAGTAGAAAGAATTACCAGAAAATTGGTGGCTGGTTTGGGATGGGTATATTATTACTTGCTTGCGTCTCCACAGCTTTACCGGTTCAAGTATCAGAACCACTCTCTATGGAGGCGCTTGGGACTGTGATCGCGCAAACGGCAGCAGCGGCTCAAACGCAAACTGCAACCGTACAAAAATCTCCTACTTTTACATTGACCCCATCCGTAACACCGACTGTGCCGACACCCACGCCCACCTTTTTTTTCTCTCTTTTTACTTCGACACCTGTGATCCTCATTGAAACGACCGACCCAAACTATGGCGTTGAAGGGGGGAACTCATTAAGCGGCGGAGGTTCTTCAAATGACCCTATTCCCTATTCCGGCAAACCATGGTCATGTATTGGCATAGAGAAAAGCCCTCCCAAAGGCGCATCTGTGGAAGCGGGTAAAAGTTTTACCGCATATTGGACAGTGATAAATACAGGCACAAAAACATGGACAAGTACCACTGTCGACTTTATGTATAAGAGCGGATACCGTCACGAAGGTAGGGTGATTCAGGACCTGTCCTCGGCAGTGGCGCCGGGCAGGAAGTTGACGGTAAGGGTCTTGTTTACTGCGCCAAAGAATGCAGGTGAATACACCGCCATCTGGACTTTGAAGGTTGGCAACCATCCTTTTTGCGGCATGAAGATCGCCTTTGAGGTTAAGTAATAATAATGTTTGATCCCCTTACAAATTACAAAAAGGCTTGTGACGTTTACAGCGCCACAAGCCTTTTAAGTTTATTTGAACTTTCCCCACAATCCATAGCCTTCAATTCTTCTCTTCTCGCGCCGCTCATGCTGTTCATGGATTTGTTCCACGTGATCGGCTTTTTCATTGATGGCGGCTTCAAGCCAAAGGCGGCCTTTCTCTGCCGTCCCGTGACTTCCCGCTCCATATGCGCCCGTTTTTGTATCGTCATCCCAGGGTGGATTTGCAACCAACGATCCGCCTTCGATCCAATCCATATAATAGTCAGGGGTGGCGACGAAATCTGTTTCATCTACAACTCGCTCCATTTGGCATAAGTCAGGGTGAAGGTGTAGAAGGTAGGAAGTCTCCAATTCTCCTGCGTGCCCCATGCCGCCAATCTTGGATGTGCGATATTTTGCCAATGCAGCCGCGCCGATTCTACCTGAGGTATGTAACCAGGCCGTCGTGCAAAATGTTCTGCGGTGGCGCTCGCCCGCATACTTCACGATATTTACAAGAAATGAACTGTTGCCGCCATGTCCGCTCATGAGATAGAAGCGATCAAATCCGCGCGCGGCCAGCACGTCAATTACTGCAATCCAAAAATCCTCGAAGGCGCGTCCGCCCGCATTCATGGTTGCCGCAAATGATGAGCGATGTGTGGAAACTCCGTATGGCATAACTGGCATCGCCCAACTGCGTGTAGGCACTTTAGCAGCTGTGCCTTTCGCAATTGAGTCAATAATGATCGTATCCACCGAGAGGGGCAGGTGAAAGCCATGTTGCTCTGTGTGACCGATTGGAATCAAGATCACTTTTCCGCGTTCACTATCGGGTGGAAGAAAGGTTGCTGATGAATAATGTGTAGTATTTGGCAATCGGAGAATCGAAGATGAGTGTGAATTTATGAAAGACGATTGCGGGTCAAATCCTTGTGGCGCGAGACAATACACTCTTGAAAACCCATCATCCCGCAAGCTATCAAGCAAGTTCACTATGTATTGAGTGAAGATGGCATCGGGCACTTCCAGTCCACCGCCGCGCCAGCCGAACGGGAAGGCTGGCAGGAGTCCGATTTGGGAAGGATTACTTAGTTGGTCAGCAAGCAGGTTCAAGTCAGAGTCTGAGCCGAGAGGGAGAACAAGCGGCGTGTTGCGAGGCAGACCTGCAACCGCATCCCAAGTCATATCGTCGTAGTTGAAGAATATTGATTTGCGCGTAGCCAATTCTGAGCTAACCATTTTTTATTTCTTTATTTTTTATCCTGGAAGAAGGTACCAATCGAGAAATCTCTCCAGGCGCTCGTATACATCATACAAATTCTCGCGCCGCAAGAAGCCATGTGGCTCATCGTCGTAGGTTTTGTATTCGAAGGTCTTTCCTTCGCGCCGCAGCGCCTCCACCCATTCTTCACTTGCTTCAGGCGGAACGACTGTATCCAACAAACCATGCAGGATCAAAACCGGCTTTTGAATATTCTTTGCATCCGTGATGGGGGAGCCCTTAAGATAAATGCCAAGATTTTCAGAGGGATGACCAAGAAAAATCTCGGTATACAAGCGCAGACGTTTTTCACACAACGCCCATGAACTGACAAGATTCGAATCGCCATACTTTGCAACGCCGCACGCAAAAAGATATTCGGGATCGCGCGAGAGCGCATTTATGGTCATGTAACCGCCGTAGCTTCCGCCTGCAATACCAATTCGATCGGGTTTGATATCTTTGAAGGATCGCAAAAACTTTGCGCCATGCAAACAATCCTGCGTATCGCCAAGGCCCCAGCCGTTATAATTGGCGCGCTCGAATTCCCGGCCATACCCGGTCGAGCCGCGATAATTCGGCGCGAAGTAGGTATAGCCTTTTGCGGTGAAATATTGGGCGAGTTCATCCCATCCAAAACCATATTGATCTTTCGGTCCGCCATGCGGATACAAGATCGCCGCGCCATTTGATTTTTCAGGGCGATATAAAAATGCAGGAATATCCAGTCCGTCAAAACTTTTGTATGAAACGATCTCAGGCACGACCATTTTATTTATTTGAAGCGCCGGTGGTGTTGAAAAAGATAATTGTGTAATCTTTTTGCTCGGAAGACCCATGCGATACAGATCGGGCGGGAGAGTCGCACCTTCAAATTCAAATGTGATATATGATTCATCCTTTGCCCAATTCGGATTCGAATGAATGCCCGCCCCGCCTCTTAGTTCAACCGTTGAGCCTGATTCAGTCTCGAGCAGCAATAATTCAAACGAACCGCTCCTGTTCGCCACCACGAGCATCTGTTTTCCAGAAGGCGACCATTCGTATTGGAAGATATCCTGCCCCGCTTTTGTGAGTTGATGCAAGCCTTCGCCGTCTGGCTTGATAAGATACAACTCTTCGCGGCCTGTCTCTTGTGAGATGAATGAAATCCATTTTCCATCCGGCGACCACTTCGGAGATATCGCGCGCGTGGATGCTTTTCCATATAACGTCACCTGCCTGCCTGTGGCAATCTCAAGCAAAATAATATCGAGGCGATTTAGATCGTCGAAGCGCCGCAGGTTGAACGTGATAAATTTCCCATCGGGCGATGGGCGCGCATCCCAGTGATCGCCGAGGGTGTCTGTGGTCAATGCGCGCGGCCAGGAGCCTTCGTAATCAGTAAGTAGTAATTGATCCGTCTCGTTTCTTTCAACTGTCACGATCAATCCAATTGAATCTGTCATCCATCGCGGCCCGCTCGCGGCGCTCGCGAAATCTGTGATCTTTTTGGGCAACCCGCCTGCTCGAGGAACGATGTGAACATGACCCTTAATTCCAAATGCGAGCCATTTGCCATCTGGTGACCATTCTGGAATTTCATCATCCCAATAAGCCGCCAGCGTACGTTCAGTAGTGATGCGTGCAGGCCAGCCTCCATTTGATGACATTGTAAATACATCCGAAAGCGTTTCGCCATCTTTGATGTAGGCAATATCACCCTGGGAAGAAAGCGCGTGGGACCGAATCCGCTCGAGGGAAGTTAGAAGCGAGAGGTTCCATCCCTCAGGAGGTTTGACATCCGGCCGTTTAACTGAAGGCCAGCCGTTGCGTTCGTATTTTTCTGTGAGTTTGATGGGGTCTTCCATAGCGATCATCCTGTTTTGAATTCTACCAACAAAAGCGGGCTTTCCCAAATCAGGTTTTTACAGTAGAATTTTATCCTCAATGAGTTTCCTTTTGATATGTGTAAACGCCCATTCGTTATTCATTAACGAAAATAAAGTGCGCCATTGCGGATAATTTCTGCAATGGCGCATGTTGTTTTAATTGGAAACTTAAACCCGTTCAATCATTGAGAGGAGAATATAATGAAACAGAGAACTTTCTATATTATTGTCCTTGCCGCGCTGATTCTAGCAGCCTGCGGCGGAGGCCCTGCTGGCACAGGCGATAAAGTTACTGTACGCATCGGTTGGGCCGGCAGTCCGGATACACTTAACCCTGGCATGGCTGTCCTTGCAGAGTCATATACATTATTTGAATTAGTGTATGACTCCATGTATGAGCTAAACCTGGACGGCACGTTCACGCTGACCCTTGCAGAAAGCGCCAATTTGTCCGATGACGCCCTGGTCTGGACGTACAAGATCCGCGACGATGTTAAGTTCCACGACGGTGTGCCTTTGACCGCTGAGGATATCGTCTTCTCGTATAATCTCTATCAAAGCACCGAAGACTATCCATGGATGGGAAGTTATACCGGCTACTTTGAAACCATGGAAGCGACAGATAATAACGAAGTTGTGATCACGCTGTCTGAACCGATTCCGAATATCGAAAGCCAGCTGGTCTTCCTGTATGTTCTTCCAAAACACATCTGGGAAAACGAAAGTGCAGTTGAGTTCGAAAACACCGCAATGATCGGAAGCGGCCCGTTTAAAATGGTCGAATACAAACAGAGTGAATTCGTCCAGTTGGCGGCAAACAAAGAACATTTCCTCACGCCTCCAAAAGTGGATGAAGCGATCTTCCAAACCTTTGAAAATACAGATGCGCTTGTGCAAGCCCTTAAGACGGGTCAGATGGATATGATCACTGAGATGCCCGCCACCGCAGTCGCCACCCTTGAAAAAGAGGCGAATGTGGATATTTATGTCGGTGCACCGTTTGCCCCGACTGTGACGGATATTATCCTTAACCAGGTTTCAGAAGAAAATTGCCCGGAGGGTGACGGGGTTTGCACGGGTCACCCGGCCTTACAAGACCGCAACGTGCGTCTTGCGCTGGCTTATGCAACCGATAAAAAGCAGATTGTTGATATTGTCTTGCTTGGAAATGGAGCGCCTGGTTTAACTCTTATCCCTGATGGATTGGGGGTTTGGTATAACGATTCACTTAAGGATTATGAGTTTGATCTTGCGAAAGCCCAGCAGATCCTGGATGATGCCGGGTATAAGGATTCAGATGGCGATGGTATACGCAACATGCCAGACGGTTCGCGTAATCTGACCTTCCGTGTGAATTGGCCCAGCGATTCTGTAGATGGACCGCGTTTGGCTGAACTATTGAGCGGGATGTGGGATAAATTGGACATCAAAACCGAATTACAAGCCATGGACCCGGACGCTTTGACCGCTGTATGCTGTCCCGCGTTTGACTTTGATGTCATGCTCTGGGGCTGGGGTTCTGACCCGGATCCAAGCCTGCTGTTGAGCGTGATGACCACGGATGAAATCCCAACAGGTTCCAGTGAAACGGGTTATTCCAACCCTGAATTTGATGCGTTGTACGCACAGCAGGCGGTTGAACTGAACTTTGACAAGCGCGTGGAAATTGTTTGGAAAATGCAGGAGATCGTCCATAACGACGTGGTATACATCATCCCTTATTACGATCCAAACATCCAGGCATTCCGCACAGACCGCTTTACAGGCTGGATTACAGATCAGGCCAAGATTGAATTCTCTGATCCATCATCGCTGGTTGTGATCGAACCCGTGAAGTAAACAATAGGACAATTGAAATAGGGGGCGGTGTATTCAGCGCCGCCTCCTATAGAAGGTCAAAGTGAGTAAACCTTGAATCGCTTCCGATATTTGATAAAAAAAATTGGATGGGCGCTGCTTACAATCATGTTTGTGCTTGTGCTCAACTTTTTTTTATTCCGCGTTTTGCCAGGCGACCCAGCCCGCGCTGGAGTGCATGATCCTCGCTTGAAAAAAGATTCGATCGAGGCGATCCGTGTCCGCTTCGGGTTAGACAAACCCGTCATCAATTGTTTTGAGACTTTGAATCCAATAAAACTTGGAAGTTGCGATATCAACCCGCTTGATACGCAATTTTTTATTTACCTCAAAAATCTGGTTACTGGGGAACTCGGGATCAGTTATCACACCAATCGTCCGGTGGCCACAGTCCTCGCTGAACGGTTATGGAATACAGTCCTGTTAATTGGGGCGGGGCAAATCCTGTCAATTACTGTCGGCGCGTTCTTCGGCGTGTTTGCGGCCTGGAAGGCGCGGACTGCCATTGATTATGGTGCATTGGCGACCAGTTTGGTGGTATGGAGTCTGCCAACTTTCTGGCTTGGTATTATTCTTTTATTTTGGGGATCGGCAAATGGATTGCCCATTGGCGGGAAGGCCACACCAGGCATGTCATCCGCGCCGCTCATGCAGCAGTGGGGCGACATTGCCCGGCACATGATCCTTCCGACTGTGACTTATACGATTGTGTACATGGGCGAGTATATGCTGATCATGCGCTCTAGCCTGATGGACGTGCTTTCAGAAGATTACATCCTGACAGCGAAAGCAAAGGGACTGGGCGTCTTCCAAATATTACGCGACCATGCGCTTAAGAATGCGATGCTGCCTCTGGTGACCATTATTGCCATCAACCTGGGTTTTACCGTGGCAGGTGCCATTCAAATTGAGACAGTATTCTCGTGGCCGGGGCTGGGTGGCGCGATCTTTGAAGCGGTCAACAGGCGCGATTTCCCTGTTTTGCAGGGAGCATTTTTACTGATTGCCGTAACCGTCATTGTCGCGAATTTGATCGCAGACCTTACTTATTCATACCTAGATCCGCGGGTACATACAGAGTAATATGCATGGAAAAGCTTACACAGAAAGATAACCTTCCATCTAGTACACAATTTAGTGAGTTCTGGCGCAAATTCAAAAAAAACCGCATGGGACTTGTAGGACTCGTTATGCTGGCAGCGATCACATTTGTCGCTGTTTTTGCCCCTCTCATTGCGCCACATAGGTCGTCTTCCATACTCAATGTGGGTGTGAGTGATATCTATAAGGCACCCAGCGCTCAGCATATATTTGGGACTGACGATGCCGGTGCGGATGTCTTTACCAATTTTATTTATGGCGCAAGAGTATCACTGACAGTCGGCTTCTTTGCCGCGTTCATCTCGATCGTGATCGGCGGAGTTTTGGGAATTGTGGCTGGCTTCTTCGGGGGGCGGGTTGAGAATATTCTCATGCGCTTTACGGATATTATGCTTGTTATTCCAGATTTGCCTTTGATGGTGGTAATCGTTGCCCTGACAAAACCATCTTTGTTGAACATTATTTTCGTCATCGGCCTGCTCGGCTGGACGACGACTGCCCGCATGGTGCGTTCACAAACGCTGGCAGTCAAATCGCGGAAATTCGTTTTGCGCGCGCGCGCCATTGGCTCCAGCCAGTTCCACATCATCCGCCGCCACATTTTTCCGTTGGTAACTCCAATTTTAGTGGTGCAGGCAGTTCTCGTTGTTTCGCTGGCGGTACTCAATGAAAGCACACTTTCATTCCTCGGGCTTGGAGACCCAACCGTTCTTTCGTGGGGACAAATGCTCAATTACGCTTTTGGGCGCGGAGCCATGTCTACTGGGGCATGGTGGGCGTTGGTGGTGCCAGGCTTTGGAATTGTTTGGGTGGTTCTTGGTCTGACCCTGCTTGGGCAGGGATTGGAACAGGTATTAAACCCAAGGCTGGATACACACCACTTGATGCCGGGCAGGCCCAACGTAAAATCCACAAGTGTTGCGCTTAGTCGAAACGAAACTCAGCCCGCCAGTGGGAAGAGTTTGCTCGAAGTCCAAAACCTTTCGGTCAATTATGTGACCGAGGGTCAACTTTCTGCTCGGGCCGTTGAAAGTGTCAGTTTCACTTTGAAGGAGGGGGAGTTGATTGGGCTGGTGGGCGAGAGCGGTTGCGGCAAAACCACGCTTATGCTTGCCTTATTACAACTCCTTCCTTCTGCGGGTCAGATTGTTAACGGTCAGGTTTTGTTTGGCGGAAGAGACCTGACAACGCTCTCTGATGATGAAATGAACACTGTGCGCTGGAGCGAGATATCAATTGTCTTCCAGGGCGCGATGAATGCCCTCAACCCGGTGCGCTCTGTAGGCGACCAGATTGCTGAAGCCATCAAAAAGCATCTGACAGGTTTCCCATCCGATAAAATTTCTACACGGGTAGTTGAATTGCTGGACTTGGTGGGCATCGCCGCAGATCATAAAGACCATTTTCCCCATCAGTATTCAGGCGGAATGAGACAGCGTGCCATGATCGCGATGGCGCTGGCATGCAATCCTCAGATCATTATTGCAGACGAACCAACCACTGCCCTGGATGTCATGATCCAGGCTCAAATCCTGGAATTGCTCAACTCCCTTCGCACGAAACTTGGCCTTGCCATTATTTTCGTGACACATGATCTTGGTGTTGTGGCCGAGATGTGCGATAGAGTGTTGGTAATGTACGGCGGGGTAACAGCCGAATACGCCGATGTGGATATTATTTACAATGAAGCGAAACATCCATATACACAGGAACTGCTCAAAGCCTTCCCCGATCTGACAAGGCCAAAGAAAAAACTATCATCCATCCCCGGTTATCCTCCGCGTTTGGATGCGCTGCCTGCCGGTTGTCGCTTTGCACCACGTTGTCCCGTCGTATTTGAACGCTGTCATCAAGAACAACCCAGCCTTCATCAAATGGACGGCAATCGACATATTGCGAGCTGTCATCTTCTTGAGGCATCAAAATGAATAAAGAGCGCCTTTTGGAAGTTCGTGGATTAAAAAAATATTTTGAAGCAGGACGCCCTGCTTTATTTTCAAGAGATATCCGCAAAGTCCATGCAGTGGATGGCGTGGACTTTCAACTGAGACACAGTGAAGTGATTGCGTTGGTGGGCGAAAGCGGCTGCGGAAAATCCACACTGGCTTTGTTATTAATGGGCTTGGAAGATCCAACGGCTGGTACGGTCACCTTTGAAGGTCGTGACATCACTCACTTAAATGATAATGAGCGGAAGGATTTGCGAAGAAAAATCCAAATGATCTTTCAAGACCCATACGAGTCTTTGAATCCCACACAGACTATTGAAGAGATCGTCAATGAACCCCTGCTTGTGCATGGCATCGCAAAAGATAAAAGGGAACGCGACGAGCGCGTGAAAAAGGCCATGGAAGACTCAGGCTTGAAACCTGCTGAAGTTTACCTGAACCGTTTCCCGCACGAACTCTCCGGCGGACAGCGGCAGCGCGTGGTCATCGCCGCAGCGCTAGTGCTTGAGCCAGAAATTCTGCTTGCCGATGAACCTGTTTCCATGCTGGATGTGTCCATCCGCGCGGAGATCATCAACCTGCTGGCCGAACTTCGCATCACACGCCAGATCGCGGTCATCTTCATCACACATGATCTTGGCTCGGTTGGCTTCTTCGCCGACCGTGTAGCCGTCATGTATCTTGGACGCATTGTGGAAATTGGTACCATGCTTGAGGTTTTGGAAAAACCCCAGCATCCGTATACAAAAGCTTTGATCTCGGTTATTCCTGTTCCCAATCCCCGTTTGCGTCGTAAGCGAATTATTTTGCAAGGTGAAACACCCAACCCCATTGACCTGCCGACAGGCTGCCGCTTCCACCCGCGCTGCCCGGTTGCAATTTCCGCCTGCAAGATCAATGACCCGTCGTTTGTATCTCGCAGCAATTCACATCAAACCGCTTGTTTGCTTTTGGTGAAGTAAGTGGATATTATTAGCCTGCAAAACCACAAAGTAAAATATATTGTCAAACTGCGCGAAGATAAGCGTCAACGCCAGCAGGATGGATTGATGCTCGTGGAAGGTTGCGATGAGTTGACACTCGCCCTCAGCTCAGGACTCATGCCGCAGACGCTTCTGACCGCACCCGAGCTTGCCAGCCGATCTATAAACATTCCCAACACCGAAGTGACCACAGTCACCCGCGCAGTCTTCAAAAAAATATCCTATCGCGATAACCCCGATGGCTGGCTGGGAATATTTCCGATTCCACACAACACCCTGGATGATCTGAAATTAAGTGAAATCCCGTTTGTGATCGTAGCAGAGTCAGTAGAGAAACCCGGCAACCTGGGCGCTATCCTGCGCACAGCTGATGCCGCTCACGTGGATGCCGTCATCGTCTGTGACCCGCGCGTGGACTTGTGGAATCCCAACGTCATCCGCGCCAGCCGCGGGGCGGTTTTTGCGGTTCCCACCGTTGAGGTTTCGTCGCCGAATGCGCTGGCATGGCTCAGGTCAAAAAAGATGCGCCTACTGGCAGCCTCGCCTTCTGCTAAAGTGTTATATACTGACGTTGATCTGAGAGGACCGATCGCAATAGCAGTCGGCACAGAGGATGAAGGTCTGACAGATTTCTGGATGCAAAGCGCGGATATCAAAGTAAGAATCCCTATGATGGGAAAAGTGAACTCATTGAATGTTTCCATTGCAGCTGCATTGATCACTTATGAGGCGGTCAGGCAGAGAAGTAATTAGTATTCGTCATTGGGAGCCGCGTTCGTTGCGGCGAAGCGCATCGCCCTCGCAATGACGAAAAAGGAAACTCCATGAATGCGTTGTGGCTTGAAAATAATCAAATATCACTGCGCGATGTTCCGCCGCCGAAGAAACCCAACGAAGCATTGATCAAAATTCGTAAGGCGGGCATTTGCAGTACTGACCTTGAACTGGTGAAGGGATACTATCCGTACATTGGCATTCTCGGACATGAATTTGTCGGCGAAGTAGTGGATGCGCCCGATGAATCCTGGGTCGGTCAGCGTGTGGTGGGGGAGATCAATGCGGTCTGTGGCAAGTGCGAAGCCTGTTTGAATGGACGCCGGACGCATTGCGAGATTCGCACTGTGCTTGGGATCGTCAATCGCGATGGTGTCTTCGCAGAATACACCACCTTGCCGCTTGAAAATTTACATCGCGTGCCTAAACCTGTTTCAGATGAAATGGCAGTGTTCACAGAACCATTAGCCGCCGCTCTGGAAATTCAGAAGCAAGTTCAGGTTAAACCCACAGATCGCGTGCTTTTGGTAGGCGCAGGCCGGTTGGGACAGTTGATCGCGCAGACCCTCTCTCTCACAGGCTGTGATTTGCGCGTGGTCGCCCGCCATGAGCATCAACAAAACCTGCTGACCGCGCGTGGAATCCGTTTGATCACAGAAGAAGAAATTCAACCCCGCAAATGGGACATCGTAGTGGAAGCCACTGGTTCGCCTGATGGATTCGACCTGGCCAGAAAAGCCGTCCGCCCGCGCGGGACGCTGGTGTTGAAGTCCACCTACAAAGGGGATCTGAATGTAAATTTCTCGTCCATTGTGGTGGATGAGATCACAGTGATTGGGTCGCGTTGTGGGCCGTTTGAGCCGGCTTTGGGGTTACTTGAGAATAATGAAGTTGACCCGACTGTATTGATTTCGGCAGAATATAAATTGGGGGATGTTGTCAAGGGATTTGAGTATGCCGCACAAGGTGGTGTGTTGAAAGTGCTGATTGAGCCGTAATAAAAAGACTTCGGAAGTCTGAGCTCATTTTATCCAATAGGGGCAATCCTTTACGGTTAATGTCCATGCAAAACATGTGCTAAAAACGCCGCCACCCGCAGGGTGCTTCGCAAAAAACTCGGGGGTTTTGCAAGATGCCCCCTCCGTCCTTCGGACACCTCCCCCAAATGCGAATGTTTATATTGTGTTGATATAAAAAGTTTTCAGGGCGCATTTGGGGGACCTTCGGCGGGTGGGGGCAGGTGCTAATCCGCCGCCATCGATTCAGACTCTTCTTCTTTTACTTCAAAATCTTCTGTCACGCCATACGCCACTTCCAATTGATGGCGGAACTGTTGCGTGTACAGGCGGTAGTAATGTCCGCGCAACTTCAGCAACTCGGCATGCGAGCCACTCTCGGCGATCTTGCCATTCTCGATCACGAGAATTCTATCGGCGCGGCGAATTGTGCTTAAGCGATGCGCGATGACAAACGATGTGCGGTCCTTCATCAGCGCTTCCATGCCTCGTTGGATAAGGGACTCGGTTAATGTATCTACTGAAGAAGTCGCTTCATCCATGATGAACAACTCGGGTCTGGCAAGCACGGCGCGCGCGAGGCTGATCAACTGCTTCTGTCCAACCGAGAGCAGGTTGCCGCTTTCGCCCACGTTCTGCTCGTAACCTTTTTCCAACGTCACAATGAAATCATGCGCGCCCGCGATCTTCGCGGCTTCTTCCACTTGCTCGTCATTCGCAGACAAATTGCCGTAGCGGATATTCTCGCGCACCGTCCCAGAGAACAGGTGCGGCGTTTGCAGCACGATGCCGATCTTGTTGTGAATGGACTCCAACTTGTAATCCATGTAATCCGTGCCGTTAATGCGGATCACGCCTTTGCTCGGCTCGTAAAATCGGCAGAGTAGGTTCACGATCGTTGACTTGCCGCCGCCGGTCGGCCCGACCAGAGCGATCATCTCGCCTGGATTCACTTTCAGCGTGAAATCTGTCAAGACGGATTTCCTGTCCTCGTAGAAAAAATCTACATGATCGAATTCGATCTCGCCGAGCAGAGTCTGCGCTTCGACGGCATCGCTTCTATTATGGACCTCGGGCGGGGTGTCGGCCAGCTTGAATATTCGCTCCGCTGAGGCAATGCTGTGCTGCATTTCAGAGTACACGCGTGCCAGGTCCTGGATCGGCCACATCATGAAGGTCAAGTATGCGACAAAAGCCTGAATGCCGCCGATGGTCATCAGCCCAACTTCAATTTGAAGACCACCATAGCCAACGATAAAACCGAGCGCGAGCGCGGCAATGATTTGAACGGTGGGGAGGAAGAGCGCGGAGAGCCACGCGGCGCGATAGGAGGCATGATACATGCGCGTGGTAAGACCTTGAAACTCACGCGTGTTCTCGTCTTCGCGTCCCAGCGCTTTGACCACACGCGTCCCCTGAAAGTTCTCGTTGTACGCGCCTGTGATCCTGCTATTGGCGCGGCGCGACACGCGGAACTCCGCCAAAATCCTTTTACGGAATTCAATGGCGATGAATATCATGACAGGGATGATGGTCAAGACGATTAATGCCAGCCGCCAGTTGATGATCAGCATAAAGATCGTGGACGAAATAATGTTCATGACCGCCCAGGTGCTGTCCACGATGCCCCAGGTTAGCAGGTCAGAGACGCGTCCCGTATCAGATGTGACGCGCGCGATCAAACGTCCGACCGCGTTCTGTGAGTAGTACGAGAGCGAGAGGTCTTGTAGATGATTGAAGAGCATCTTGCGCAAGTCATATTGAATGCGCTCGCCCAGCACGCCCGCTAGATAAATGAACGTGAAGACCGCAGCCGCTTGAAAGAGAATGAACCAGCCGTAAATAGCGGCAAGGTGCATCACGCGCGCGGCATCCTTCAGCACAATGCCCTGATCAATGAATTGTTTGTTCAGGTAAGTGAAATATGCATCCAACGCAGAGGTAATGGCGATGGTGATCAGGAAACCCACAACCCATTTCCAGTGCGGCTTGAGCAATCCGCCGATGCGTTTCAGCACGGGGGCGGTTAGTTGTGAAGTGAATTCCTCTTCTTCGAGTTCGATAAGTTCGTCGGACATTTTTTATTCTCCAAAGGGAAAAGGATGAATTATGAAGGATGAAGGATGAAGAAAAAAAGATCAAAATCTTTCCTTCTTACCTAAATCTTTCCCATCCTTTTCTTGATTTTAGTAACGATAGATGTAAAGATTGCCAAAAGTTCATTGGTTTCTTTACGAAGTGGCTCTACTTTTGGCTCAGGGACAATGCCTGCCTTGACGAGCAATTCCAGCCAGTAATCGGTTTCGTCCAGTTCCTGCAAGGCGGTTTCAAATTTATTAACAATGTCGGCGTCCGACTTTGCGCGATGACCTTCACGGTAATGCGCGCCAATGGATGTACCAGAGTGTAAAACCTGCTTCCCAAGTACCTGTGCTTCTGTTGTCTTCGGCAGTCCGACATAAAGTTTGACAACCCGCAACGCAAAGTCAGCAGTCCGTGTTCGCAAATCTTGGGGAGTTTCATTTTCCATTTTTCACCTTTGCCTTTTGCTCTTGCTCTTATTCATCCTTCATCATTCAGCCTTCATCCTTAGTTCACACGCGCAATTTCTATTTCAAGTTCAGAGTCAATCTTCGTTTGGATATCATAGATCCTGCGATACATGCCTTCTTTATCCTTCAACAATTCAGCATGTGTGCCCATTTGAACGACTTCGCCTTTATCCAAAACAAGGATCAAGTCAGCGACCATCACGGATTGAATGCGGTGCGCGATGATGAAGGTGGTTCTAGCTTTCATCAATTCATTTAATGCTTCGCGGATCTCGGCTTCGGTTTCGGTATCCACCGATGAAGTCGAATCGTCTAAGATCAAAATGCGCGGGTCCTTCAACAAAGTGCGCGCAATCGCAACGCGTTGCTTTTGTCCGCCAGAGAGGGTCACGCCTTTTTCGCCAACCAGTGTGTTGTAGCCATCTGGAAATGTCAGGATGACATCGTGCACAGCGGCGGCTTTTGCGGCGCGTTCCACTTCTTCCTGCGGCACGTCGCGCCCAACCCCGTACAAAATATTTTCATGGATTGAGCGGCTGAACAAAAAAGGCTCCTGCTCCACAATACCGATCTGCTGTCGCAGATACGCGCGCGAGTAATCCTTCAACTCCACGCCATCCAGCAGGACTTTTCCGCCTGTATATTCGTGAAAGCGAGGTAGAAGATTCACGAGAGATGTCTTGCCCGAACCTGTAGACCCAAGCAGCGCGATTGCCTGTCCAGGCCTGGCATGAAATGAGACATTCTTCAACACGTCGGATTTGCCATCGGAATACATGAACGAGACATCCTCGAAGAGGAGATCGCCTCGAGCTGGACCTTCGGGCTGGTGCCGTCCATCGAGCAGTGGCTCACGCTGCTGCTTGACCACTTCCATCAGACGCGCGTATGAAACCATGCCTGTTGAAGTTTGGACGATAATGCGCCCCAGGTTGCGGATCGGCCAAATGAGCCAGACCACAAGTCCGATATAGGCAATGTATGTGCCAAGTGAAATCTCGTCGTTGATCGCCATGTACGCGCCATAGACAAATCCGTACAGCATTTGGAAGCCGAGCACAATATCCGAGAGCGGCCAGAACATGGAGTGCATGAAAAGCAAAATCTTGCCTTTCAGATACTTGCCCCAGTTATCCTTCTCGAACTTGCTCTTTTCGTAATCCTGGCGCGCAAAGGCTTTCACCACACGGACACCCGTCAGGTTTTCCTGCAGGGTTGTGGAGAGAATCGCCTCCTGTGCCTGATATTCTTCGTAGGCTTTGGTCACTTTCTTGAAGAACCAAATGGACACAAGCAGGATGATCGGGATCGCCACGATGGAAACCAGCGCGAGTTCCGCGTTGAGATTAAAGATCGCCACAAAGTTGATCACGAAGAGCAGAATGATACGTCCCACGCCGATGGCTTGCTCGCTGAAGAAGCGGCGCAGCGCATCCACATCGGAGGTGACGCGCTCGATCAAGTCACCTGTGGGCGTGGTGGCGTGGTAGGAAAAACTCAAACGCTGGATGTGGTCGAAGAGGAAATCTCTCAGACGCCGCGTAATGCCCTCGGCTGTGTAGGCAGCTAAACGTCCGGAAAGAAACGAGAAGGTTCCTTCAATGGCGGCGAGTCCAATAAATCCCAAACCGATCCAGACCAGGGAGGATGTCAACGAGTCCCCGATATATTTTTTCTGGATGAGCACATCGTCCGTGAAGACGCGCAGGAGGATGTAGGTAAAAGTTTTCGAGAGGGCAGAGATCGCCAGCGCGATGGCCGCTGCGATATAGGAGAGGCGGTAATCGGACATCATCTGCCATAACCCTTTGAGACGATTGTCTTGCAGGGTGGGGCGGAAGTCAAAAGTGAGCGCAGGCTCGTGGGCAGGTTGTAGGGTGGTCATAAATTCTCCGTTGCCATCGTCATTGAGAGGAGGGGTTTTTCCGACGAAGTAATCCCCAATCTAGTAGGAGATTGCTTCGGGCTGGGTCTCGATACGGGCGAGAAAAGCGCCCGCCCTACTCGACCACCAGCCCTCGCAATGACGGACTATAAAAATAATTAAACAAAAAAGGCTGTGACGAGTACGCCACAGCCCAAAACAAATAAGGGACCGAAAAATAGACCTAGTTTCGGTCTACAGGCGCACTCCGAGAAGGCAATTTGCCAACTGCATCAGGTGTTGTGAAGATTGTGATGAACATCAAGAGTGCGTTCCTTTCTTGGGATTTTTCTTACTGTGCTTCGAGTTTACACCAATAAAACGAAATGTGTCAAGGATTATTATTTGATGTCGTTGCGAGCTGCGCCTCTTGCTCTTGGCGGCGCGGCAATCTCCTTTTTTGTTGGAATCCGTACTTCATAGAATTTGTGTTTGCCTATCAGACATCAACCATTTCAATTTTTTCTGCGACTTCCACTAAATCACTTCCAACAATGTCAGGCTTTGGCAGGAGCGGGTTCAAAACCTTCCCTGGGCGTGTAATGAAGGCTGCTGCGCAGCCTGCGTTAAGCGCGCCAGTCACGTCCCAATCATGGGCAGCCACAAGGCGAATCTGGTCCACCGAGACACCCAATTCCCTGGCGGTCATCTGATAGACTTCCGCGGCGGGCTTGAACAGCCTGATCGAATCCACTGAAAAACTTTTTTCAAAATAACCGGATAGTTTTGCGTTTTGAAGTTGTGCCTCAACAACGTGCGGTGGCGAATTGGTCAGCGTGAAAAGCCGGAACCCGGCAGATTTGAGTTTTTCCAAACCCGGTGCCACGTCCGCATGGGCAGGGAGAGTCCGAATGGAGCCCAAAATGGCAGCACGGTCTTTATCACTCAGGTCAACATTGTTTTGCTGGGCAGTCATATCCAGGGATGCGCCGGCGATCTTGCCAAAGTCATCGTATTTCCCGGTGATGGTTGCGACCAGCGAGTTCCTTAGAACCGTGGCAAACCAGGACGTCCGTACCGAGGCATTGCCAAAGACACGTTCGAAGTGTGGATCAAGCGCTTGTAGATCCAGCAGGGTTTCATTCACATCAAAAACGATCAATTTCTTCATGTTGTTTTATTATCCTTTAACGGCCCCCATGGTAAACCCGGCCACTAGGCGGTCGAGAAAGATATTGTAAACAAGCCCAACAGGTATCGCGACAATCGCCGCGGCAGCCATCAAGGATTGCCAGTAAAACACGTCGCCTCGCACAAGCTCAGTCGGCACGCCCACGCTGATTGTCCGTTGCGCGGAGGAGGTCACGAAGGCCAGGGCATAAACAAACTCATGTAACGTCAGCGTAAACGTAAATGCAATCACGGCGACCACACCTGACATAGAGAGAGGCATGATGACTTTGATGAAGCTCGTTAGCCGGCTGTAACCATCCACCCTGGCGGCCTCTTCCAGATCCTTCGGGATCGATTTAAAGAATCCCATCAGCAACCAGGTGCTGAAAGGAATGGTAATTGTAGGATACACCAGAATCAAGGACCATAAGGAATTGTGCAGCCCAAGCGATACAACCACGCGCGATAGGGGAATAAAAAGAAGGGTAGGAGGAACCAGATAGACAAGGAAGATGCCAATCCCGGCGCGTTCTCCCCAGCGTCCTACCAATCTCGCCAGGCTGTATGCCGCAGGGATACTGATAACGAGTGTAATTATCACGACCAGCACACCAATAAAAACGGAATTTCGCATAAACACCAGGAAATTGGTATTGTTAAAGAGCAAATCCAAATGAGAGAGGGTCGGCGGTAAATTGAAAATAAAGGGGTTGTTGGCGGAACGATAGAGATCCTTATCCTGCTTGAACATTGTAATGATCATCCACATGAATGGGGAAGCAGAGAAGAAACAAAATACTGCTACAACTCCATAAAAGAGCGCGCGTTTTATCCAGCGTGTCGGGGTTTTCATTACTAAGTAACCTCCGTTCGGCGGGAAAAGCGGAGAACCATGATCGCCACAGCTAACAACACGGGAAAAAGGAATAGAGCAGTAGCGGAACCCTCAGCCAACGCCCCACTCTCAATGCCCTTTAAATAAGCCCAGGTTGGAAGGATCTGGGTGTAATAAACCGGACCTCCACGCGTAAGCACATACACGACGGCCATATCACCGACTGTAAAAATCAGGCTGAACAATAGCGCAATGCTCATGATGGGGAGGATCAATGGCAGTTTGATTTGGAAGAGGGTACGCCAAAAACCGGCCCCATCCACATCAGCCTGATCCAAAAGATCCTGGGGAATGGAAGTTAAACCAGCCATCAGGATGACCGCAGATAGGGGCAACATCCGCCATACGTAGATCACAATGATAGATGCCTTTGCTAATTCCAGGCGTCCTAAATAGTAGAGATTTTTTCCTGACCCCAGAAGTGCAGCGGGTTCACCCAACAAATGTAAATAGCGCAGCACCCAATCAATTGGACTGAATTTCGAGTCGAGCAACCAGAGCCAGCCGATCGTTCCCAACGCAATCGGAGTGGCCCAGGGGAGCATGATCAAGAATCGGGCAAACCACTTGCCCCGAAAATCCGTCGAAAGTATCAGAGCCAGGATATTTGCCAACACAAGGATGATGATTTGCGAAACAACCGTGAACATGATCGTGTTGCGCAGACTCTGCGTAAATTGATCTGTCTTGAGAATGGCTTGAAAATTCTGCAATCCGACAAAGTCCAGACTGGTGTTGCCGGCGGTTACATCCGTGACACTATAAGCCATGGCGATGATGAAAGGGATCCCCACCAGGGCGACGATATAAACAACGGCTGGAAATAAGAACAAGGGTCCCAGCAGATCTTCCCTATCTGACCAGAAACGAAAGCCATCCGTCCATTTCTTCTTGGCTGTCACAGTTTCATCCATGTAAGCTCTCCTTTCTATCTGACGCTAAAGAGGTTGGGGTTCGATACGCAATCCGGTCTCATGATCGAAAAAGCGGAGTTGCTGCTGTGGAACGGCGAATGTATAGGTTTTTCCGGTTTCCAACCTCACATTCGTCTCAGATGAAAGACTGGCGATCACTTTTTTTTCATCACTGCTCCCCTCAACTACGCCATATATTTGTTGTTCCGCGCCCAGATACTCTACACGAGTGACAGCAAAGGAAAATAATTGCAAATCATCTTTGCGATCAGCGATTTCTTGAGGAACAAATTGCTCCGGTCGAAAACCAAACAGATAATTATCCCGCTGGATAAAATTCATACCGGGAGAGCCCAGGAAGGATGCCACAAAGGTGTTGGCAGAATTATGATAAACATCCTGCGGTGTGCCAACCTGCATGACTTTTCCCTGCGACATGACGACGATCCGGTCGCCCATACCTAATGCCTCAATCTGGTCATGGGTGACAAAAATAGTGGTAATCCCAAGCCTGCGTTGAAAGCGCTGCAGTGAATCACGAGCCGAGGCGCGTAATTTGGCATCCAGGTTGGAAAGCGGCTCATCAAGTAATAAAACTTTAGGTTCTTTTACGAGGGCCCTTCCCAGGGCTACGCGCTGCCTTTCGCCGCCCGATAGCTGGCGAGGTTTCCGTTCCAAAAGTTTCTCAATGTCCAATATGGAGGCGGCCCACTTTACTTTTTCTTTTATATCTGTTTTGGAAAATTTACCATGCGCTTTAAGTGGAAAAGCAATATTATTGAAGACCGTCATGTGGGGATAAAGTGCGTAGCTCTGAAAGACCATGGCAATGGGTCTGGCGCGGGGCGGCAGTTCGGTCACGTCCAAACCACCGATCGATATCACCCCTGAGGTTGGTTTTTCCAATCCGGCGATCATACGCATGAGGGTTGTTTTCCCACACCCGGAGGGGCCAAGAATAACCAGTAATTCCCCTTCCGGTATGGCGAGATCAACGCCATTTACAGCCTTAACTTTATCAAAATGTTTGGACAGATTCTTGATTTCAATGACTGCCATGTGATTTACCTCAGTGAATTCGTAGAAATTATATTCAATGAATCATTGTTCGATATCTAAAATCAAATGGATACAAAATTTAGGGGGAGGAAATGAAGTAAGTCATATCCTCCCCTTTTTTTTATCGGATCATGACACAAACTCGTAACTCATTTGATCCTTGCTGGTCGGCGAAATTAGTGTCATCATCAAAGCTGGGTTGCGGGTAAATGCTATTTACAACCCACAAGTCCTGCATCACGCCATTTAGCAAATATGGCATTGATTTGGGTTTCCGCGTCTGCGATTGCCTCTTCAGGCGTCTTTGTACCTTGCGCTGCCTCAGCCATCATGGTGACGATGATATTGGTGCCAAAGACTTCACCAATGGCCGGGTTTGCGGGACCTGGGAATCCAAGCCAGGTGACCGTATCCCATGCAGAATTCAGTACCAGCAATTTGTCAGCTGGGCGGGAACCGAATGGATCCTGGGTCAGCCAGCCATCCAGTTCTGGTACCGTACTCTTGAAGGCAGGGAAGTTGTAGAGTTTGGCGTTGAAGACGGCCTGGTTATAGTTGGCTGTCAGGTGCAGCAGGAAGGCCTGCGCTGCTTCAAGTTCGGGGCCTTCAACGTATTTAGGAATCACGTACACAGACCAAACGTGAGCTGAAGCGTACTGATCGCCACGAGGACCCTTCAAGGCCGGGCCGAAGCCAATATTATCGGCCGCGGCAGCGTCAATATCCTGCAAGGAGCGATAGGCAGAGATCGAATTGAGAATATAGGAGAGTTCTCCGGCGATCAAGCCCTGGTTGTTCGAAGCGGGTGTCCACGCAAAGACTTCCTCAGTCATTGCTGATTTATATAGCTCAGAGACATATTGAACAGCTTCGAGAGTTTCCGGGGAATTGATGACTACGCACTCGTTTTCATCTTGGACCGAGCCGCCAAAAGACCAGATGACGTTTCGCATCGCCAATCTTGAGTCAAGTTCGGGCGACATACCCAACCCCAATGGAATGCCCAGTTGATCCTTGATTTTCTTGCCTCCATCGAGCAAATCTGCATAGGAGGAAGGACCAGTGGGATATCCAACCGATGCCCACATCGCCCTATCGTAATTTGCAGGATCAGGCACCCAACCGGGGCTGAAGCCGTAATAGATACCAGTTGCCGGCAGGTAGGAACTCATCTTGCTAGTCTCTGCTTGTTCCCCGAATAGTTCCTGGGCTTGCAGGTTAAGGTCTGTTAAATCATGCAGGCCCTCGATAAATTGCGGGGGCGCAAAGACCATTTCCACCAGGCTGGGGCCAGCGCCAGCATCAATTGCGGCTGTCAGGGATGCAGATAATTCGCCCAGGGCGATGTGATCGACGGTGACAGCAACATTGTTGGTCTCTCCCCAATTTTTTGCGAAGGGGTCAAACCAAACATCATATTGCGGCACAAAATGACTCCATTGCAAGATCTTGAGTTCTGTACCTTCCGGATATGGTTCAATTTCAACTGGAACTTGAACTTCAACAGTCTCAATTATTACTTCGGGAGGAGGGGCGGTGGGCTGTTCTGCGGGTGCGCAAGCGGCCAGAATCAGCGAGCCTAATATCAGTAAACTGAGCAACAGGGATATATGTTTTTTTGTGATCATTCTAATCTCCTTTTTGCTAATATTTAAATAGTCCCCTGGTTGGATTTCGATCCTAGATTTGACTTTTCTCATGGATATATTTGCATACTACTTATTAGCATCTCCTTTCTTATATATGTTTACATATACATATACATATACATATATAACATTATGCACGATTTTTGTATAAATTACAACCCTAAAATATTTAAAAGGGTGTGTGTCACGCTTTTTGGAGGCGACAAATCCCCCAAAAGCGTGAAAGTGCGTAAGGGGATATCTTAAGTTTAGACACGAAAGTATAATAGGGACATGATCATCACCGCGCTTCAAATCATGTCAAATGGAAACATCCCCATCAAAACAAACACATCCACCCTGGATGAATTGACACGCGAACTTTCTCGTGGTTTTTACACCACCTTCAGCACCCTTGCGCATGGGACGAGGGTTACTGGTTTACAGACGCACCTGGACAGGTTGTACGTTCCAGCAAAGAAGTTGAAACTACACCCTGCTGTGGATGAGAAAACTTTACGAGAGCGGCTGGCGCAAATCGTAAAAGAAAACCTGCCGCACGAATCGCAGGTACGTTTAATTTTGACCAAAGACTATGCTGAAATTTTCGTTGGCGTTCAACCCTTCATGCCATTGCCTGAATTGATCCATGGAAACGGTGTGCATGTGATCACTTCCAAAACTGCAAGACATGACCCGCGCATCAAGGATACAGGCTTTATCTCTGAAAGCGTTGCGCAGCGAAAGTTGTTGAATAAGTATGTGTTTGAGGTTTTATTAACGACGAACGGGAGGATCCTGGAAGGCATGACCTCCAATTTTTATGCCATCAAAGGAAAAACGCTCATCACCGCGCAGCGCGGAATTTTACTGGGTGTGACAAGGCGTGTGATCCTGCGTCTGGCAAGAGGGCAGGGGATGTCCATTGAATATCGTTCGCCATATGTTCGCGAGAAATTCGATGAAGCGTTTCTCACATCCAGTTCGCGGGGTGTGGTGCCGATCGTTTCCATTGATAACAAGTCAGTGGGGCGGGGGAGGGTGGGGAAATGGACGAAAATGCTTGCGCAGGCGTATCAGGCTTACGTCGAAGAAAGAAGCGCGAGGATTGTCGGATAGTTGTTAGCTGGATGCTCGTTTTCTTTTTTCTTCAAAAATTTCATAATACCCTTTATCCAATTCATCATCACTAAGATGAGCATATCGTTGAGTCACTTGCATATTGCTATGACGTGCAAGTTCCTGTGCCAGCTTAAGATTTCCTGATCTGCGTAAAATTGTTGTCACAAAGTAATGACGGAACGAGTGGGGTGTGATCTTGCCGACTGCGTCCTTGCCGAGGATCTGCTTCACGCGCTCTGTCACGATGTTGCGGCCTGTGGTCGGCGTGATAGGCTTTATCTTGCGGCCTGCGCCTTTGTCGTGACGGGCGAAGAGCGGCAGAGCTGCCAATTGTTTTCCCGAGCCGCCATCCAACGCAGCGCGCAGTGAGAGATAATCCTTGATGGCTTTCATGGCATGAGTTGTAAATCGAATAACGGCTTGTTTATCACCCTTGCCAATGACCAGCGCACGGCCTTCATTCCAATCAATGTCGCCGCGCCGTAAATTACAGGCCTCGTGGACGCGCAAACCTGTATCCGCTAAAACGAGCAAAAAGGCACGATCTCGCATTGCGCGTAACCGTTCGTTGGCTTTCTTGTCGTTTTCCCCAGGTTGGATCAAATTGGATGGATCGCTTACAAAGGCCAGCAGGCGTTCAATATCGTCAGATGGGAATTGGGGAAGACGAATACCGGGGCGGCGCGCACGCTGATGTATGATCGTGCGCACGCGCGAAATGTTGACTTCGACATAGCGCTCTGAGTCCAAGTATTCATAAAAGCCTTTGACGGCTTGCAAATACAGATGTTCGGTGGCCGGCGCAAAGACCTTGAGATACATGGCAAAGGGAGAGAGTAGGTCCTCTGTGAGTTTTTCAATGGGGGTGGAATGGGGGTCCAGCCATTTTTCAACCAGTAATGCTTTGAAAACCTTGAGCCCATTCTCATACGCACGTGCTGTATGTGCACTGCGCGAGAGCCGCACCACATCAATGTACTTCGCCATCACATCCGTGATCACCAGAGGAGCTTCGGTTTTCTTTGCCATAGGGGTCATTATACGAAGTTTTTTGTATTTGTCAATGCTTACGATAATAATACTTATCGCAAACATAAAAGTTATCATAAGCAAACTACCAACCTTTCAACTTTTCATCTGCTCAACTTTTCAATTTTTCGATTTTTCAATTTTTCAATTTTCAATTTACTCAATCTCAAATCCATTTCAAAACCTCACTGATGAAATATGGCTAAATGACAAGGAGTGAACACACATTCTAAAATCGAAGTGGCAAACCCATCTCAGCATGGCAATCAACGCAATAAATCTTCTTCTCCCCCACCCTATTATGACGATACCCTTCACCACGCGCAATAAGTGCAGCACACTTCGAGCACCTGGTTGTAACCCTGTTGATCGGAAACAGATCCGCAGGAGACTTCCCCAACGTTCTCAGAACCTGATTGAAACCGGGACCGACAGCGGGTTCGGCTGGAATGCCCAATGCTACTCTCCCGCCCTCAAAATCAACCGCTGAGTTCTCCGCCTTGCCCTTCCCGCATTCGGTCTCTCCGTCGCCCTCGTGAAAATTCTCCCCAGGGAGAATTTTCAGACTGGGCGCCGGGGATGTCGCCCTCATGAACGCGGGTGAAGCGGGCAATTCATCAGCAATTGATTTTAAGCCTCGCGGCGGGAGAGTGAAATCGCATTGTCCAGCCGAACAACTTTTAGCCGAACCCGAGAATTCTAAGCTACACCTGGTAATACTTATCGCAAACATAAAAGTTATCATAAGCAAACTACCAACCTTTCAACTTTTCATCTGCTCAACAATTCAATTTTCAATCTACTCAAAAACTTTTTTTTCGTTTGGACTAATATGACTAAATGACAAGATGTGAACATAAATTCTATACTCGAAGTGGCAAACCCATTTTAGCGTGACAATCAACACAATAAACCTTCTTCTCCCCCACCCTATTATGACGATAGCCCTCGCCACGTGCAATAGGCTGCCGACACTTGGAACACATAGCCGTGATCCTGTTGACCGGAAACAAATCCGCAGGAGACTTCCCCAACGTTCTCAGAACCTGATTGAAACCAGGACCAACAACGGGTTCGGCTGGAATGCCCAATGCTACTCTCCCGCCCTCTCAAAATCAAGAGCTGGAACGCTCCGCCTTGCCCCTCTCCGCACTTCGGGATCTCGCCGCCCGTGCCCCTCAGCGAATTCTTGCTCCGCATCATTCGCTTCGAAGCGGCACGGAAATTCAGCGGCGGACGCTCCCTCCGTAAACGCGGGAATGTCGGGGCAATTCGCCAACCCTTGATTTCGAGCCTCAGGGGCGGGGAGTAAAGACGCATTGCCAGCCGAACAACTTTTAGCCGAACCCGAAAAGTCAAACTCCAAGTTAGACCTGTTAATACTTATCGATAGCAATACGAAATATCTTAGCGAGGTCGACGCTCACTCGCCTGCTGTCCTGAGAGGGAAGTAATCCCCCACTTCTCGAAATGCGGATAATGGTCGCCAGACTATATACGATGGACAGAAAAAGAAGATCCGCTCGCTTCACACTCGGACCTGAGGCTGGCTGCCCATAATTTGTCCCTTTCCACGCGGATAGAGTCGCCTCCCCTGCCCTGACTGGATGCCTAGGTTTAGACATTGACTATCGTAAAAGACAGCATCTACTTCTTTTTATGCAAAACGTTTATCATTCACTATTTTTCTCCTCCCAGCGTCCGTCATGGACATCATACGCGTCGGGTATACTTGGAAAAGATAGAGGTAAGGGCATAGAGGAAATTATATGTTCGAACAAACCTTCAAAAATATTGACGATAAATTATGGAAAGACGCGGGCTGTTCCAGTGAATTGGATTATGTGGAACAGACTTCATGGATTCTGTTCCTGAAATATTTGGATGATCTGGAAAAGGATCGCAAGGATGCAGCGGAGCTTTCTGGGAAGTCGTACTCGCCGATCATCACTGGCGATTTTAGATGGGAGAAGTGGGCAACGCCAAAGGATAAGGAAGGGAAGCTAGACCATCACAAGGCGATGACGGGCGATGACCTGATCGATTTTGTGAACGTGAAATTGTTTCCGTATCTCAAGAAGTTCAAGACGACGGCTGACCATGCAGATACGATTGAATACAAGATCGGTGAAATCTTTTCTGAGTTGAAGAATCGCATCCAGAGCGGATACAACTTGCGTGAGGTGATCAATCTCGTGGATGAACTGCGCTTTCGTTCGTCGAAAGAAAAGCATGAGATGAGCGCGTTGTATGAGGACAAGATCAAGAACATGGGCAACGCCGGTCGCAATGGCGGTGAGTATTACACGCCGCGTCCGTTGATCAAGACGATCGTGAAGGTGGTGAATCCGAAGATCGGGGAGACCATCTACGATGGAGCAGTCGGTTCGGCAGGCTTTTTGTGCGAATCATTTGAGTATCTCAAAGCCAAAAAGAATCTCACAACGAATGACATTGATACACTTCAAAAAAAGACCTTCTACGGCAAGGAAAAGAAGTCGCTCGCGTATATCATCGGGATCATGAATATGATCCTGCATGGGATTGAGGCGCCGAACATTCTGCATACCAACACGCTGGCGGAGAATCTGTCTGATATTCAGGAGAGGGATCGTTATAACGTGGTGCTGGCGAACCCGCCCTTCGGCGGCAAGGAACGCGCCGAGGTGCAGCAGAACTTCCCGATCAAAACGGGCGAGACGGCGTTTTTGTTTTTACAGCACTTCATCAAGATCTTGAAGGCAGGCGGTCGCGCGGGCGTGGTGATCACAGATACATTCCTTTCTAATCCAGATAACGCTTCCATATCATTGCGAAAATTCTTATTGGACAACTGTAATTTACATACCATATTAGATTTACCTCGTGGAACTTTTGTTGGTGCTGGTTTAAAAACCGTAGTGCTATTTTTTGAAAAAGGCAAACCCACAAAAAATATTTGGTATTACCAACTTAATCTTGATAGAAATTTAGGGAAGACCGCCCCACTCAACGAAAATGATTTAATGGATTTTGTACATTCACAAAAAACCAAGGCACTTTCTGAAAACTCTTGGGTTGTCAACTTGGCAGATGTTGACAAAATCACATACGATCTGTCTGTAAAAAATCCGAGCAGGAAAAATGAAACAACTTTCCGCAACCCTCAAGATATATTAGATGATATAAAAGCTTTAGATAGTGAAGGTTCTGAAATTTTAAGATCGCCAATTTTTAGCTTCACAAATGATGTTCGAAAATATTCGAAACATCAATGGCAAGAAATGAAGCTTGGCGAAGTTCTAAAACTAGAGTATGGAAAACCATTGCCAGATTCTAAAAGGAAGTCGAATGGACTATACCCTGTTTATGGAGCAAATGGCGAAAAAGATAGAACTGATGAATTTTATTATGATAAGTCAAGCATTATCGTTGGACGAAAAGGTTCTGCTTTCGTTACATTTGAAGCTGAGAAGCATGATTTGAAATTTATTTATTACCTTTTGCAGAGTCTTGAATTGCCCAAATTAGCAAAAGGTGTAAAGCCAGGAATAAATCGAAATGAAGTTTATTCTATACCTGTGCTAATCCCCCCACTCGCCGAACAACGCGCCATCGTCGGGCGGCTGGAGGCGCTGTCCGCTGAAACGGGGAGGTTGGAGGAGATTTATCAGTCCAAGGTGGAGGCGTTGGAAGAGTTGAAGAAGAGTGTCTTGCAAAAAGCATTTGCGGGAGAGTTATGATTCGGCGGACTGAAGTCCTGTCTCAGAGCGTGGAAGCCCTTCGGGCTGGCGCAAGTGAGTCGAATTTATTCGACTTTCATGAACTGAGGCAGGGATTTATCCCGCACCGATTCATCGCCGAACAACGCGCCATTGTCGGGGGGCTGGAGGCGCTGTCCGCTGAAACGGGGAGGTCGGAGGAGATTTATCAGCAGTAGGTGGAGTCGCTGGAGGAGTTGAAGAAGAGTGTGTTGAGTAAAGCATTCAGTGGTGATTTATGATTGTGTTATCAACCCCCCAAAAAAAAGTCAGACTCTTTAAATGAACTACCCCGCCGCAAGCGGACGGGGTATCGGTCTGCTATATAAGACGACTCATGCCCAAATCTTATCACGCCGCAGAGCGGCGGGGTATGAGACCCGCTAGGGAATCAAAAACTGGCAGGCTATCTGCCCGCCCTATTAAAAACGCAATTTACCTGTTTCTACTTGCCGCGCTTGGCGTCAGAGACTTTCTGTAAAGCCTCTTCATATTTCCGATTCGCTTCATCCGCTACTTGCCGGCCGCTTTGCCCGCTTGGATCATAGGTAGCCCCTTCGGTATCTTTAGCGTTTTTTTCAGCATCCTGCCACTCTTGCCGGGCTTTCTGGGCATCGGAAAGTGCCTTGTCTAATTTCGGGTTATTCGAAGTTTGACCCATAGCTGCCTCCTGAAAAAGTTGCTTGCTCGATTATGTCCATATTACACTTTTCTATACCAACATACAAGAGCCAGTTTTACAGTTTAGGTAGCAGAGCGGGTCGGGTGACATATTGTAAAAACGAAGAAAAACTGATATGTCATCAAACATATATCAGTTTTCCAATGTCGTGTAAAATGACAGATAGTAAAATCGGGCTGTCCAAAAAAGGTAAAAATGAACGAAGCCGAAACCAGAGCCGAACTCATCGACCCCCAACTGCGCGAAAGCGGCTGGGGTGTTATCGATGGTTCCAAAATTCTGCGCGAACGGCACATCACCAAAGGCAAAATCCAGGCTGGCGGGCGCGGCAAACCTCTTATCACCGATTACATCCTCCTCTACAAAAACCGTCAACTGGCCGTCATCGAAGCCAAAAGCGATGAACTCTCTGTCGGGGAAGGCGTGGGGCAGGCAAAGAATTACGCCGAAAAATTAAAACTCACCTTCACCTATGCCGCGAATGGCAAGGAAATCTATCAAATCGAAATGAGCACAGGCAAAGAGGGACTTGTAAAAAATTTTCCTACTCCCGATGAACTTTGGGAAAAAACCTTCATCACAACCAACGAATGGGAGGAGCGCTTCAACCCCGTCCCATTCGAAGACATCGGCGGCACCAAGCCCCCATATTACTTTCAAGAGATCGCCGTCAACAACGCGCTCAACGCGATTGCCGAAAACAAAAACCGTATCCTTCTAACGCTCGCAACAGGTACAGGCAAAACAACCATTGCCTTCCATATCGTTTGGAAGCTCTACCAAACGCGCTGGAACTTGAAACGCGACGCCTCCCGCCGCCCTCGCGTCCTGTTTCTGGCAGACCGAAACATTCTCGCTGACCAGGCATTTTCCGAATTCACCCGCTATTCTGCCTTCCCCGATGATGCGCTCGTGCGTATCAAACCTGACGAAATTCGTAAAAAAGGAAGAGTCCCAACAAACGGAAGTATCTTCTTCACCATTTTCCAAACCTTCATGAGCGGGCCCGAAGATACGCCGTATTTTGGCGAATATCAAAAGGATTATTTTGACTTCATCATCATTGATGAATGTCACCGCGGTGGAGCCAACAACGAAGGCAACTGGCGCGCCATCATGGATTATTTTTCGCCCGCTGTACAACTCGGTCTGACCGCCACACCCAAGCGCAAAGACAACGTTGATACTTATAAATATTTCGGCGAACCTGTTTACGTCTACTCGCTCAAAGAAGGCATCAACGACGGCTTTCTCACCCCGTTCAAAGTCCGCCGTATGAAGACCTCGCTCGATGAATATATTTACACATCAGATGACACCATTGTCGAAGGCGAGATTGAAGAAGGCAAAGTTTACAAAGAAGCCGATTTCAACCGCATCATCGAGATCAAAGCCCGCGAAGCCAAACGCGTGCAACTCTTTATGGACGAGATCAATCAAAATGAAAAAGGCATTGTCTTCTGTGCCACACAAGACCACGCCGCCGCCGTCCGCGATTTGATAAATCAATACAAGAAAAGCACAGACCCGATGTATTGCGTCCGTGTCACCGCCAATGATGGTGCGTTGGGTGAAGAGTATTTACGTCAATTCCAGGATAACGAAAGAACCATCCCGACAATTTTGACAACATCGCAAAAATTGTCCACTGGCGTGGATGCTCGCAACATCCGTAACATCATCCTTATGCGCCCCATCAATTCGATGATCGAATTCAAACAGATCATCGGGCGCGGTACTCGTCTCTTCGATGGCAAGGAATATTTCACCATCTACGATTTTGTAGATGCTCATCACAACTTCGCTGACCCTGAATGGGATGGTCCACCCGAAGAGCCTGTCATTGATGATCCCAAACCACCGTCCAAACCAAAGACCTCTGAGCTGCCTCCCGAATATGAGCCGCGTGTAAAGGTCAAAATCAAATTAAGCGATGGCAAGGAACGCGAAATCCAGCACATGGCGACCACCCTGTTTTACGATGCAGATTGTAAACCGCTCACTGCTGAACAATTCATGGAAAAACTTTTCGGCAAACTGCCTGACTTCTTCAAGAACGAAGAACAACTGCGAAAAATTTGGTCGAAGCCTGACACGCGAAAAGCCCTACTCGAAAAACTGGCTGATGCTGGCTTCGGAAAAGAGCAATTACACATCATGCAATCGCTCATCAACGCCGAAAAGAGTGATCTCTTCGATGTGCTGGAATATATCTCTTTTGCAGTGCAACCGATCACAAGAGAAATGCGCGTTGCAACTGCACAATCCAAAATATTTACATCTCTCACCGTCCAGCAAAAACAATTCGTTGAATTCGTATTGTCCAAATACATTGAAACAGGTGTCGAAGAACTCGATCAGGAAAAACTTCCGCATCTGCTCACCCTCAAATATCTTGCGCTAGACGACGCAAAAGAAATATTAGGCAGTGTTGAAAACATCCGCAATATCTTTATTGACTTCCAGAAATATTTATACCAACAACCCGCTGTTGCTTAGGATCAAAAACTCAGAAAGCTTTTCTAAATATTTGACGTCTTTATTTATACGACCCATCCCCCAGGTCAGTTTGCTGATCTGGGGGATGGCGAAAATGCTAGCTTAACTCTTCAAGCGGCGAAGGCCACCAACTACTTCTTAGGCGGCTTTGGCTTTTCTTTCTTTTTCTTCTTCTTTTCCTTGTTCTTCCCCTTCTGTTCCTTGTTTGCCATGTCTACCTCCTTTCCAAAAACCAACGCAGTTGATCTTTGAATAAAATGTATAAATCTTCGCCTGGGGCGAAGACACCGACAAAACCTTCTGTTATGCAAATTATATCACCGGCAAAATTAATTAAATAATTTGATTTGCCGGTGTGCGGTTGCACCCGAGTGACGCGCTTTCCAAAATTTCCTCCTTGATGAAATAGAACATTTATTCTATAATCAGATCATGAACCCGCTCGAAACCCTCAAAGAATTATCTTCACAAATGTCTTTCGAAGGCGATGGGGAACCACTTTTTGATACTTTGAGCCGCAATTCAAGTCGAGCCTCCAGTTTGCCGCGCCTCTCTTCCCCACCTCCAGCCTGCTTCAGCCCGAAAGAGAAGGATCAAGCCTTTGTGCATCCCGCCCAACTCCCCAATGGACACAAGATCCTGCTCCTGAAAACTCTGCTTTCATCGGCATGTGAACGCGATTGTTTTTATTGCCCGTTTAGAGCAGGGAGAGATTTCCGCCGCGCCACATTTACGCCTGATGAATTTGCTGGGTTATTCAGTAAAATGAATCTAGGCGGCATGGCCACAGGTGTGTTCCTCAGCTCCGGGCTGGCAGGAGGCGGTGTGCGGACGCAGGATAAACTTCTCGACACAGCCGAGCTCCTGCGCAAGAAATATCATTTTCGCGGCTATCTCCATCTAAAGATCATGCCGGGCGCGGAGAAAGATCAAGTCTATCGTGCCATGCAACTGGCTGATCGGGTATCAGTCAATTTGGAAGCGCCCAGCCCAGAGCGGCTTGCAAAACTTGCGCCCCATAAAATATTCATTAAAGAGTTGTTACAGCCGCTGAAATGGGTGGAGGAGATCCGCAGATCTGTCCCCGCCTATAAATTTTGGAATGGACGCTGGCCTTCCACAGTGACTCAATTTGTTGCCGGTGGCTCCGATGAAAGCGATCTTGAACTGTTGACGATCACAAATTGGCTGAATAAAAATGTTCGCTTGAAGCGCGCATATTTCTCGGCATTCCACCCCATTCGAGATACGCCGCTCGAAAACAAAACCGCAGTAGACCCCATGCGCGAATATCGTTTATATCAAGCCTCATTTTTACTGCGTGATTACGGTTTTGATCTGGAAGACCTGCCATTTACACACAACAGCAACCTGCCCCTCCACACCGATCCCAAACAAGCCTGGGCGGATATGAATCTGATCCATCAACCTATTGAACTCAATCAAGCGGAAAAGCGGGAGTTGATAAAAATACCCGGCATTGGCATCAAAGGCGCAGAAGCAATCCTGAATGCGCGCAGGATGAAACGATTACGCGATCTCTCCTCATTAAAGAAACTCGGCATCATTGCAGAACGGGCTGCCCCCTACATTTTGTTAGACGGGCGCAAAGCCATAACACAACTGAAATTATTTTAGATTTGTCATATCAACCCGATCACTTTTCGCAACATCCATCTTTATTTGCTCTTCACAATGACAAATCAATAACAATCTAATTATATATTTTATTAGTGATGAATATTATTCCCGAACAACATAACCTTAAATTATTTAAACATGCCCTCTTTACCCTTGCAATTAAATAAATTATGACTATACTAAAACAATATGATACTAATTTATATTAGTATCAAGGAGAATAATAAGAATGACGACAACCATGGAAACTCTTAGCATAAAAACAGAAAATAAATTCAGAACTTTAATATCTAAACAGACCTACCTGAAAGGCGAAATGATCTGCACTATGCCGAGCGAGAACATTATGGATAAACCCAACCGCTACACAGTGCAGATCGCGCGCGACAGACATACACACGTCGGCAAACTCGCGGCTCTCAATCACTCCTGCGATCCCAATGTCATTTTGGACACGGACAAAATGTTGATGATAGCGCGCCGCGATATTGAAAAAGGCGAGGAACTTTCCTTCTTCTATCCCTCCACGGAATGGGAAATGCAAGCTCCCTTCATTTGTTTATGTGGTGCAGCAAATTGCATCCATGTGGTGGCGGGTGCGCGTTTCCTGCCGCTCTCCACTCTCGAGAATCATTACCTCAACCCACACATCCGCGATCTGATGATCGAGCTTCTCAAAAATACAAGACTGCATTTGAAGAAATTACAGGAAGGGTAAACGCAAATCTCCGTGTTTTTTAGCGAAGCTTCCCGTCAGGAGCAAAAACCCGGAGATTTTTTTATTTTATAACTTTCGATGCGATGCCAGCAAGGTGTAAGCACCTGTCCACGGCTTGCCTAAACGATGATTATCTGAAACCAGGATCCTGTTAAATTTCAGCGCGATCATCGGCATGAGCGCAGCAAGCGCCGCCCAATCGTCGGAGAGGGCAGCCTCCTTCATCCTGTCGGCATATTGTCCCGCCCACAACCACTCCATGCGGAATTTATCGGCTTTCACCCAGTAATCCCTTTTCTCCCAGGCCGCCACGGAAACATCAATTCCATCAGCAATGGCCTGCAATGCCAGAGCAATAAAAGCTGCCTGGTCTTTTGTCTCTGAGGTCACATTGGATTGTTTCGCCAGTTCGCGCATACACAATACAATGGACTTTGTCAAACGAGTTCGTTCTTTTCCTACAGAATCAGGGTTGATTATGCGGCTCAATGCAATTCTCCAAAGTCAATTTAATTTACTGAAGCGCGATTATACCGCCAGTTTGCCATACTTCGGACATCGTCCATCTTGGGATAAAATATCCCTCACAGAATATGACCCATCCGATCACAGTCCTCATATTTGACTTTGGAGATGTCCCCGTCAAGTGGGATGCCCGCAACCTGTACAAACGCTTCTTTCCCGACCTCAGGGCTGATGACTCTTTTCTCGAGGAGATTCGCTTCCATGAATGGAATGCCCTTCAGGATGCAGGACGCCCCTTCAAAGAAGGCATTGCCGAACTTGCCAAACGATTTCCGCACGCGACGCTTGTCGCAATACAGAACTTATCCCGGCCTATGACAGATATTGGGAGGAAAGCATCACGGATACGATAAATATTGACGCAGACGAAGGCTGAAAACACAGATTCTTCTTGATTTTCGCGGCAATTTCGCTTAATAATCTTCGTTCGTCTGCGTTTCGCTTCGCGAGCGTTTCAACTCAAAGTCCACTGTGATTAAAAATAATTATGCATAAACGGAAAATAGAATATGAGCTCAAATCTCCAACAATCCATGCTTGAAGCAATTGAAAAAGAACTCCAACATCAAGTTGCAAGGTTAGATCAACCGCGCACCAAACTATTCTACGAGATGCTCACCTATCACATGGGCTGGACAGGCGAAGGCGCAGGTTCACTTGTGACGGGTAAACGTATTCGTCCTTTATTGATTTTGCTTACGGTTGATTCATGTTTTAGTGAAGATAATAGAAGTAATTGGCTACACGCAGTATCGTCAGCAACGGCAATTGAACTCATTCATAATTTTTCGCTCGTCCACGATGATATTCAAGATAACTCTAATATGCGGCGCGGACGGCAGACCGCGTGGGCCAAATGGGGTGCGCCAATGGCGATCAATGTTGGCGATGCGTTATTTGTAATTGCCAATCAGGCCATTTTGGATCTGGTGGAATTCTATCCAGCCGAGATCGTTGTCAAAGCTGCGAGTATCCTCAACGAGAATTGCCTCGATCTGACACGCGGTCAATATCTGGATATGACTTATGAAACGCGCAAGGACCTGGGTATGGAAGATTATTGGCCAATGATCGGGGGCAAGACCTCTGCCCTGCTTTCCAGTTGTACCCATATTGGATCACTTCTTGGTTACGCGAAAGAGGCAAAGCAGGAGGCATATCGCCTATTCGGGTATCACCTTGGGCTTGCATTTCAGGTGCGGGATGACATCCTTGGCATTTGGGGAGATGAAACTGTTACGGGAAAATCCACCGCGAGTGACCTTGTTGAGGGAAAAAATTCATTACCTGTACTTTACGGTTTGGAAAAAAACGGGAAATTCGCTGAAAGATGGAGACAGGGTCCCATCACAGTGAACGATGTGCTCAAAGTATCCGCCTTGCTTGAAGATGAAGGCGCCAGGGAATATGCTGAAAAAATGTCTGAGGTTGAGACTCAAAAAGCGCTGGATTATTTAAAGCAGGCTGATCCCCGCGGCGAGGCAGGTGATACAATGCTTGGGCTGGCAAACATGCTGCTTAATCGGAAGCAGTAACAGGCTGCGAAAGATGCGGCTGATCTCCATCAGGCTTGACATGCATTTTCAGCGTAGCGTATAATCCGAAACAATAACCAAGCGGGTGTAGTTCAGTGGTAGAACGCATGCTTCCCAAGCATGATATCGTGGGTTCGAATCCCATCACCCGCTCTCCTTCTCATGGATTAGATGCGATTGCCCTATAAATGAAACCCCGCTATAATACCATTTTGATGAGCATTGCGAAAAACCACCTGGTTCCCAATTATTGACCTGCCTGCAAATGTTCGATTGGATTTCGATCGTATAAATATACAGGAAAAAGGACAGCCATGCCGATAACAATAGCCGTTTCAAATGAGAAAGGCGGGGTTGCAAAAACCACAACAACGCTTTCCGTGGGCGCCGCCCTGGTGGAATTGGGGAATCGCGTACTGCTCATTGACCTGGATGCCCAGGCCAACCTGACGATTGGTCTGGGGCTTGAACCGGGTGAATCGAAACATACCTCCAGCGATGTGATGCTGGATAATGTCCCGCTGCTCGACGCGTGCCGAAAAACTGATGTGGAAAATCTCGACATTATCCCATCCGATTCGCGCATCGAAACATCCGAACATTTCCTGCCTGTGCGCACAGATTACACTACGATTTTGAAACAAGCCATCCAAGCAGCGGGCGATATACCTTATGATTACATCATCCTGGATTGCCCCCCGGCGCTTGGAGCAATCACAAAAAACGCGCTGGCTGCAGCAGACCTGTTACTCGTTCCAACCCAGGCAGAATATTTTTCAGCGTATGCGCTGCGCAATATGATGTCCATCATCCGCAATACACGCGAGCAGGACAACCCCAATCTCGCATACCGCCTCCTGGTCACCATGCTGGATACAAGAAACCGCACACACCGCAACATTCACGAACAACTTCGCTCCACTTTTGGGGAAGGCGTATTCAATACCGTCATTGAAATAGACACAAAACTACGTGAAAGCCCAATTGCAGGGATGCCGATCACGCGATACAGGACCGGCACGCGCGGCTCACTCCAATATCGCGTCCTTGCTCAGGAATTAATAGAATATGCCAAGGAAAAAGAATTAGAAAATATACAATCGGATTAATGGGTTGACCGACACCTGCAGGGGGCAACCATACATCTGACGCGCAGCGACCAACCGATCGAACCCGGTCGGCAGTCGTGAGACTTCAGAAAGTTATCTCGCGGCGTCGGCGCGCCTGGCGATAATCAAGAGACAGTCATCTTAAAGATGGCTGTCTCTTTTGTTTCACAACCCCAATCTATTGCTCTGCCAACCCAATTACAGCTCAATACTGTTCAGTAACTCTTTCAGGGTCAGCAACTCTTCCCTGGACAGGGTCACACCTTTGCCCATCTTCTCACGGTCCGCGGACCAGTCACGGAGGTCATATTTTGCATCTCTTTCGTTCCAACTGATCAGGTTTAGCTCCTTGGCCCACCCCGAAGCGGACTTGGAAAGCACACCTATCTTTTTGATGATTTCATATTTGATTTCGGGCATGGTTCAGGTCTCCTATTAAGAATGAAGTAAAACTGGTCAATCTCGCGATCCAGCCCCCCTCCTGCCTCCCCAAAATTCGACAAGTGACATTTGGTTGATATAAAAAGTTTCCCTGTCGTATTTGGGGGACATAGTACCCGAGCGGAGCGAGTGGTAGGTGCTCCGCGAAGCGGGCGGAGGGGGTTTTTCACAACTCTCCCACAAAAGCCCTATTCAGCACAGACAGTAACAACACGCCCAATTCCTCCCCCGTAGCGGACTGTAACTCCCGCAGCGCGCTGATCTTTGCAGTCATAATTCTCTCTACATCCATAGACGCGCCCATGGTTGAATAAGATTCCAAAATTCGCTAGGTCTAATAACTCGAATACCAAGACTGCTCAATTTTTCTCGATGCTTCCAGATTGTATTTATGTCAACAGTAAGAAACGCATCACAATTTGCCATTTGATATTGCAAAAGAAGTAGTCGATCAAATGGATCTCGTTGGAAATCTTTTATCGTCATTAATTGAGACTCTAACTCTTGCAATTTAGGTGTCAGTTTGAACCTTGCTCTCACTGTTCCGCCTTGACCTTCTCTATCCATAAGATCGTCCACAGTTATGAGCCAAGTATCCAAAACATCCAACACCCAACGAACTTTTCTTTCTCTCACACTAAAATCTTGTACATTCGCAACTTCCGCAATTGTCAATGGGGAAATAACGAGTTGAAAAGACGCTCTTTCGTTGACAATAAAAATATTCCGTAAGGCTTTCAAATCAGGATCAAGTTCTTCTTCTGTAATATTTTCTGGCAGTATGCCTTCCCACAGATACTCGTCTTCATCTTGCAATAAATTTATGATGCAAGTATCCAGCAATAACCGCCCAGGCAATGCCATGAATTGATTGACTGAGTCGCTCATTACTTCAACTCTCCCTTGAACGCCCTATCCAGCACGGACGGCAGCAACGCGGACAATTCCCTCCCCGCAGCGGACTGTAACTCCCGTAGCGAGGCCAGCCGCGCTTGGACGCCTTCGAGATACGCCACGATGCGCCGCTGTTCGTTCACTATATCCAGCCTCTATTCCTTGCTTCGTCAGTTATCGCCTTAAAATCATTGGCTGGAAGAAAAGTTGCGTATTGACCAAATACCCACTTCCCTTTCATTTTGGGCAATTTCCCGATGATGTAATAGCAAAGGCGAAGTTCAGATTTGTCGCCATCAAACTGGATTTTCTGAAGGTAAATTAACTTGGTTTTTGATCCTGTTTGTGGCATACAAATCTCGCCTACAATTGTATATCGCTCAACTCTTCCATCAGGATGTCGAGCTTGTCCTTGCTTGCCAATGTTATTAGGTTTGTCGGGGTATGTATTTTCGATTTTCATTTTACAACTCTCCCTTGAAAGCCCTATCCAGCACGGATGGTAACACCGCGCCTAATTCCTCTTGCATTTCGGTCTGCATAGTAATTCAATCAAATTATACATTACCCCAAATGGTAAAATACCTAAATGACTGACACACCTGTCTCGAATGCTCCTATCGAGATCACCATCATCGGCGGCGGACTGGCTGGCAGTGAAGCCGCCTGGCAGGTTGCCCAAAGCGGATTCAAAGTACAGCTGAATGAAATGCGCCCATCCCACACAACGGGTGCGCATCTCACTGGCGACCTGGCTGAATTGGTCTGCTCGAACTCGCTTGGCTCAAATTTATCTGACCGCGCCTCTGGCGTACTGAAAAACGAACTCAGGCAATTGAATTCGATGCTGCTCAAATGTGCCGAAGCCAGCGCCCTCCCCGCGGGAGCGGCGCTGGCAGTGGACCGTGAAGCCTTCGCGCGCATGGTGACACAAAAAATAGAAAGCCACCCAAACATTGAGATCGTCCGCGCAGAGATGAAAGAGATTCCGCACACGCCCGTCATTGTCGCCAGCGGACCGCTTACCTCCGAAAGCCTTTCACAGTCCATTGCCAAATTGAGCGGCGAAGAGCAGCTTTTCTTCTTCGACGCCATTGCGCCGATTGTCCACGCTGAATCCATTAATATGGAAGTCGCCTTCCGCGCCTCGCGTTATGGCAAAGGCGATTCAGATGAAGGCGATTATATCAACTGTCCATTCACGAAGGATGAATATTACACATTCGTCCATGCACTGCAAAGCGCCGAGCGGATTGAACTGCGTTCATTTGAAGTTGCCACGCTGACAAGCGGCACGGGCGTGAAGGCGGGTCAATTCTTTGAAGGTTGTTTGCCAATTGAGATCATCGCCGAACGCGGGGTGGATTCACTTGCCTTCGGCCCCATGCGCCCCGTCGGCCTGCGAGATCCCCATACCGATAAAAGACCTTATGCAGTTGTTCAGCTTCGTCAGGATAATCTTGCAGGCAGTCTTTATAACCTCGTGGGTTTTCAAACCAATCTAAAATTCCCCGAACAAAAACGTGTCCTGCGCATGATCCCAGGGCTGGAGAATGCCGAATTCGAGCGCTTCGGTCAAATGCACCGCAACACCTTTATTGCTTCGCCGAAACTTTTGCGTCCCACCCTGCAGCACATCACCCGCGATAATCTTTTCTTCGCGGGTCAGATCACGGGCGTCGAGGGCTACATGGGCAACATCGCCACGGGTCTGCTGGCGGGCATCAACGCCGCGCGCGTGCTTCAACACAAAACACCCATGTCGCTCCCCAACGAAACCATGCTCGGCGCGCTTTGTCATTACATCACAAATGCCAGCCTGAAAGATTTTCAACCCATGAAAGCCAACTTCGGAATTCTGCCCCAGCTTGAGCTCGAGAAAAAAATTGGCAAACGCGAACGCGGTCAATTGTATGCGGATCGCGCCGCGAATGTGTTGAAGGAATATATTACCTCGGTGGTTGAGTAAGGCAATACTTTCATCATGTCGTTGCGAGGCGGTGCACTTCCGTCGAAGCAATCTCCTGCAAAGTGGAGACTGCTTCGGGCCGCGAAAACATACGGAACAAGTATGCCCTCGCAGCGACATGTTTACAGGAACAAAAACATGACCAAACGTGCAGCTTTTATCTATTTGACATTCATCGCCATCTTACTGACTCTCGTCATTGGATGGTACCTCGCTTCCTTTCTCTATTTTGAAACTAATTCGGCTTCCTTCGACAGTTCCCGCGCCTATGCGGACGTGCAAACGCAAGTCGCTTTCGGGGCGCGCACGCCAGGGTCGCAGGGACATGCCCAAATCCGCAAATGGATGCGCGCAGAGTTGGAATCCGCTGGCTGGGTGGTCGAAGTCCAGCAGACAGAACGCATGGGGCATCCCATTTACAATATCATCGCAAAAAGAAATGACGACGCACCGCAGATCATCCTCGGCGCACATTACGACACGCGCTTTTATGCGGACAACGACCCCGACCTAACCAAACGCAGCGATCCCGTCCCCGGGGCAAATGACGGCGCATCGGGTGTCGCCGTTTTGCTTGAGCTGGCGCGCACATTGCCCGCTGACACGCTCCCCGTTTGGCTGGTCTTCTTCGACACCGAAGACAACGGCCGCATCCCAGGCTGGGATTGGATCCTAGGTTCACGCGCCTTTGCCGAGGAAATCTCCGTCAAACCGCGAGCAGTTGTCGTCGTAGACATGATCGGCGACTCAGACTTGAATATCTACCTTGAAAAGAATTCGGACGCCGCCATCCGCGCACAGATTTGGTCCACTGCTGAAAAACTTGGCTATGGCGAACAATTCATCAATGAAGAAAAATACAGCATGTTGGATGACCATATTCCATTCCTCGAAGCAGGACTCCCCGCAGTGGACATTATTGATTTCGACTACAAATTCTGGCACACCACACAAGACACCCCCGATAAAGTCTCCGCCGAGAGCCTGGGAGTCGTCGGCGATACATTATGGAATTGGATTGTGGAACAATCTGTGCAATAATGTCGTTGCGAGGAGGGCTCTTGCTCTTCCCGACGAAGCAATCCCCTTATTACGGGGAGACTACTCACCTGCACCCCTGGCACTGTCCGCGAAGGCAAGTGTGCAACGAACGCAGTGCGGCGCAAGTGCTGGTGTCGAAACCACCACCTCGCAGTGACGTCCTACAAAAACATGGTCACAAATCTAAACAAGGCGTAAACTTAAGCAAATCAAAGTACAAGAGTTTCTCTAAAAAATTCGCGCGCTATGTAGTAATGGAAACCTGTGTCACGCGCATTTCAAAATTTCACACTCTGTTGCCTACGCGCAAAGAGCCGCAAACCCAGCTATGCTCAAATTTTTGTGACAATTTCAACAACCACCGCAATCGGAAGAAAAAATCAGTGACAAAGAAAATCCCTCAACCAACAACCCCGCCGCGTGAACGTGCTTTTCTCGTCGGTGTTGAATTCTACGGCAAACAACAACTTCTCACCCTTGAAGATTCACTCGCAGAACTTGCTCTGCTGGCAGATACCGCCGGCGTGGATGTCGTCGGTGAACTAACTCAAAAATTACAGCGTCCGCATGTTGAGACCTACATTGGTCCGGGCAAAGTCACCGAATTAAAAGCGCTGGCCGAGGAGACCCTGGCTGATGTAGTCATCTTTGACGATGAACTTTCGCCGCGCCATCAACGCGAATTGGAAAAAGCGCTTGGGCTGACCATCCGCGTGATTGACCGCACTGCGCTCATCCTCGATATATTCGCGCAGCATGCCCACACCAGTGAAGGTATGCTGCAAGTAGAACTCGCTCAATACGAATACAACCTCCCACGCCTGACCCGCGCCTGGACTCACCTTGAGAGACAAGCTGGCGGCGGGGGTGGACGCGCCGGCTCCACAGGCGGAGTCGGCCTGCGCGGACCCGGCGAAACACAACTTGAGGTGGATCGGCGCGGAATCCGTAATCGCATTACCCACATCAAACGCGAACTGGAAAAAGTGGAAGCCCACCGCATGAGATACCGCGCCCAGCGCAAACGCTCGCGCATCCCCACGGTTGCACTGGTTGGTTATACCAATGCCGGTAAATCCACCTTGCTCAATCGGCTTGCAAAGTCTGATGTTTATGTCGCTAATCAATTATTTGCGACACTAGACCCCACCACCCGACGCGTGCAATTGCCCGGCGATGACTTGGCCCTGGTCACAGATACGGTGGGTTTCATTCAAAAGTTACCCACTTCACTGGTGGCCGCATTTCACGCCACGCTCGAGGAAATTGCAGAAGCCGACCTGCTGCTGCATATCGTGGATATTTCACATCCCAACGCGCTCGGTCAATTCCAGGCGGTGCAGGAAACGCTGGCGGAAATAGACGCAGACCATATCCCCATGGTGACTGCCTTGAACAAAGCAGACCTCTTAAATCATCCAGAAAACGCGCGTGAAGTTTTAGAAAACTTTCCCAAGTCCGTCGCCATTTCCGCATTAACTGGCACAGGCATACCAGGCTTGCTTTATCTAATCCATGAAGAATTGTTTGAAGCATACACCCCCGTGCATGTCAGGCTGCCCTACAAGGAAGGCGCATTGATCTCCCTCTTCCATGAACTTGGCTTGGTGGAGCGCGTTGAACATGAGCGCGGCGGCATGGTCCTGCAAGGGCGCATCCCCGGCAGACTTTTGGCACAATTCTCTCCCTGGCAGGCAAAGCCAAAGCAAGCTGAAAATACGCTAACAGATCTTGATGAAAGAGGCATGGAAGAAGTATGACCTCAAAATTATTGGATGCCCTGTCCGATTTCCCTGCACACCGAAAAGGTCTACTGCCTATCATCGGTGTTTTTGCGATTCTGATAATTATTTAAGTTTAACTCGCAAATGCCTTCACCCATTACAGGCAAAACTCTCCTCAACCAATACCGCGTTGAAGAATATATTACGCTCACCTCGCTGGGCGAACTCTATCACGCTACAGATGAACGCAGCGGCAGATCGCTGGCGCTGACACTGCTCGCAAAGACAATTTCTGATAACGCAGAAGTCATCAAGGATCTTGAAGCGGAGGCGGTCAAACTTCAAGGCTTTTCTCATCCAAATCTCACTAAATACCTGGGTGTATATCAGACGCCCACGCTCGCCTTTCTACTTGAAGAATGGGTTGACGGTCCATCTCTGAACAATGTGCTTGAAAAAGGGCCCGTCAGTGTCGGCGAAGCGCTTACCTACGCAAAAGCCATTTGCCATGCGCTGGATGCGCTTCACAAACAATATTATTTACACCTCAATCTTGCACCTGAACTAATTCGTGTCAACCAGCGCGGCGAAATTATAGTTGGCGGTATTGCGGATGCGCATCCCCTTGGCGCGAAAGCTGCAAGTAAACTCAGTAACTATCCACAAACATACACTTCCCCTGAGCAGCTCAAAAGCCAGCCGCTTGATACCGCTGCGGATACATACGCGCTGGCCGTCATCCTTTACGAACTGATCACAGGCACATGGATCAATGGAAAACGCGCACCCAAATCCAACGATGCCATTCGTAAAATACATCTTGATGGGTCACCCCCCACGCCCATCTCGCTCAATCAAGAAATCCCAGATCATTTCTCGCGTATGATCCTGTGGGCGCTTCGCAAAAATCCAGGCGACCGCCTCAAGACAACCACCGAGTTGCTTTCAGCGCTTGCCCTGGCCGCGCATGTTGCTGTGGACGAAATTCCGCTTCAGGCCACGCCGACAACTGCTCCTATCACCTCATCGATTCTTGGGAAGTGGCAGTTCCTGCCGCCCCCCAAACTCAAGCTCCTCAGCGCAGACACCCCGCCTTTGGAGGACCGCCTGGCCTCGCTGACAGTCTCAAAAAAGAAAAGGACGCGCATTGGCATTGCCCCGATACTTCTATTCATTTTGTCCGCAGTCCTTTTTTCATTCTTCTGGTTTGTGCGCCCTGCTGAAATCTCCATCGCCACCCCTCAGCAATTCACACCCTTCGCATCAGACTACACCCCGCCACCCACATTCACTCCCCTACCCAAATCCACAGACCCGCACGGCGGACGGATCGCCTTCACCTGCACCCGCGGGGATTTCAACCAACTCTGTATGATCAACCGCGACGGCAGCGGCCTCTCGCAACTGACCGACATGCAAGCCAGCAATTACTACCCCGTCTTCACACCGGATGGCGGGTCTTTGTTATTTTCATCCAACCGCAATGGCTCGTTTGACCTTTATCTTTTATTTTTCAGTGAAAAACAATTATTTCAAATCACGAAAAATATAGGCAACGTGGTTTCTCCTGACTATTCCCCAGATGGACGCAGGATCGTTTTTGCAAATCGCGCATCCGATGGACCCACATCGATCTGGATGGTAAATGCAGATGGGTTGAATCCGCACCTCGTATATGCGGGCCCAAACACCGTTGTCGCAACTTCCTGGTCACCCGACGGAGAAAAGATCGCCTACGCCATGTCCGTTGGGGTTCCGCAGGAGTATGAAATTTTCATCATGGATACAGATGGCAAAAACCATCTGCGCCTTTCGCAGGGATTGAGAGGCATCGGCGGCAGCATTGATTGGTCGCCAGACAGCAAATACCTTCTCATTTATGCAGGCCCATTTGGAGATAAGGATATTTTCAAACTTGAGGCAGGGACGGGGAATTACGCCCGACTCACCGATGGCGGCAATAACGCCGGCGCATCTTACTCACCGGACGGTCTTTATATCGTATTCAACTCCCTGCGTAATGATGACCAGGCAGATCTTTACATCATGCGCGCGGATGGAACAAATCAAATACAACTCACCAACCATCCCGAACCAGACTGGGACCCTCAGTGGACAGAATAACTTCAAGCCAATGACCATGCCAAAAGGTTTGGAGCAGGTCTCGGCGGACTTGAAGCGTACTGAGTTTTCCCGTCTCATAAAATGACGTTAACGTTTTTGCAGTTTGATCGGCTTTGAAAAAGTTTTTTTGACCTGCAAGGGGTATTTCAATGACTAATCCTTAATAATCACAAAACAATTTACGCCATTAAAAACCTTTACATGCTGAATATTTAATGTATTATTAAAAAATCAATGGCGTTTTTCCCGGCTCGATCAGCGGGGAGGACGCTGTTCATCTTTTATTCACATATCGAAAGGAAGTTTTATGAATGTCCAAGCAACCAAGTTCCAATCTGTCTTCTAAGGTGGAAGTCCGCCCGAAAACCACAGGCAGTGGAAACGGCATTTACGCAATGCATCCTATTAATAAGGGAGAGCTCGTTGCCGTTTTCGGGGGCGTCGTCTATGAATGGGACGCCTTCATTCACCTTCCAGACCGTGAGCGCAGTTTGTGCATCCAGGTAGAAGATCGTCATTTCCTGGTGCCGCGCCCCATTGGTGAAGGAGATTATGTCAATCATTCCTGTAATCCGAATGCAGGTCTTTCGGGTCAGATCGGACTCGTAGCAATGCGAGATATCAATATTGGCGAAGAGGTTTGTTTCGATTATGCCATGAGCGACACCATGCCCTACGATGAATTTGATTGTGAGTGTGGGAGCGCAAATTGCCGCGGGTTAGTCGGCGGCAATGACTGGCAAAAGCCTGAACTTCAGAAAAGCTATGCGGGTTTTTTTGCGCCGCATGTCCAGCGCAGGATCGATGCGCAACGCGCAGAGAAACGCGCTTTTGCCCGCAGTATACGCATGGAAAGAACAGCGGGGATTGCAACGCCAATTGCAGCTCCTGTGTATGAATAAGATATAAAGAAAACCTCCGAGTTTTTTCGGAGGTTGTTTTTTCTTTTAAGCTTTTGCCGGAATTATTCCAGATCTGCAAAATCCTGTGGATTGCCTAATGGCAAAATAGTCATTCCATCTGCAATTCGTTTGATCAGGCCGCTAAGCACTGTACCAGTTCCTACTTCTACAAAAGTGTTTATCTCCTTCGAGATCATAAAATTCACAGATTCTGTCCAGCGAACGCGCGATTGCATTTGAGCCATGATGTCAGCGCGGGCGGAGGCCTCATCAGTCAATAGCGCTGCATGGACATTGCCAATCACTGGTATCTGTAATGCTGAAAAATTAGTGCTGTTGACTGCATCATTCCATTCTTCCTGTATCGGGGCCATCAACGGTGAATGCGCGGCAATCGAAACAGCCAAAGGCAAAGCGCGTTTTGCGCCGGCAGCTTTTGCGCCTTCCATCGCACGATCCACAGCAGTTTTTGCTCCTGAGATCACAACCTGTCCTGGACAATTATCATTGGCAACCTGCACAAATTCATCAGGAGCGCTCGCTTCGGCGCAGACCATATCCAGCGTGGGAATATCCAATCCGAGGATGGCGGCCATACCCCCGGGCGCCAATTCGCCGGCGCGCTTCATCAACTCGCCACGCCTGCGAACGAGACGAAGTCCGTCCTCGAAGGCTAATGCTCCAGAGGCGGTCAGAGCAGATAACTCGCCAAGCGAATGTCCGGCCAGTGAAGCAGGCTGAGGGCGCGGATAAAGAAGCGAAAAAGCACGAAAAACCGCGAGTGAATGGACGTAGAGCGCGGGTTGGGTATTGACTGTGTCGTTTAAGTCGGCAGTGGGTCCAGCCCACATGGTTTTTGATAGTGAATAGCCGAGAATGGAATCAGCCTCTTCAAAGGTCTGTTTTGCGGCGGGGTATTGCACGGCAAGGTCCTTGCCCATGCCAATAATTTGCGAGCCTTGTCCTGGGAAAATAAAAGCGGTGTTTTGGAAAATAAGTTTCATGAAGCCTCCGAATTTGGTCTCGATATGTTTCGCTACTCAACCCAAGCATTAAAACACAAACAGGCCGTGAATGTCACGACCCGTTTTGCAGGAGTGTAATAACTTCCTCCCTATTCTGCTGATTTCTTTTCTTTTTTGACCTGAATAACTTCGCGGCCTCTATAGTACCCGCAATTCGAGCAAACCGTGTGAGGCAGGCGCTTGACTCCGCAATTGGAGCAGGCGACTGTGTTTACCGCGCTCAAGGCATCGTGTGCACGGCGGCGATCACGGCGTCCCTTGGAATGTTTGCGCTTCGGATGTGGGGTCATGAATTCTTTCTCCTTTATACATACATCAGACGGGCGATGATCATGCCCGTCTGGATTGGTTTTTTCTATGAAGCCCGCTGATTATATCGGCATGAGGCAGTGACGTCAAGGCGAATTCGAAGTAAAATCGTTTTAATGGAAATTCAAATTGCGGTTGCCAAGGTCAATAAATACGCGGTCTCCGAAAGCGGTGACACGCTCGAAGTGGTGGAGCGCCCCACTGGCGGTATCTCTGTCGTGCTGGCGGATGGCCAAACCAGCGGCCGCGGCGCAAAAGCAGTTTCAATGCTGGTCGTGCGCAAAGTGATCGGATTGATCGCAGAAGGGGTGCGCGACGGCGCAGCGGCGCGCGCCGCATCGGATGCGCTATTTGCGGATAAAGCGGGAAAAGTTACATGCACGTTAAACATCGCCTCGGTGGACTTGCATAGCCAGACCATTGTACTCGCCCGAAACAACCCTGCCCCGATGTTCATTTGCCGCGGCGAGCAAATAGACTCACACAATGAAGAAAGTGTTTCACTTGGAACCTCCCGCAATGTTCGCCCGGTCATCACCGAGCTTAGAATTGAATCCGGATTAACTATCGTGATTTTCAGTGACGGAATCAGCCACGCCGGTGAAAGACACGGTCAACCGATGAATATCAGCGAAGCCCTCCGCTCCATGCTGGAAGATCAGGATCCTCCTCCGCAACAACTCGCCGACACACTGCTTGCCCACGCAGTCAGCCTGGATGACAACCGCCCGGCCGATGACATCAGCGTGCTGGTCCTCAAAGTATCTGCGCGCAGCGGTGATGATGTTCGCCGCATGAGTGTCAGGCTTCCGATCAATGCACAAAAATAAATATAGAACCGGCAACCATGTTTGGCGGCCCGCAACAACTGTAAAAACTGCCTTACGACAATGAAGGCAGATGACAGTCAGCCGCTCATCGGAGTAGTCGGCCCATGCGGGTCGGGAAAATCCACGCTGGTTGCGGGGCTTGAAAAACACGGTTATCGCTGCCGCCATATTGCACAGGAACACTCCTACGTCAAGCATATGTGGCGGTTCATCACAAAGCCAAATATCCTGATCTTCTTGCAAAGCTCGTTCGAAAATTCCACCTCACGCCGAAAATTGAATTGGGGCATTGAGGATTATGAGGAACAACAACGAAGACTCTCGCACGCGCGCGAACACGCAGACCTGGTGATTGATACGAACGCATTAAATGTGGATGATGTCCTCGCCCGGGCATTAAACTACTTAAAAGAAAGAATCAAATGAAGAGGTTTTTCCTGCTCTCGAGCCTCGCGCTTCTTTATCTGACCTCTTGCCTGCTCCTCAGACAACAAGCGGAATCCAAGCCCGAGCCGATCCTACCGACCCTCTCACCCACAGATCCACCCGATTTTGAAAGCGGACTCACTCCTGAATATCATGGCATATTGCAGGAACTTTCTGACGCAAGTTTTTATTCCATTGAATTTATCATCGCCGATGACCTGGTTCATGTCTCAGGCAGTGAAAAGGTAATCTACACCAACACGGAAGAGGTAGGTTTGAGTGAGATACAACTCCGCTTGTTCCCCAACATTTTGGGCGGTAAAATGCTGGTGGAGAATGTAAAAGTAAACGGAAATGCTGTAACCCCAAAATATTCACTCAACAACAGCCTGCTCATCATCCCTTTTGAAAAATCGCTTGAACCAAAAGAGAACATCACCCTGAGCATGGTCTTTAACATCACCATCCCACAAAGTGTGGAGCTTAATTATGGCGTGCAAGCCTATTACGATGATGTGCTCGCGCTCGCGCATGCTTATCCGATGATCGCAGTCAACGACGACGAAGGCTGGAATGTTGAGATCCCGCCGCAAACAGGCGATCTGATTTATGCAGATATGTCCTTCTTTGTCGTCACAGTGGATGCGCCAAAAACGGTTACGCTGGTTGGCACGGGGCGGGAGGTCAGCAGTCACGCGGAGCGTAACGGGAGCAGACAAAAGGTCAGGTATGAGGCGGGACCAGTGCGTGATTTTTATCTGGCGGCGAGTCCCGCATACGAAGTCTTCACGAAGGAAGTCAATGGCGTCACATTGAGATTTTACGCGCCCGATGATTTGCAGACCGGCGCAGAATATGCGCTAGAGGTGGCCGCGCGTTCGCTTGAGATCTTTGGCGGACGCTATGCGCCCTTTCCATACACCGAGTTGGAATTTGTTTCCACACCCACTTACGTGTTGGGAATTGAGTATCCCGGCCTGATCGCCATCACCAAATGGATCATCGAACCTGATAACGAATATTTGGAAGCCACGATTGCGCATGAAGTGGCGCATCAATGGTTTTACAACCTGGTCGGCAATGATCAGTTGGATGAACCCTGGCTGGACGAGTCACTGACACAATTTGCCACCCTGCAATATTTCACGGATGAATACGGGCAGGCCGGAAAAGCAGGTTTTCGCGCGGACCTTGAAGACAGATGGAGCCGCATTGGGAATGAAATAATACCCGTCGGTTTGCCTGTACGCGATTATTCAGATGCGGAATACAGCGGAATTGTATATGGGCGCGGCGCTTTGTTTTTTGAAGCCCTGCGGGAAAAACTGGACGAAGAAGCTTTTGATACATTCATCAAAAGTTATGTGCAAAATAACGCCTGGGGAATTGGCACCACCGAGACATTAAGAACCGCGGCCGAAACGCAATGCGGCTGCGACCTGGCCTATTTATTCGAGGATTGGATATACCCATAAAATCATTCAATGGGAGTATAATGGCGTTCGCGCCAGCCATAGGCTGGCATTTTCTTGGATGGAGATATTTAACGCATGATCCGTAATTTAACCAATCGCATCATCCTCATTGTGATTATTCTGGCTCTCGCGCTGTGGGTTGATTTCAGCAGCGCTGTCACAGTCCTCAACCCAGTGACAGCTGAAACACTTTTAGCCCGAGACCTTACCCCCCGTCTCGGTTTGGACCTGCGAGGCGGCTTGCAGGTTTTACTTGAAGCTGACCTGCCCGAGAATGAAACGCCCACATCGGCGTCGATGGATATTGCCCGTGACATCGTCCAGCAGCGTACTGATGCGCTCGGCGTGAACGAAAACGTCATTCAGGTCGCCGGCGACCGCCGCATTGTGGGCGAGTTCCCCGGACTCGAAGATACCGAGTCTGTGCTTGCAACGATCCAACAGACTGGCTTGCTGGAATTTGTAGATACAGGTGATTTCAATCCACAGGATGGAAGTGTCCTGATCACTGATTACAGCCCTGCGGGTGTAATTCCTGAAACTCCTGCAGACGGCATCACCGTCTTTCACACCATTATGACAGGCACAGAACTTAACTCGGTCAATGTAGCGCAGGATACTTTGGGCAGCGGGTATCTAATTAATTTTGTACTTAAGTCGAATGGGGCAAAACTTTTTGGCGACCATACTTCCAACAATACAGGAAAATTCCTGACTATTCTTTTGGATAAACAGGTCATCTCTGCCCCAGTCATTAAAGATTCCATCACTAGCGGTCAGGGCTCCATCAGCGGCAGGTTTACCTACGAATCCGCAAACGCATTTGCGATTCAATTGCGCTATGGTTCATTGCCAATTCCATTGAAACTCGTGGAGACGCGCATCATCGGCCCCACCCTTGGCGCAGACTCGCTCAACAAAAGCCTTGCAGCTGGCTTGATCGGATTGACCATCGTCACCCTGTTCATGGTCATTTACTATCGCATGCCCGGGATCGTGGCAGTCTTCTCCATTTTGATCTATGCGGCAATTGCATTTGCCATATTCAAATGGTTCCACTTCACGCTGACCCTGCCAGGGATTGCCGGCTTCATGCTCAGTACCGGCACTGCGCTGGATTCGAACATCCTGATCTTCGAGCGTATCAAGGAAGAACTACGCAGCGGAAGGAACCTCACGCAAGCCATGGACCTGGGCTGGACGCGCGCATGGCCATCCATCCGCGATTCCAACCTTGCTGCTATTATTACGTCGGTAATCTTATTCTGGTTCGGCTCCTCGTTTGGCGCGACCATCGTAAAAGGCTTCTCATTAACGCTTGCCCTCGGTGTAATTATCTCGCTGTTTACAGCGATCTATATCACCCGCACTCTGCTTGCAATCACCCTGAAAACCTTCAAGCCGCAAAATTTTGAACGCTGGTTTGGCCTCTAAACCAGCGCGTCAAGGATATTTATATGAACATTCTCGGTAAACGGTATTACTTTTTTGCGCTATCCCTGCTATTAATTGTGTCAGGTCTGATCCTGCTTGCGATCACCGGACTGCCTCTTTCTATTGACTTCACCGGTGGGAGCCTGCTCGAAATCCAGTTTGAAAAAGGGAAAACCCCCGATAGTGAAACCATCCTGTCCATCTACGAAGATGCGGGGATCGCAGATGCACAAGCCACTACCACCGAAACAGGCTCGCTCATCATCCGTTCGTCCTTCCTGACGAACGAAGTACGCGATGCCGTGTTGAAAGCCCTGCAGGAAAAATCAGGCTCGGAGGCTTCTGTCGTCGTCATCCGCTTCGACAGTGTTGGTCCAAGCATCGGCAAACAGGTGACACAGCGCGCAGCCATTGCGATTGCAGTCGCTTCCATTCTGGTTGTGCTCTTCATCGTCTGGTCATTCCGCAATGTGGAAAATGCCTTCCGTTATGGCGTCTGTGCCATCCTAGCCATGCTCCACGATATTGCCGTCATTTTCAGCATTACCGGCATTGGTAGTTACTTTTTTGGATGGCAGATCGACTCGCTCTTCCTGACGGCCCTGCTGACCGTGATCGGCTTTTCGATGCAGGATACCATTGTGGTGTTTGACCGCATCCGCGAAAACTCAAACCTGCACCGCAGACTGGAATATGAAAAACTCGTCAACCACTCCATCGTGCAGACCCTCCAACGCTCTATTAACACCCAGTTGATGACCGTGGAATTCCTCCTGCTCGCGCTGGCATTATTCGGTGGCGTCACCCTTCAGGAATTTGCAATCGTCCTGCTGGTCGGCTTGTTGAGCGGAACATACTCGTCCATTTTTGTTGCGGCCCCCATTCTCGTGCTATGGGAGAACCGCGAATGGCAGACCTGGTTCGGACGCAAAGCCGAAGCCTAAATTTTCTACGAAGTAGAGCGGGGCAGATTTTACGGTCTGCCCCAATTTTTTTAACCAGACAAGAGACTGCCACATTACGCACCGTCCCGCAGATTTTTGGAAGAACTCAATTGATTAGCTAAAACCTGCGGGACGTTTAGAGCAAGCTGAGTTGATCGGATATGAAACTGCTGCTCCCAATCATTTTTCTGACTCTCCTGCTCGCTTCATGCGCCCCCGCGCCTGCTACCGTTATTTCAGAATCCTCCACTCTGTTAGCGGATTCTTCCACAACGACGGCCGCGACGCTGCCCACCACCCCTCCTCCAGACATTGTCACACCGCCAAACGGCTCATGGCAAATTCAATACGCTGGCGACATCAACACGGACCTCGACGTTGACATCTATAACCTCGACCTGTTCGACACCGACCCCGCTACCATCGCGAACTTGCACGCACGCGGCATCTTTATTATGTGCTATTTCAGCGCAGGCTCCTTTGAAAACTGGAGGCCAGACGTCAATGCTTTCCCCGCTGAAGTCCTCGGCAAGGAGTACGAAGGCTGGCCCGACGAAAAGTGGCTTGATATCAGAAAAATGGATCTGCTCGCGCCGATCATGTCTGCCCGCCTCGACCTTGCCTCCCAAAAGGAATGCGACGGCGTAGACCCCGACAATGTCCATGGCTTCGCAAATGACACAGGTTTCCCGCTGACCTACGAAGACCAACTGCAATACAACCTCTGGCTGGCTGAGTCTGCGCACGCGCGCGGTCTTTCGATTGGACTGAAAAACGATAGCGAGCAGATCCTAGATCTTCTGCCCTACTTCGACTGGCAATTGCACGAGGAATGTTTCGAGTACGACGAATGTGAATTGCTCCTGCCCTTTATCGAAGCGGGCAAACCGGTCTTCAACATTGAATACGCGCTGGCGCCGAGTGACTTTTGTCCACAGTCCAACGAAATGGGACTCAATTCCATCCGCAAGAACCTGAAATTAGACGCTTTTATCGAAGCCTGTAAATAGCGCCTATCCGACAACTCCCCGGAACGCGGAGTTGTGCGAAGCCCCCTTTAGGGTAGTCCGCAATGCAAGGCAGACTAAAGTCTGCGCTCCGTTATCCGGATAGGTTCATAAAACATTGAAGGAAAAATCATCATGCTGTTTCTACGCGGAATACTGATCGGCTTCGCCATTGCCGCCCCCGTTGGCCCGATCGGTGTGCTGTGCATTCGCCGCACACTTTCACATGGAAAACTGGCGGGCTTCTTATCCGGTATGGGCGCTGCCACCGCAGACATGCTCTACGGCGCAATTGCCGCGTTTGGACTAACGGTCATTACCGACCTGTTGGTTGAAAATACGTCCTGGCTGAGATTCATCGGCGGGTGCTTTCTCTTATATCTCGGCATAAAAACATTTCTTGAAAAGCCCGCAGACCACGCCGCGCAAGCAAATCAAAGCGGATATTTCGGCGCGTATCTTTCCACTTTTTTTCTGACCATCACCAACCCGATCACCATCCTTTCCTTCGCGGCGATCTTCGCGGGCACCATGCTGACAAGCAATACAGGTTCGCCCCTCGTTTTAGTGGCAGGCGTATTCGCGGGTTCTGCTTCCTGGTGGCTGGCTCTCAGTTTCGGGGTCGGCTTGATGCGTGACCGTCTGACAGCAAATCACATGACATGGATCAATCGAATTTCAGGCATGATCATCGTCACCTTGGGTATCGTGGCTTTAACTTCAAAATAATAAAATTAACTCACCTTTCGCAATGTCATGCTGAGCGAAGCGAAGCATCTCGTATTTCAGCAGTAGTGACCTTTCGCGGAGTTTATCTTGAGCGAAGTCGAAAGGCTCATGGAATCACGATTGGGCGCATAAGGTGAGAAATTAAAACGCGAAGCAGATGACCAGATCGTTGACGTTTGTGCCGCTCGGGCCTGTTCGCACAAGATCGCCCAGCGCATCGAAATAAGAATACGCGTCATTCGCCGACAAATAGCCTGCAGCGAACATCCCAAGCGACTCAGCCCTTTGAGCGGTTTCCCCCGTCACGAATGCGCCAGCCGCATCCGTGGGGCCATCCTCGCCATCCGTCGCAATGGAAATGAGCATGACATCTTTCAAACCAGACAGCACATCCACTGCGGCAAGCGCCAGCTCCTGATTCCTGCCCCCGCGCCCCGCACCGCGCAAAGTGACTGTTGTTTCACCACCTGCGAGCAAACAAAACGGTCGCCCTATTATCTGAAGTGATTCTTTTAATTGTGAAGCAATCTCTTTTCCGATTAGACGCGCTTCCCCCTGCAAACCTGTGTTTATTATTTTTACCTGAAATCCCTGCAACTCCGCTTGAACCTGAGCGGCATGCAAAGCAATTGAATTGCTGGCAATGACTGTGTTTTGAATCCTCTCAAATATTGGATTGCCGGGTTTCAATGTTTCTTTAAAAGCTGGAATGATCGAAGCGGGCATCTTATCTTTCAGTTTGTATTTCTCGATGATGGATAAGGCATCAGCATGTGTTGTCGGGTCTGGAGCAGTGGGACCAGATGCAATTGCTTCGAGAGAATCACCAACCACGTCAGAAAGCAGCAAGGTAAGAACCCGCGCACCATTTGCAAAACTTGCCAGGCCGCCACCCTTCAATTCATCCAGATGACGCCGCATGGTATTGATCTCGTCAATACGCGCCCCGCATGCCAGCAAGGCCGACGTAAGCATTTGTAGATCTTCCAGTGGGACGCGAGGCGCAGTCATTAATGCCGAACCACCGCCTGAGATCGAGCAAATCAGCAAGTCATCCTGAGTCAATTGCGAAAGAAATTTAATTGCGGCAGTTCCCGCTTGAAGACTAGCCTCGCCGGGGACGGGATGATCTCCCTCGATAATAGGTACAGGCCCAAAGGCAGCGCCCTGAGCCGCTGGGTTGACGGTTCGACTTTCGCTCACCGTATCAAAACCGTGTCGAAGGGTCAGGTTTGAGGCGTGTTTGGTAATGACAAGCGAGTCTGCCAAAGGCACTTCGTCTGCCAGGGCTTGCATCATCGCGCAGGCGGCTTTTCCCAATCCAAAAGCAAATATTTTCCGCCTAAGAGGCAGCGGGTGATCACGAAGGTATTGTTTGACGGCCGCACCCGCCTCCACCGCCTCAAAGGCTGAGGCAAGCACCCACGCCACAATCTTTGCCTGTGGATGCGCGTGCAATGAGCGAACGAGTAATTGGTATGGGGCAAACAATATTAATGACTCACCTTAAAGCTTGAGAGCGACCAGATTGTGCCTCATTATACCCGGCGTGTGATTGTTTAACTCATCTTATACACTTTCATACTTTTAGGAATGTCGCCCTGAGCGACAGCGAAGGGTCGCTACGACCATCTCAGAGACCCCTCGCTCCGCTCAGGGGTCACGGTTGGTTCCGCAAGGTGAGTATATAAATAAAAAGACCCTCTTGCGAGGGTTCTCAGGAAGAAGCAGGGATAGCCTAATTGACCCAATCTCTGGGTTGATGTGATTTATTTTTCAGATACTTGTAGATGATGACTGACCGGAGTGAGAAAGTACTTGCTTCTTCGTCTTGGATGGACTTATATAAAAATGGTTCTATTCTTCAAACATCCACTTTATAACTTCCCCTTGGGACTTACCTGCTTGGCTTTATTCTTGCCGTTCGGCATGGCGAGTTGAGGGAGCCGCGTGATGGTTATTTGTATAGTAAAAAGTACCTTCAGATCTTCATCTTCATTTAGTCATTCTTGCCTCTTTCAATCACGAAATACCACACCCGGCACGATTGACATGTTCATTGAACTCGTTTTCTGTTATCCTTACGAGGATAGTGCTCATTGTTGGCTCCTTTATTCTAACTGCCGGTTATGCGACACTGTCATTTAGACAAGTTTCAATTACCTCACTGTGTAATCACCATTGAGAACTTTCAGATGCACTACCCTGACTAGATCCTTCCACTGTCTTATTTGTATTGAATTTACAAGAATATTCCCACTTTGTTACTAGCTATCTTTTCTTGTATAGTCAGATCAGTGATAACTGCATTTTAAAACAGTGAGATGCCCTTAAATGCCCGCTCAACCTAAAATTATTCCATCCAGCGTGTTTGGCACACTGCGAGCCAGACTGAGGAGCTTGCGCTTGCGGGTCATCGGCCTGCTTATCCTGGCCCTGTTGCCCGCTTTTGCCCTGATGGTTTTCACTGCTTCCGAATCTCGCAGCCGGGTAGTTGAAGAGACACAAAATAATGCACTGCGTTTGACCGAACTGGCAGCGGCGAATCAACGACAGCTGATAGACGGCGCGCGTGATATCCTGATTACGCTCGCCCAAATACCCGCCATCCAGAGTCAGGATCGAGCTGCCTGTTTATTTTTCCTGTCAAACGTGCTCATGCAGCACCCGCTTTACGCCAATTTTGGTGCCGCGGATGGTGTGGGGGATGTGTTCTGCATGACATTCCCACAACGGATGCCCTTCAACATTGCCAATGAGAACTATTATCAGCAGTCAATGACGAACCGTGACTTTGCGATCAGTGAATACCAAATCTCAGATACAAACTCGCAAGCCATAATCACCCTTGCCTACCCGGTACTCGATATCTTTGGCGAACCTCAGGGTATCGTCTTCGCCACTCTTGACCTGCGCTGGCTAGGACCGTTCATGAACGCCGCGCCGTTGTCGGAAGATTCTACACTGCGGGTGATCGACCGGAATGGCATCATCTTGGCGTCCTATCCTGATGGCGAGATCGAGATCGGTCAGAGCATGCCTGAAAGTTCCATTGTCCGCCTCATCCTGGATGAGAACATCGGTCTGACGCAGGGACGCGATGCAAACGGCATTGCACGCCTTTATGCCTATACCCCGCTGCATGCCGGCGCCGACTCGGATGTTTACATGATCATCAGCATCCCAACCGAAGCCGCTTTCGCTGAATCTAACCGCATTCTGGAACGCAACCTGATCGCGCGCTTGTGATAGGCGCCGTTTTGGCGCTGAGCATTGCCTGGGTAGGCACACAGTTCTTCTTTCTGCGCCAGGTTAATTCCTTGGTCAGTGTGACCCAGCGGTTGAGTAATGGTGACCTGAGTGCGCGCACTAATTGGTCCCCCGGCCAGGGTGAGTTGGGTCAACTGGCACGAGCTTTCGACGAGATGGCTACCACCCTGCAGCGCCGAGAACAGGAGCAGCAATGGGCACAGAATCAAATCCAGCAGCAAACAGAGCGCGCCGAAGCTCTGGCGCGAATTGCCAGTCGCCTCAATGCAAAGCTCGAACTGGATAGTGTCCTGCGGGCTGTATGTGATGAGACCAGCCGCACCCTGAATGTGCCTGCCGCTGGTGTAGTCGTTTATCAGCAGGCAGAAGAGGATCTCTTTCACATCGGTGGTCCGAACCTAGATGCGACCCTTCTAGCCCACGCCCGTCCTCCCACGCGCACCCGGCTTATAGCGTTGGCCACACAATTGGACACTCTCCCTTTGCAAGTCGATCTGCAAGCCCACCCACACCTGATCCAAACAAAAATACGCCGGTTGCTCAATGTGCGCTACCTGATTTGTGCGGACCTGATCCACGAAGGCAGTATCATCGGGCGCCTGGATCTATTCACCAGTGAGGAGGCGCTTATCGGCGAGGAAGAGCTCACACTGCTAAAAGGCATTGCCAATGGAGCTGCGTTGGCAATCACCAACGCCCGCCTGTATACTGCCTTAAGGTTACAGGAGAAAATTCGGGCTGACCTGTTGCACCAAGTTATCGGCGCACAGGAAGATGAGCGCATGCGCATCGCACGCGAACTGCATGACGAGACCAGCCCAGAGCTTAACAGCAATGCTAGTCGGTCTGGATACCATAAACATCGCCACCCAGAGTGATATCAGCCGCGTTAGAGGTCATGTCCATGATCTCAAGTCCATTGCTGAGGATATGTTGAGTAACATCCATCGTCTGATCGCCGACTTGCGACCGTCTCTGCTGGACGATCTTGGTCTGGTGGCTGCCATTGAATGGTATGGGGAACAGCGCCTAAAGCCTTATAGGCTGTCTTTCCATCTGCTAAAAAACACACTGGAGGAACGCCTTCCCCCTCCGGTTGAGACCGCTCTGTTTCGCATCGTTCAGGAGGGGCTAACCAATATCGTGCGTCATGCCAACGCTAGCTCGGTAATGGTTCGCCTGGGACAGGAACAAGACCTTGTTACCCTTGAAATCTGTGATGACGGTGTGGGCTTTGATCCCCAGCAGCTTGAGGCATTGGAGCCGGGCGGACGCGGTTTGGGCTTATTAGGGATGCGCGAGAGAGCAGAAATATTGGGGGGTTCGCTTGAGTTGGAATCAGCCGTTGGGGAAGGGACAACCGTGCGGATCCACTTCCACACATATCGCGACGAGGAGACAGTCACCCGTGATCCGTATCCTGTTAGTTGACGACCACGCCATCCTACGCGAAGGGCTGGGGGCATTGCTCAGCTATTACCCAGACGTTGAGGTGGTGGGGGAAGCCGAGGACGGCCTCCAGGCGATTGAATATGTGGAGAGCTTGTCCCCTGATATCGTTCTGATGGACATCGCCATGCCCGGCATGAACGGGTTGAAAGCCACACGCCGCATTCGCCAGAAACACCCAAATATACACGTCCTGATCCTGACACAATACGAAGACCAACCGTATGTGCTTAATTTGCTACGGGCAGGAGTCTCGGGTTATGTGCTCAAGCGTGCCCTAGGCGTCGATCTGATCAATGCCCTGCGAGCCGTTGCCCGGGGGGCGAGAGTTTCCTCTACCCCCCTGTGGCGACAACTGTCCTGGAACAGCTTCGCCAATCTGATAAAGGTGCCATACAGGATGTTAAGACACTCACATCGCGCGAGCAGGAAATCCTGCACCGGGTGGCCTCTGGTGAGACCAGCCGACAGATCGCGCTTGCCTTGAACATCAGTGTAAAGACCGTTGAGTGGCACCGCAGCAATCTGATGAGTAAACTGGATGTGCGGTCGGTCGCAGAGTTGGTTCGCTACGCGATCGAGCAAGGCCTGACCAAATGAAATACGATCATTCGTGATTCGCGGTACGGAGTGACATGCTTTTCCGGTATTTTTGCTAGGATAGCCAGTATTTCCCCCAGGTCAAACCAGTAGTATTCCTCAGTAGAAAAAGGTGGATCGAATAGATATACTGATAATAACTTGGAAATGGTGTAGGGACCGTATTCAGCCAGCTCCAGAAAATGGCTGCTAGCAGTCTAGTCCAGGTTAGAAGGAGGACCTGCCGGTATTAACTCTTTGATCGTTTCCATAACTGACAAAAATTGTTATAAATCGTTTATGCCAAAAGGAGATGAAACATGCGAAAAAACGCACTAATACTATCGGTGCTGGTTATATTGAGCATGCTAATGACAGCATGTGGCGCAGCACAGCCAGAGGTTGAAAAATCGATTTTGATCGGCGGTGCCCTAAGCCTTACAGGGATCCAGGCACCATTAGATGAACCTGGACTCAGAGGCGCTGAATTGGCAATAGAGGAACTCAACAATACCGGGGGGATTCTGGGGCGTCCGGTAAAATTCATCAACCTGGACGGCAAGAGTGATCCTGTCACCGTTGGCAATGTTGCCGTTCAGCTCATTGAACAAGGTGCTGTGGCAATCGTTGCACCTTGTGATTTTGACTTTGGTGGTCCGGCAAGCCGTGAAGCCCAAGCAAAAGAACTTGTTGGCATTTCAACATGTGCTTCCTCCCCACTTTATGGCTCTGAAGCGCTTGGGGACAAGCAGTTTACCTTGTCCATGTGGAACACCACCATGGGCGCCGCAGCAGCAGAATACGCCTATAAGGAAAAGGGGTGGCGCAGCGTATATGTTGTCACTGACAGCTTCATCGACTATACGACATCACTTAGTGAATATTTTATTGTATCCTTTAAGGATTTGGGAGGCGAGGTCATCTTTGAAGATACCTATACACAGGGCGATCAGGATTTCTCAGCCCAACTCGCCCGTATACAGGCTCTGGAAAAGATGCCTGACTTCCTGTATATCTCTTCATAATATGCCTGACTTGGGTCTGATTATTCGTACCATCCGCGAATCAGGAATTGATCTCCCCATCATGGGAGGGGACTCCTACGATGATCCCGGGATGTTCCAGGCAGTTGGGCCTGATTATGGAAACGACATCATCTTCGTGACCCATAGCTGGCTCGGTGAAGGTGCCAGCCCTGATGCCCAACATTTCCTTGAACTCTATAATGCAAAATTCAACGGTCCTCCAGATACTGCATTTGTCGTAACTGGCTGGGATACCATTATGGTAATGGCGCAAGCCATGGAGAAAGCAGGGTCAACCGATGGCGCTGCGATGGCCAAGGCAATGGAAGGCACCACCTTTGATCTGTTGACGGGCAAACTCACCTGGTCAGATGCCGCGACAGGCCATGAGCCGAACAAAGAAGCCTTCCTCGTTGAACTAATCAAAGCCGTTCCTCATTTTGTCGGTAGAGTGCTACCTGAGAATATTCCACTGCCCTAAATGAAACAACGTGTTTGAATTAACTTTGGAGAGGAGTATGCGCCTTTACTTTTACTACTCCTCTCCAAATAGTAGAACATCCTCAGTTTGTGAGAAAACGAGGATTATCGTTTGGAATTTAAGATCACTTATCTTATACAAATACTGACTTTTCACCATCGGTACTGTACGGTGGAGATAAAAAAATATGCCACCTTCCATACAAACAACAAACACAGCAACCCTGATCGTACAGGATATAAACAAAGTGTTTTTCGGGTTAAGGGCTCTTGAAAATGTCAGCCTCAGGTTACAGAAGGGGGAGATCCTTGGCCTCATCGGTCCGAACGGTTCAGGTAAAACGACTCTCATCAATGTGATTACTGGTCTATTGCCGTTAACATCAGGCAAGATTTATATAAATAGCACCAATCTCAGTAGTGCCAAACCTTATCAGATTGCCCGAGCTGGTATCGCTAGAACTTACCAAACAATCCGCCTCTTCAAAGAACTCACAGTAAAAGAGAATATAGAAGTTGCTGCCGTCAGCATCGGGTCATCGCGGAAAGAAGCCAGACATCAAGCCGACGCAATAATCCAAGAATTTGGCCTTGAGGCATGGGTTCATTACCTGGCATCGGCACTTCCTTATGGCCTTGAGCGCCGCGTTGAAATTGCCCGCGCACTCGCAATGAAACCATTGTTTTTATTACTTGACGAGCCCGCCGCTGGTCTGAACGAAGAAGAAGCCGAAGAACTACTCCACATACTTGAACTCATCCCCGATAACAAGAAGCTAGGAATGTTGATTGTTGAACATGATATGCATCTTATTATGCGCCTTTGTGATCGATTGCATGTACTAAATTATGGTAAGACGATTGGGGAGGGCACACCTGAGCAAGTGCGCCGAATACCAGCTGTTGTCGAGGCTTATCTTGGTTCAACTGCCAGAGGAGATTAAGCATGCTCGCTATCGAAAACATTCTTGTCCGGTATGGATCGATTACGGCTTTACATGATATTTCTATTAAGGTGCAGACAGGTGAGTTGGTGGCTTTGATCGGGGCAAATGGGGCAGGAAAGACAACGACTCTTACAACCGTCGCCGGAAACCTAAAACCCGTCACAGGTGATATACAATTTGAAAATACTTCTATAGCAAGTCTATCACCTGAACAGATCATCCGCAAAGGTATTGCAATAGTTCCTGAAGGACGTGAGATCTTTGCAAGTTTAACCGTCGAAGAAAATTTAAAACTGGGTGCTTATATTCGGCGAGATCGTTCTGAGTTCAAGCGCGATTTGGACGAAACGGTGACGATGTTCCCAATACTGGGTGAACGTATTCACCAGCAAGGTGGAACGTTGTCTGGTGGTGAGCAGCAGCAATTGGCGGTCGCCCGCGCCTTAATGTCGCACCCAAAATTGCTCATGATGGATGAGCCATCCCTGGGTCTGGCGCCCGCACTGGTCGACCAGATTTTTGAACTGATTGTAAAATTGCATGACAGCGGCATGACCATCCTTTTGGTTGAACAGAATGTAGAACGTACTTTGGACATCGTCAAGCGCGCATATCTGCTTAAAAATGGAAGGGTCGAAGCAGAAGGCGCCCCTGAAGTGATACGAAAGCATGTAGATATCGAAAGTGTGTATCTGGGCAGTAAGGTGAATTGAAATAATCAATTGAAAGGAGGCCATAACTTGTTTTCATTAGACTTCTTAATTAATGCTTTGAGTCTGGGCAGTCTTTACGCATTGATAGCACTTGGCTTGGTGATCGTATACGGCATTCTCAAACTCGTCAATTTTGCCTACGGTGAGTTGATCATGGTAGGAGGTTATGCTCTATTCATGCTGGGAAACCTGCCGGCACTACCCTGGTTGGTGATGGCATTAATTGCAGTCACCATTGCAATGCTTACCAGTTATCTTACTGAACGCGTCGCTTTCCGCCCTGTGCGCGAGAAATCACTCACTGCTATTTTGATCACTTCCTTCGCGGTCAGCACACTCCTTCAAAATGCTGCTCTGTTAATCGTCTCTTCGCGTTCGCGGGCGGTCCAGTTCCCGGCAATTTTTTCAGGGAGTGTTCGGTTAGGTAATGTTGACATTGCCAACAGGAATATTCTTGTGATTGTGACCAGCACCTTACTTCTGATCGCGCTGACATTATTACTGAAACGCACCATTCTTGGGATTGCACTGCGTGCTGCAGCGGACAAATTCCAGATGACCCGCATGCTAGGCGTACCCGCCAACCTGATCATATCCGTGGCTTTTGTGATCAGTGGATTATTGGCTGGAGTTGTCTCCCTGTTCTGGATTGGACGTGTAGGTTCGGTAACACCTACAATCGGTCTATCTCCCCTTCTGATCGCTTTTGTGGCAACTGTCATCGGTGGTATGAACAGCTTGGAGGGAGCAGTAGTGGGAGGCTATCTATATGGCTTCCTCTTCAGCATAATCAGTCTCATATTGCCACAAAACCTGTTGGATTACCGCGAAGCCCTCATGTTCAGTATTGTGATCTTGATCCTATTGTTCAAACCAGAAGGTCTAATACGCGGTACCTATTCAGGAGAGAGGGTCGGATGAAGATAACCACATGGTTAAAAAACATTTTTACAGAACACAGTACATTATTTATCTTGATAACACCATTGATTATCATTGCCTTGGTAACGGATCTACTGGATGACACGTTGACTGAGCGGATAGTCATAACCATGTTCATCAACCTGATACTCGTGCTAGGCCTCCAGTTATTCATGGGTAATGGTGGCACTCTCAATTTTGCTCATATTGGTTTCATGGGGATCGGAGCTTACGCTTCGGTCATTTTCTCTATGACACCGCAGGCCAAATCGATCGGACTTCCCGATCTTTATCCTATCTTTAATCCAATCCAGCTTCCCTTCTTAATGGCACTGCTGTTGGGAGGACTCATTGCAGCATTTTGTGCAGCCATTATCAGTTTCCCCTTGATGCGTCTATCCGATGCTGCTGCGGTGATCACGAGCTTTGCCTTGCTTGTTATTATCCATGTTGTGCTGGTGCACTGGGATAACATCACAGCTGGACCTCAAACCTTATTCGGGGTGGACAGATATACAGATCTCTGGATGAGCGTGATCTGGGGTATTGGATTTATCATCTTGGCATACTGGTTCAAGGAATCATCAATTGGCTTAAAGTTACGCGCCTCCCGCGATGACCGCTATGCGGCTGCGACCATTGGTATCAATATGGTGATAGTACGATGGGTCGCTTTCACATTGAGCGCATTCATGGCAGGGATCGCTGGCGGATTATGGGCTCACTTCATCACATCATTCTCGCCTAAAGCTTTTTACCTTACAGAAACATTCGTCATCCTAGCCATGCTAGTTGTAGGCGGTCCAGGGGGTGTATCTGGAGCAGTGGTGGGAACATTGATCGTTTCGATTGTCCGGGAAGGTCTCCGCACAATTGAAAGCGCGATTAATATTGGACAATTATTGCCTAGCACGTTGGTTGGATTCGCGGAAGTATTCCTGGCTATTGCCTTAATTGTCATCCTGATTTTCCGCCCAGGGGGCATCATGGGCGGAAGAGAGATACGGTGGCTTAAGAAACGGCCCCTATCACAGAAAAATGAAGACGGCACGAACACAACCATTTCATGAAGTGAAAGGAATCCAACATGTGTGACACTTTTGTGGCTTTGCCATCTGTAACTCACGATAAGAACGTCCTGTTTGCTAAGAGCGCAGACTGTGAGGTCAACGAGGCTAATGCAATCGTACGCATCCCCCGAAAAAAACACATCCGAGGGGAGGCTGTTCGCATCACACATCTTGTTATCCCGCAGGTTGAAGAAACTTATGAGCTCTTCCTGACCAAGGCCTTTTGGACTTATGGCTGTGAGATCGGTGTCAATGAGTACGGCCTCGCCATGGGCGAGGAAGCTGTCTTTACAACAGAGATGGCTGAGGAGAAAGATGGCATCATTGGCCCCGACCTGATGCGCCTTGGCTTGGAACGAGCAAAAAACTGCCAAGAGGCTATCGATGTGATGACTGCTCTATTGGAGAAGTATGGTCAGGGTGGCAGTGCCGAACTCAAAGGAAACTCGCACTTCGATAGTAGCTTTCTTATGGCGGATACTAGTGAGGCTTATATATTGGAAACCGCTGGTCGTAAATGGGCAGAGAAGAAAATTGAAGCGTTTGACTCAATCTCCAATATGCTTGGAATATCGACAAACTGGACACGCTGTTCATTGACTTCAAGTGAGAAGTTGGACTGGGCTGGAACTTTTGCTCTCCCAAAAATTCCGCCTACTCTGGGTTCCCCAAACCGGCAAAGCTATACTTATAACAGCTTAAAGGCAGACAAAGGACAAATTAGTGCCAAAACTATATTCGAGATTATGCGTCACCATGGTGAGGGTTACCATCCCGCTACAGCAGATACCCATCGTAATATCTGTATTCACGCAGGACCTCAGGAAAATCGCTGGTGGCAAGCAGATGGTGTTATGGTTACCGATGTAGGTCCACATGGTGTGATGTTATGGGTCACTGGAACTTCTGGAAACTGCATTTCTATATTTAAACCTGTTTTTCTGGGAGTTGACTTGCCAGATATTGGTCCAAGCCCTACGGAGCAATTTGATCCTCGTTCTCTATGGTGGAAACACGAGCTACTACACCGCCGCGCTATGGCAGATTTCGATCACCTAGTTCCAGAAATTCGTCGAGATTTTGATGCCCTGGAAAAAGAGTTTTTGGCTGGGAGTGAGTCAGTCAAGATGGGTACTCTTACCGAAAAACGCGACTTTATGGAGTATTGTTTCCGAAAGGCTATTAGTGCCACTGAAGCCTGGATAGCCCGTTTACGTACCCGAACAGACCTGAAATTCAAAGATGGTTCCTACCGGACGATGTGGCAGAAGCTTAATGCTGAGGCAGGTATGACGGGTATGTTCGATGACCGAATATAGTAAATCAACACGCTCAATATTCAGGGTTTTTGATTGACTTCCTGCTGCTTTCCTTTTTCGGAGACCTCGCATGCCTTTTGCTACCATTGTCTTTGCCCAATCGCTGACTGTGGCTCGGCTAACACCCAACTGCCGAGAAATTTCGGCTTGTGACATTTTGCCTGCCTTTAACAAGCGCCCGCCTTCAAGTCGTCTCTCTTCCATTTGTTCACGCGTCAAGTATGAATATCTATTCTCATATCCTTCCCTCCATGCAGGAAGAAGCTGCTGAAAAATTGGATGAGTTGTTGATGCCCAATGATGTAAGTGACGAGTTCAAAAAGATTAGTGTAAAGCAACAAGTTTTTATGAAAAATCGGAGGAGGAAGAAAATTGGGTAACTTTAAGGTAGCTGTAGTAAAAAGAGCCCCCGAATTATCGAGGGCTCTTTTTACACCCGAATCTGGGGTGCTTAGGCATTATATGCCTATATTTTATGCTGGGGACAATGGATTCGAACCACTACTGACTGTTCCAGAGACAGCCGTCCTGCCATTAGACGAGTCCCCAATACTTTTTTTACTGCGGTCGCTATTTTATCATGCCCGCAGGGATGAGACAAGGTTATTTCCGCGCGGCGCGGCGGGTGTTGTCTTCCATGTCCATTAGGATCAGTAAGGTATGCTGGACAAACTTCAAACCGGCGAAATACAGCAAGCCCGGCACCAACTGAAGCAGGTATGGTGTAAAGAAACCCAAGACATCGAAAATAGACATTCCCTTTTGGGAATAAATCCCAGTTACATACTGGATCATGAATTGATTAAAAGAATTCAATGTTGTAAACAGATATATCCCAAGCGCGATCCACGCAAAAGTGCCTGCAATCTTGGATATCTGCATAACTTTGTCGCGGTTATAGTAAGTGCCAATAAAGTTTGTTTTTGATTCGTTTGATTCGCTCATGTTGATCTCCACGTTTGATTATAATTCATCCTCGCGGTTTGTTATAATTACGGAAATCAATACTCCTATCATCAGGGTAGGGAACACATCTCTTTCGCGAGCAAATAAAAAGTCAAGAAAGAAAGAGCTCCATATCCTCCTGAAATCCATAATTAAGGCATCCCATCCATGAGTGACGAAGAAACCAACCCGTTCGACCCTGCTCAGGGCAAGCCGACTGATTTTATCCGTGAAGCTGTTGCGGAAGATTTGAAGAACGGACGCTTCAAGTATGTCCGCACGCGTTTGCCTCCCGAGCCGAACGGCTATTTGCACATCGGACACGTCAAAGCGTTCATGATTGATTATCTCATCGCGAAGGAAAATAACGGCGAGTTGATCCTGCGCTTCGACGACACAAATCCCACGAAAGAAGAAACCGAATATGTGGAAGCCATCGAAGACGATGCGCGCTGGCTTGGAATTCAATGGTCGAAGGTGACCTACGCTTCCGATTATTTTGACGAGTTGTATGAGTGGGCGAAAAAACTTGTGCTGATGGGCAAGGCTTATGTGGACGATCAGACTCCCGAGGAAGTCAGCGCCAATCGCGGCACATTGACAACGCCTGGAAAAAATTCTCCATTCCGTGACCGCGACGTGGAGGAAAACATGGACTTGCTCGAGGGCATGAAGAATGGCGAGTTCCCGGATGGCTCGCGAATTTTGCGCGCAAAGATTGACATGGCGCATCCGAACATCAACATGCGCGACCCTGCCATGTATCGCATCATTCACCAGCCGCATCACCGCACAGGCGACAAGTGGAAAATTTACCCGATGTACGATTGGACGCATGGACAGAACGACTCGATGGAAGGCATCACCCATTCATTGTGTTCGCTTGAATATGAAAACCATCGTCCGTTGTACGAATGGTTTCCGGAACAACTTGGCGTATTCAAACCGCACCAGATCGAGTTTGCCCGTCTCAACTTAAGTTACACCGTGATGAGCAAGCGCAAACTCCGCCGTCTGGTTGAAGAGAAAGTTGTCAACGGCTGGGATGATCCGCGTATGCCTACTTTGCACGCCATGCGCCGCCGCGGCTACACCGCCGATGCGATCCTTGATTTCATCAACCGCGTTGGCGTTGCCAAAAACTACAGCGTGAGTGACGTGGCATTGCTCGAGTCATGTGTGCGCGAAAATCTCAACAAACACGCCCTTCGCCGCATGGCAGTTTTGAAGCCGCTCAAGGTCGTGATTGACAATTATCCCGATGATCTTGTTGAGGAGATGGACGCGGTCAACAATCCCGAAGACCCATCTGCTGGCACGCGCAAAATTCCGTTTTCGAAAGTGCTTTATATCGAGCAGGAGGATTTCCGCGAGACGCCCCCCCCGAAATATTATCGCCTGTTCCCCGGCAATGAAGTTCGATTGCGCTATGCCTACTTCATCAAATGCACACACGTTGTCAAAGATGACAAAGGCAAAGTGATCGAAGTCCATGCAACGTATGACCCCACCACGCGCGGCGGTGATTCGTCTGACGGGCGCAAGGTGAAATCCACGATCCATTGGGTTTCTGCCGAGCACGCCAAAGAAGCGGAGATACGACTCTATGACCGCCTCTTCACGAAGGAAGATCCCGAGGAAGGCGAGGAGGGATTTCTCGCTTGCATCAACCCGAATTCGCTGACCATCTCCACTGGATATGTGGAGCCGCATCTTTCCTCGCCCAAGGCTGGTGACCGCTTTCAGTTTGAGCGCCAAGGCTATTTCTGCGCCGACGCGGATACCACGCCCGCCAAGCCTGTCTTCAATCTGACGGTGAATCTCAAAGATGCCTGGGCGAAGATCGAGAAGAAGTCAAAGTAAAGTGGACATTATCACCGGCAAGATTCTAAAGTTAAATAACTGGCCTGATGGAAAGATCATCGGGATTGCAAAGGAGGTTGGGAATCACCTCATCAATCAAGGCATGGACCGCGAGACGATTCTCGCCCAACTGGATGCTGTTCGGCAGGTCCCCGGCAGTTTCCTCGCCGATGCAATGATGGCCGACCTCGCGCGCGAGTGCATTCGGTTAACAAAAAAGGACGAGGTACCCAATGACACATTGCGGGAGCTGCCACTTCCTTACCCGATCTGGGGACAGGAAAATATTGACGAGGGCGCCATTGCACAAATGACGAACGCCATGCGCTTACCTGTCGCTGTGACTGGCGCATTGATGCCCGATGCGCATGTCGGCTATGGGCTTCCCATCGGCGGCGTGCTTGCAACGGATAACGTCGTCATCCCCTACGCCGTCGGCGTGGATATTGCCTGTCGGATGCGCCTTTCTTTATATGAAGTCTCACCGATTTTACTTGGACAAAAGAAAGGCATGTTCGAAGACACCTTGATGGAGCAAACAGCCTTCGGCATAGGATCAAAATGGACAGGCAGTAAAAAAGCGCAACATCCAGTATTGGACGATGATGCCTGGAATGCCACCCGCCAGCTTAAGGTATTGAAGGACACCGCCATGAATCAACTTGGCACAAGCGGCACGGGCAATCACTTCGTCGAGTGGGGCTCGTTCCGTTTGGATGAGTCCATGTTTGGATTGGAACCCGGTGAATATCTCGCGTTGCTCTCCCACAGCGGCTCGCGCGGTGTTGGCGCAAAGGTCGCTGACCGCTTTAGCAAAATCGCCATGGAAAAACACCCCGACCTCGACAAGGCTGTAAGATACCTCGCCTGGCTTTCGCTTGATTCAGAAGATGGTCAGGAATATTGGCTATCCATGGAACTCGCTGGCAAATTCGCCTCGGCAAATCACTACATCATCCATCGGCGCGTCGCAGCCGCGATTGGACTCAAGGAAGCCGCCGTGGTTGAGAACCATCACAACTTCGCGTGGAAGGAGAAATTGCCCGATGGCAGAACGGTCATTGTGCATCGCAAGGGCGCGACGCCTGCCGGTGTCGGTGAGATGGGAATCATCCCCGGGTCCATGGGAGATGCGGGTTATCTCGCGCGCGGGAAGGGCAGCGCATCGTCGCTGGAGTCCGCGTCACACGGAGCGGGCAGATTGATGAGTCGCAGAGTCGCGCTGAATTCGATCAGCAAGTCCGCGCGGGATGAATATCTCAAAAAGAATGACGTCACCCTGCTCGGCGGCGGTTTGGACGAATCGCCGCAAGCCTACAAGCCAATTGAAAGCGTGATAAAGGCACAGGCAGATCTGGTGGATGTGCTCGGCAAGTTCACCCCGCGCATTGTTCGCATGGCGGATGAACCTGGAGATTCATAAATAATAAGTAGGTCACTCTTGAAGAGTGACCTACTTATTAAACATCTTCTCCAAAATCTCGATCGCATTCTTGATTCGTTGCAAACACTTTTCCCTGCCAATGATTTCCATTGACTCAAACAGCGGTGGACTGACTTTTTGCCCGGTAATGGCGACGCGCAGAATCCCAAAAACTTGATTGACGTTGAATCCACTCTCTTCGACATACGCCCGCAGCGGTGACTCGCACCTTTCGTGGCTTATATCTGGTTGCTCGGCGAGGATTTGATACACCCGTTGAGCGATCTGCGCCGATTGCTTTGCGTCCAATCCTTTGGCAATTAAATCTTCAGGGTTGGGGGTCACATCTTCCCTGAAGAAGAAAGTTCCAAACGCAAGACAATCGTCTAATGTAACCAGTCTCTCGCGGATCAGTGGAATGATTTTTAGCAAGACTTCATCGTTTACGTTGAGTCCCTCACGGGTAAAGTAAGGCTTGAGGCGGGCTGCCAGGTCTTCGGTAGTAAAGAGGCGGATGTGAGTCGCGTTGAAATGATCCAATTTTTGGAAATTGATCGCAGCAGGCGAGGCGGTCAAACTGTCAATATTGAATCTCTCGATCATTTGATCCACGGTCATCACCTCATCTTCAGCAACGCCCCACCCCATCAAGGCGCTCCAATTTAAAACGCCCTCAGGCGTAAAACCAAGTTCCTGCATATCTTTTATAAAAATGGAATAACCATCTTTAATAGCGGCAGCGGTTTCGCGCTTGCTCATCTTGCCTTTGCCGCTCGGCTTGAGGAACACGGAAAGATGTATCCAGATCGGCTCTTCCCAGCCAAACGCACGAACGATGTTGACATGCAGCGGGAATGTGCCCAGCCATTCAGAACCGCGCAGTACATGCGTGATCTGCATTTCATGGTCATCCACGATTGCAGCGAGGTGATAGGTTGGCAAACCATCCGACTTCAACAGAACGTAATCATTGAGCTGTTTGTTCTCAGTGATGATGTCACCGCGCAGATGATCGCGTGCAACAGTAACACCTTCCTTCGGCATCTTAAAGCGGACTATGTACGCCTCGCCATTTGCCATTCTTTTTGCGGCTTCATCAGGTGCAAGTACGCGGCATGTGCCGTCATAATGCGGATTTTCCTTGCGCTTCATTTGCGCCTGTCTAGTTTTTTCCAATTTCTCAGGCATGCAAAAGCAAGGATAAGCATGACCACTATCAATTAATATTTTTGCGTGCTGCGTGTAAATTTCGCGGCGTTCCGTCTGACGATAGGGACCATACTTACCGCCAAGATCAGGTCCTTCATCATATTCGAGTCCAAGCCAGAGCAGGCCATCCATGATCTCCTGCTCTGCGCCAGGGACAGTTCGTTTCAGGTCTGTATCTTCAATACGCAAAATGAACTGCCCGCCTGTTTTTTTAGCGAGCAGATAATCGTATAAAGCAGTGCGGGCCGTGCCGAGGTGCATGTGCCCTGTTGGAGATGGCGCTATCCGAGTGCGTGCTGGTTTGATGGACAAGAAATGCTCCTTTAATGTTGTTGCAAGGAGCCGCTCATTGGCCCGAAGCAATCCCCAGCATTATGCAGGAGATTGCTTCGGGCGAAAACCATCGCCCTCGCAATGACATATTAAAAATCCATTTGCTTATGCCGCATGACAACACTTTCAACAAGCCCTATGCCAAGCATAAGCGCAGTAAGTCCGCTGCCTCCATAACTGATAAACGGCAGAGGTAATCCAGAGACAGGGACCACATTCAAATTCACACCAATATTCACAGCGCCTTGAAAAAAGATCAATATTGCCACACCGTAAGCGATCATCGAACCAGAGACATCGCGCGCCTTTTGCGCCGCACGTATACAGCGCCAGACAATGAATGCCAGTGTCAGAATAATGATAACACCGCCTATCATGCCAAACTCTTCTGAAACAGCCGAGAAGATAAAGTCAGTATGGCGCACCTTAAGAAAGCGCAGTTGGGTTTGTGTGCCGTGCCCATATCCCTCTCCAAAGAAACCGCCGGAGCCAATCGCGATCAATGCTTGTTGCACATTGTATGTTGCACCATAGGTGGCATTCGGGTCCGGGAAGATAAAGGTTCGAACACGGGCTTGCTGGTATTCTTCAAGGGAGGGAAATGCAAGCGCCGCCAGGCCGATCACAGATAATACAAGAGTGACAACCTGTTTTATCTCCAGCCCCTGGATCCAAAGCATCGAAAAAAAGATAACAATTAATACGACCACATTACTTAGGTTAGGTTGAAGCAGGATTAAACCGATAATACCGAACGCCCAAAGGAAGCCGCCAAACGCCCATTTCAAATCGCGCCGTTGAACCTGCGTATGCTCAAAATAGCGCGCCAACACAACAATGGCAACGATCTTCGCGAACTCCGTTGGTTGGAGAGACAAGACTCCAACCTGAAACCAGCGCTGCGCGCCAAAAGCAGATTGCCCGAACCCGGTTAATGTCACCAAAAAGATCAATATCCCATAATAAATCGGACGATATAAAGCCAGCCAATAACGATAATCGATCGAGGCAACTACAAAAATAAGCACAACGCCGAGCAAGGCAAAATAGATCTGGCGGGAAATAACTGGCAGCAATACTTCATTGCCCGCTACGGCAGAGCGGATCATAACCGTGCCAAAAGAAGATGCAAGCACGATCGCGCCTAATAACAGAAAATCAAAGTTACGCCAGGAAAGTCCACGAGTCATAATAACAAACACGGATAGCAGCCAATGACGCTCATCAGGCTGATCCGTGTCTCCAAAGTGTAAAAACGATCATCCTGCGCGGCGGCGCGATGTGATCAGTAAGGGAATATCCGCTACCAGCCGCTGGGAACGGCCTTCACGTTCCAAGCCAATTTGAACTGCTTCACGATCAATATCAATATATTGCGAAATGGCTTTAAGTAGGTCGTCTTTCAAGGCTTCCAATTGCGCGGGCGTCAGGTCAGTGCGGTCATGCACCAATACAAGTTGCAAACGTTCTTTGGCACTTACAGCGCTTCGTTTTCGCGTGAAGAATTTCATCTTATTTCCTCCCCGCAAATTTTTGTATGGCGCCCCATAAACCACTTTGCAGATCGAGGTCCATGAAAGGCACATCCTGTCCCTGGATACGTTTGGCGATATTGCGGAATGCCTGTCCCGCGCGACTCTTTGGGTCATTGACAACAGGCGCGCCGCGATTTGAACTGATAATGACAGATTCGTCTTCGGGCACAATCCCAATTAATTGAATGCCCAGTAGGTCCAATACATCTTCGGCAGAGAGCATGTCATTATTTCTGACCAATGCTTGATTTAACCGATTAAGAATAAGCGCCGGGCTCCCTTTTTCTTCTGCTTCCAAAATGCCTACCACCCGATCCGCATCCCGCACCGCGCTGACCTCGGGGTTGGTCACTACAAGGACGCGGTCTGCCGCGGCGATGGCGTTGCGGAAGCCGCGCTCAATGCCCGCAGGCGAGTCAATGATGACGAAATCAGCATCAGGCCGAAGGTCGTTACAGATGCGTACCATGTCTGAAGGCGAAACCGCGTTCTTGTCGCGGGTTTGCGCGGCGGGAATCAGGTACATCTCCGGGTAATGCTTATCACGGATCATGGCCTGCTTCAATTTGCAGCGTCCTTCGATCACATCCACAATATCATATACGATCCGATTTTCAAGACCCATTACAACGTCAAGATTTCGCAAACCAATATCGCCATCAATACAAACAACTTTTTTACCATCAGCGGCAAGCGCTGTGGCCAGGTTTGCAACGGCTGTGGTTTTTCCCACGCCGCCTTTTCCGGATGTAACGGTAATCACTTGAGCGGTCATTTTAATTCCTAAAAAATAGATTAGCCTGTATGCCAAAGTTCAGCTTGCAGACGTCCTTCGCTGTTAATGCTGGCAATCTCCGGCTTGGGGTCTATTTGTGGCTTGAGCATTGCAGAGGCTTCATTTGCAATACGCAATTGGTTGGCTGAAAGATCAAGCGCGCAGATAAACGCTGAGCGATCCCCCTTGGAACCTGCATGGATCATACCGCGCACCCGTCCCCACACGATTACATTGCCTTCGGCAACGATTTCAGCGCCCGGGTTTACATCACCAACAACGACGATATGCCCGGGGAATTCAATGCGCGTTCCAGAGCGAAGTGTCTTGTTTACAAATAATGCAGTGTCATCTGTGATCGTATCTGCAAACTGCCGCTGTTCTTCAGGTCTCGGTCTGGATATGCGGGTGGCCAAACCCAGCAATTGCGCCGTCTGTTCGGTCGTAGGCGATTCGCTGACAACCGCCCATAAGATTACACTTCTTTCCGAAAGATGGTCGCGCAAGTCAACCAGATCATTCACTTTTAATATTTGGGAACCAATATCCATTGCAAGACGTGCGCCTTGAAAAAATGACGGACGATCATCAATTTGCGCAAGCAAGGCCATGCGCTGGTCTTCCCATGGCGCATCTGAAAATGTCGCAAGAAGTCCATCGCGTATTCCTTTGATCTGGACAAGAGAAGTAATTTGCTCCATAAGACAGCCTCAGGTAAATTTATTGGTTTGAATTATACCTGATGAAAGCACATCGTCTATTGTCCCACGGTTGGGTTGCCCTGTGCGATATCAATGGCTTTGATCTCAAAATAGGCCCTGATGACCCGCTCTACCATGGGTCCCGCCACACTTGCGCCTTCGCCGCCGTTATAAGCAAACGCGAGAACGATGATCTCAGGGTCTTCATAGGGTGCATAGGCAAGCGTCCAGGAATGAGTAGGCCATGCGCCAAAGTTACAGCGATTGGCAGCCCTGGCAACATCGTCACAATATTCTGCTGTACCGGTTTTACCTGCCACAGCGATGGGGAAATCATTGAAAATATCGTTCAGTGTACCAAAAGCCGGGTCGGTTACTGCCAGGCGTGTGCCCGTACGCACTGCTTGAATTGATTCGGGTTGAATAATTTTTAAGTCATCTTCATTCAGGCTGCAATACGGGCCGTCACAGGAATAGCTTTGGATCAACGGGGTAACGGTCACATCCCATTTTAAGTTGGGAGTGAAGGGTGAGATTTGATAACTGCCGGGAGTCTCAAAATCAGTGACAGTAAAATCTGCTGGGTTGAACCACATTGGGACAACATAGCCATCGCCATCCGTCACTTCACGGACAATGGTGGGCTGCATCAACTTGCCATTATTCGCAATGACCGAACCGGACATGAGAACTTGTAGAGGAGTCGTGAGTACATAGCCTTGTCCCACGCTGGCGATATAAGTATCACCAGTAGACCAGTTCTCACCGGTGTTAATACGCTTCCACTGCGGGTCTGGAATCAAGCCTGCCTGCTCGCCCAACAATTGGATCCCAGATCGTTCGTCGTATCCAAGCGCGCGAGCATACTGCCGAAGACGTTCAACACCAAGCCCCTGCTTGATCTCATCTGCATACCCGCCGCCAAGTTTGTAAAAACATACATTACTTGAAAATGCGATGCACCGCAAAAAATCTATTGCGCCAAAGCCCTCCGGGCGCACATCGAAAATATAGTCTACAAATGGGCGGGTATTATTTTCTGTACAAATATCGTTGGGGTTAAATTTTTCACATAAAAGCAATTGTCCGGGGGCTTGAATGATTTCGTCCAGCTCAACCACATCTTCATTAATCGCGCCAGTTGCCGTGGCTAACTTAAACACTGACCCCGGAGGAAATTCAGCGGAAATGGCATTGTTCAACAAGGGTTTGCGTGGATCCTGACTCAATTGCTCGTAATAATAGGCGGGAATAATGCGCACAAAACGATTATTCTCATAACTTGGATAGGACGTCATAGCAAGTATTTCGCCTGTTTTCGGATTCATGGCAATGATCACCCCACTGGAAATACGAACGGTGTTGAAATATGTATTCCAAAAGCGTATCTCCTCCAGCAGCGTAGCCTCTGCGGCGGCTTGCAAACGTGTATCAATGGTCAAATAGACATTATGCCCCGGGACTGCCGGGATCGGCGGCTCCAAGTTGCGAAGTTCCTGCCCAGCCACATCTTTTTGAACTACGCGCAGACCGTTTCTGCCGACAAGAATATCCTGTAATGAGGCTTCAACCCCGGAGTAGCCTATCTTGTCACGATTGGGGATAAATCCCTGCGCACGCAACTCCACTTCCTGAGAAGCTGGGATCGGGCCCAAAAACCCGATCAGATGGGCTGTCAGCGATCCAGTTGGATAATCACGGATCGGTTCAACCTCGACATCCACGCCTGGCCAGTCTACGGATTTCTCTTCCACAATTCGGGCTATTTCTTCTGAAAGATTACACTTCACTTTAACGGGACTGTAGGGCGCAAGTGTATCCTGCAAGGCCACCAATTGCGCAATCCCCGGCCCCTCTACGCAAGCCGCAAATAGCTTGGCTTCCTGAAGGGATTCGTCTGTCACAGGTCCACCCACAGGAATATCTATCAACTCAGAGATTTCACGATAGATTCGCTGAATATCAGAATCATCTACGGGCAAATTGGCCGGTGTGATAACGATATTATAGGATGCAAGATTGCGGGCAAGGATATATCCATTGCGGTCATATATTATTCCCCGCGGGGCTGGCAGACTGACTTCCTTCGTGTAATTTTCAATCGCGCGAGCAGTCCACTCGGCTCCTTCAATCACTTGCAGGTTAATAAGCCTGAAAAGTAAACCGCTAAGCACCAAAAACACAACAAGATATACCGTGGTCAGCCGCCATGTCGCAAAGTTGACAGGTCGCGAACCTGCACCTGAACTCATTCGTATTCCTCTGTTGGATAAACCCAGCCTGCCAGGTCGCGAATAAAGGTATAAATCGGTATCGAGAATAACATGTTAAGCAATAGACTTGGCAAGGTGATCAGGCTCATGACATCACGGAATAATAAAGCAGTGCCGGAAATTCTTAGAACCACAAATGACAATACATGCATATATAACGTACCGATAAATATTACGCTAAACATCGCCAGCAAAGGAGCCTGCCAGATGCGTTTTTGTAACATTTGCGCCGCAAAAACAACACCCAAGTAACCAAGCACCACAACCAGCCAGGGCAGCGCGGATACAAAGCCAAGCATCAAACAAACAGTCACGGCCCAATGCCATGAAGAATTGACCCGCTCCTGCAAGGCCCAGGCAGCAAGCAGGATCAGTGGCAGGTCTGCATAGCCAGAGATCAAGTTGATCTGACTGATAACTGATGACTGGAGGATAACTGCCAGCCCAAGCAATGGAAACGCGATTATATTTCGCATGTCAAAGACAATTATGGGGATGGCAGTGGTTCGAGAGGAGTAATATCCACCGAGCGGAAGTTGGTAATCACCAAAACGATATCGAGGCTGGAAAAGTCCACGGCAAGCTGGACAGTTGCTTGTTGGAATAATTCATATTCAAGGCTACGGAGGGTAACTACCTGTCCAATGATCAGGTCGGAGGGATAACCGCCTCCCAGCCCTGAGGTCAGAATAAGATCGCCTGATTCCACAACAATATTCTGCGAGATCATATCCAGGAAAACGTCACCTGTTACAGAACCAATTGCTACAGCATTGGTTTCAGCGTTCTGCAAGTAAACATTAACAGCAGATGCGGGATCCGTGATCAATTGTACACGCGCAGCATCCGCGATGACCGCATCAATACGCCCAACCAAACCTTGATTCGTCACAACCGGCATACCGCGCCGAATATCATCATTCGAGCCGCGATTAATAATAATATAATGCAAAAACGGACTGGGGTCACGTCCGATCACTGCGGCAGCTCTGTATGTACTTTCAGGATTTGAACGGGAGAAATTTACAAGCGCTGCAAGAGTCTCGGTCTCATTCACTCTTTGTTGGAGTTCAATGACTTGTGCCTGTAACTGTGACACCTGCGCCTCCAATTCCGTATTGCGCGTACGCAAGGAAACAATGTCACGCGGAGCGGTCATAAAATCCTGCAACCCGATAAAGCGGGCGGAAAACCAGGTTTGTATTTCTATCAACGCGGAGCTAACTTGCTTGGAAGCGGAGCCAAAGAAACCGCCAAGAGACAAGGCAAGAACCCCCCCCACTACAAGGAAAATAATCGTCGTTTGTAAAGAACGGGAGTTCATTTTTTCACCAAATCTCTGATAAAGAGACTGCCAAAGTTTTTGTTATCCAGCGTGACGCGTGCTTCCACGTTCCAATCCAACCAAATAACGCCCGAGAACATCAAATTCCTCAAATATCTTTGACGCGCCGCGCACCACACAAGTAAGCGGGTCTTCTGCAACCCAAACACGTAGCTTTAATTCATCCGTCAGGCGTTCCGCCAAGCCTTGCAAAAGCGCACCACCGCCTGCCAGACAAATGCCGATATCCATTAAATCCGCAACAATTTCGGGAGGAATTTCATCCAAAGCATCGCGCACGGTATCAATGATAACCTGTATAGAGCCAGAGAGGGCTTCACGCATTTCAACGGAGGAAACTTCAACTGTTTCAGGCAACCCTGTTACAAGATTGCGGCCTCGAACCTCCATTGTTTTTTCAGGTTTAAGGGAATACGCGGAACCAATCTGCCATTTGACCTGCTCTGCAATGCCTTCACCAATCAAAAGGTTGTATTTATTGCGCAGGTACTGTACAACATCCTGATCCATTTCATCGCCTGCGACGCGCAGGGAGCGCGATGCAATCACGCCGCTCATGGACATGACCGCCACTTCGGTCGTGCCACCGCCGATGTCAATCACCATCGAGCCGCGCACCTCTCCAATTGGCAGTCCAGCTCCGAGCGCAGCCGCGATCGGTTCTTCGATCAACAAGGCTTGACGTGCGCCAGATGCCATCACCGCATCATAGACAGCACGCTTCTCCACTTCCGTTACGCCTGTTGGGAGACCCACGATCACACGCGGACGCGGAAGAGGCACGATGCTCTGTTCATGGACTTTACCAATGAAATATTCAAGCATGGTCTGGGTGACATCAAATTCAGAAATGACGCCATCACGAATGGGACGCACAACGATTACATTCCCCGGCGTGCGCCCAACCATTTCTTTCGCTTCAAGGCCAATCGCCAAAGGTTGTCTTAGTTTCTTATCAACCGTAACCCAGGATGGTTCGTTAATGACAATCCCTTTGCCGCGAACGTGAACAAGAGTGTTCGCAGTGCCAAGGTCTATGGTAATGTCCAGAGAAAAAAGGCCTAACAGCCAGTTAATAGGGTTGAAGGCCAAAATTAGGCTCCTAAGTGAGATATTATACCGAACGAAACGTACGGCAACATTATACCATGAGGATTAAAATTGGATTTTGCATCCGCGCGGGCTGAAGGAATGCTCAGGTGCAAGCAAATGCCCTTGGTTGGCAAGCAAGCTGAGTATCCGCTCGGAGCCGTTTTGCCAGTCATGGGCTATAATCGAAAATATGAGTCATAAGATCCCATTGGTCATTGGCATTGCCGGTGGATCAGGTTCTGGCAAGACAACGGTTGCTCAAGAAATCCTCAATCGGGTTGGAGCAGATAAAATTGCATACCTGCAACACGACTCTTACTACAAAGATCTGACTGGATTACCGCCCACATTGCGAATGAATGTCAACTTCGACCATCCGCACTCCCTCGAAACTGAATTGCTGATCAAGCATGTCGAAGCATTGCGTGACCTTCAGCCTGTCGAGGTCCCGATCTATGATTTCGCCACAGACAGCCGCACGAGCCAAACATTTACAGTGGAGCCGCGCGGCGTAATTTTGGTTGAGGGAATTTTGATCTTTGCCGAGCCTGAATTGCGCAAGTTGTTGGATGTAAAAATTTTTGTTGACACTGATGCCGATGTTCGCTTCATCCGCCGATTGCATCGTGATCTCACCGAGCGAGGCCGCGCAACCGAATCAGTCATCAAACAATACCAGACGACTGTACGGCCCATGCATCTTGAATTCGTCGAACCGTCAAAACGCTATGCAGATGTTATCATCCCAGGGGGTGGATTCAACACCGCCGCCCTGGATATGGTTGTAGCAAGGATTGAAACACTACTGAAATAAGGTCTCGGTACAGACTTCGTCCTACCCGACGACCACCAAAAAACCAAGGAGAGATTAATGGCAGAACAATGGACTACCCCACCCGCAATGCAGATAGACCCGAAGAAGAAATACAAAGCAAACATGGAAACTGACAAAGGCTCGATGGCCATTGAATTATTTGCAGGCAAAACCCCAATGACCGTCAACAACTTCGTTTTTCTTGCGCGCGAGGAATATTACGATGGCGTCATCTTCCATCGTGTGATTGATAATTTCATGGTGCAGGGCGGCGACCCAACCGGCACTGGCAGAGGCGGACCTGGCTATAAATTCGGCGATGAGTTCGACGCCAGTTTAAAGCATGATAAGCAGGGCATATTATCCATGGCAAATGCGGGACCCGGCACAAACGGTTCGCAATTCTTCATCACCCATGGACCCACACCTCATTTAAATGGGAAACACACCGTCTTTGGCCAAGTTGTTGACGGTTTGGACGTACTCATGTCCATTCCAGCGCGCGATCCGGGCAATATCAATGCACCGGCAGTGAAGATTATTCGTGTCATCATCGAAGAAAGTTAAAGGTTTAAAGGTTGGAAAGTTAAAAGAGCCTGCCCTGAGCCTGTCGAAGGGTTCAAAGGTTGGAAAGTTAAAAGAGCCTGCCCTGAGCCTGTCGAAGGGTTCAAAGGTTGAAAAGTCGAAAAAGAACAACCAGCGGCCACAGGAAGCGTCGCGGGGTTCAAAGAAAAAAATTGCAGCAATCCAAAATAAACCTGCAAATCTCCCAACCTTAAAACCTGCAACGAACTTCGGCACAAATATCTTACGCATTCTGGCGATAGCCGCGGTCATCTGTATCACTGGTTATATTTACAGCATCCGAGACCGCGTGGATGAATTTGCTGAATATGGTTACCCCGGCATTTTCCTGATCGCCCTGATGGCAAACGCGACGGTCTTTTTGCCTGCGCCGGGTGTGGCGGTTGTATTTGCGATGGGAAGCATCTTCAATCCCATCGGAGTCGCACTCGCCGCAGGGACGGGCGGGGCAATCGGCGAACTCTCCGGCTATCTCGCGGGTTTCAGCGGACAAGCCGTTGTCGAGCGAACTGACGTTTACTATAAAATCAGTCCATGGATCGATAAATATGGAGGCTGGACAATTCTGGTGTTATCCGCCATTCCCAATCCATTCTTTGATATAGCAGGCATGGCGGCAGGCATCGCTAAAATGAATCTTTGGCGCTTCCTGCTCTTTTGCTGGGTCGGACAAATTATCAAAATGGCGCTGTTTGCCTTCGCAGGCGCATATTCGATTGAATGGCTGGCGAAGTTATTTTAACTCAGCGGTTTTAACCCTGGAGTCCGACAACCCGCTGTCGATTGTGCAGGAGCAGGCTCCCGCATTCCGAAATAATTAAATAGGAGAACATCATGAGCGACTATAAAAAGATAGATTCATACATTGACAAAAATCTCGATAAAAGCCTGGAAGAGCTTAAGGTCTACGTGGCCCAACCCAGCATCAGCGCGCAAAATTTGGGATTAAAAGAATGCGCGGCCCTGGTTAAAGATATGCTGGAAAAACGCGGTTTCAAGGCAGAAGTCATGGCTACTGAGGGCGCGCCGGTCGTCTTTGCTGAACGAAGAGGTAAAAGCGACAAGACCCTGCTGATCTATAATCATTACGACGTCCAGCCGCCGGAGCCCTTGGATTTATGGGAAAGCCCTCCCTTTGAACCACAAATCCGCGCTGGAAAAATGTACGGGCGCGGAGTCAGCGATGACAAGAGTCATCTCACTTCGCGTTTGTATGCCATTGATGCCATCCTTGAATCTGAAGGCGAACTGCCTTGCAATATCAAATTCATTATCGAGGGCGAAGAGGAAACAGCCAGCCTTCACTTGCATGATTTCATCTCAAAGAATCTCGATAAGCTGAAAGCCGATGCCTGCATTTGGGAATTCGGCGGCGTGGATCATCGCGACAAGCCCATGCAATATCTGGGTCTGCGCGGGATTTGCTATGTTGAGTTGTCGGTCACTTCTCTCAGCACCGACGTCCATTCGGGGCTGGGAGGCAGTATCCTGCCCAACGCGGCCTGGAGACTCACTTGGGCGCTGAACAGCTTGAAGAGAGTCGATGAACGCATTCGCATCCCCGGCTTTTATGATGATGTCATACTTCCATCCGCACGAGACCGTGAACTAATGGATGCGCTTCCGGATGTAGCCGACGAATACAAATCACGTTACGGCGCAAAGGAATTTATCAAAGGCTTGAAAGGCGGCACCGACCTGAAAATGGAAGAGGTCTTCGTACCGACATGCACCATCTGCGGCCTGACCAGCGGTTATCAGGGTCCCGGCTCGAAAACTGTGCAGCCTGCCTTCGCTTCTGCCAAAGTGGATTTCCGCCTTGTGCCAAATCAAAAACCTGAAGATATCTTAAAGAAACTTCGCGCCCATCTCGACGCGGAAGGCTTCAGGGATGTGAAGATTGATTTTCTTGGGGGCGAACCGGCCGCGCGCACAGACCCTGATGATCCCTTTGTGAAAATCGTGGTGGATACTGCCGAGGAGGTATACGACGCGAAGATGGAAATTGTGCCGATGATCGGTGGTTCCGGCCCAAGCTACCCGTTCGTACATGACCTGGGCCTGCCCGTTGTGACAATGGGACTCGGCTACCCGGACACTAAAGCCCACGCCCCCAACGAAAACATCCGCCTGGATTTATATTTACAGCACGCCAAACACATGGTGCGTGTGATCAAAGAATTTTCAAAATAACTATCCCAAATTCAGAAATTATATAGTCGTAGAGATTCTTCGCTTCGCTACTAGGGAACAAGATTAGTTGTTGTGCGACATTCATGTCGCCTTGCTGATGAAATTCTTCCGCTTGGAACAGCGACTTTTTCTTCGCTATGGGTTTACTTGGAATGACACTACTTAAGGCTACTACTTGAATCTAAGCTGTCCTATTCTTCGGGACAGCAGGCATACTCGCCAAAAACGCATCCGCCACTGCGGGGTCAAAATGGGTTCCAGCCTGCCCTCGAATGTACTCAAGCGTTTTTTTCTGCGTCCAGGCTTTGCGGTAGGGGCGATCCGATGTGAGCGCGTCGTACACGTCCACCACCGCGAAGATGCGCGCTGCCAGGGGGATTTGTTCGCCCTTCAAGCCGCACGGATAGCCTGTCCCATCCCATTTCTCGTGGTGACAATAGGGTATATCCATCGCCGGACGCAGGTATGCGATGGGCGCCAGCATGTCGTGGGCTAACTGCGGGTGCTGCCGCATGTGCACCCACTCCTCTTCGGTCAGTTTGCCCGGCTTGAGCAGAATGCCATCCGGAACACCCATCTTGCCGATATCGTGCAGCAGCCCGCCGCGCCGGATGTGGACCAGTTCGGCATCGCCAATGCCCATCCTCCGCGCCAGGCGCTCGGTCATCTCGGTCACGCGCAGGGTGTGGTTCTGGGTCTCCTCGTCTCTCAGGTCCATGGCATGTGACCAGCCCGCGATGGTGGCGTCGTAAGCCTTGCTTAATTCAATATTCGAAAGCTGCAGGTCCTTGAACAGGGTGGCATTGTCAATCGCGATGGCCGCCTGCCCGGCCAGGGTTTCAAGGAAACTCAGCCATTCGGTATCGGGTTCAAGGCTGGCGCGATGAAAAACCTCCAGCACGCCCTTGATCTCGCCCTTGGCAATCAAAGGCACGCCAAAATAGGAGATAAACCCTTCCTGAGTGAAGGTGGGCGAACGCAGAAAATCCGTCTTTCGTCCTTGAAGGTTTGGGATGTGTATCACTTGGCGGCCCAACGCTACCCGACCAGCGTACCCTTCTCCGAGCGGCAGGTGTGTATGCTGCAGGGCCTCAGTGCGGAAACCACGCTCGTTGGCGTACTTCAGCGCCTGTTCCGTTGGATCATACATAAGAATGACGGCCGCATCCACGCCCAGTTGGGTAAATGTTTGGTCGAAGATCACATCGAAGACAGAAATAAGATCCATATTGCCGGTGATGGCCGTGTCAATCGCGCGCAGAGCCTCGGTGCGCCGCAGACGGCGTTCCGCCTGCTCGAACAGGCGGGCATTGTCAATGAAAATGGCGGTCTGAGCAGACAGACTTTGTGCCAAACGTATATCATCCTCTGTAAAGACGCGTTCCTTGTTTGCCACCTCATATAATTCCATCAGGCCGATGACCTGATCGCGGGCCACCAGCGGCAAAAGTAATAGTGTGCCCATGTCCAGTCTTTCCATCAAAGCCAGTTCTGCCGGATCCGCTTGAGGGTTACTGCGCGATAGGAATAAGGGTTGATGAGTCTCGAGGACGCGGCGCGTGGCGGGGTAATCTTTAAGAGAATAGGTTGTTCCTGGAATATCCGCCTTGTCAGGGGATAATTTCCTGTAGTCCACCATTGTCTCGAGAATATCCCGCTCCTGATCCCAGAAAGACAGCGCGCATCCTTCGGTATTGATGGCCTTGACCACCTGTTCCACTACAGTTTTGAGCACAACGTCCAAAGAAAGGTTGGAACTGATCGTCATGGCCGACTCATACAGCATGGTAAGTTCATGCGCCCTTTTCTCCAACGCCTGTTCCGCCTGCTTGCGCTCGGTGATGTCGGTCATAAAGCCTTCGTAAAACAGTATTTTCCCTTCCTTATCCTTCACAACCCGGGCGTTTGTCGAGGTCCAGATGATACTGCCATCTCTGTGGTAATGCTGGTTGGTGAATTCCATGACTTGCTCGTGCTCGGACAGAAGCCGCTTAAATTCTTGCCTCCTGGAGGGGTCAACGTAAATCTGACTGGCGATGTCGGTGATGCCGGTAAGCATCTGTTCGGAGGAATCGTATCCATAGATGTGTGCCATTGCCGGGTTGATGCTGAGGTAACGTCCCTCCGGCATGGCTTGATAAATGCCAACCGTTGCCCGATCGAAGATGTTGCGATAGCTTTCCTCGCTCTGCCGCATTGCTTCTTCCGCGCGCTTGCGCTCGGTTTCGCGCTGTTGCAGGGTCTCAGCCATTTCGTCGAAGGCGCGCCCGAGTTGGCTGATTTCGCCCGCTCCGTAGCGCATCCCGGTGCGGACGCTCTGGTCGCCGGCCGCCAGACGTTTGG
>JAUXUL010000049.1 GCA_030680795.1 Anaerolineales bacterium | reverse complement strand
TAAATCATGCCCAGAAATTATTTCCTTCATGATGGCAAGTGAGGTTCCGCTCTGGCTGTGCGGGTGACTCCGCGCGCAAACCGCAATCAAATCGTCGGCTTGTTGAAGGATGGGACAATTAAAGTGCATCTTGCATCCGATCCGGCGGACGAAGAATCGAATGTTGAGTTGGTGTCATTCCTAGCGGAAGTGCTGGGCGTGCCAAAGTCCCGCGTGGAGATCGTTGCTGGTCAAAACAGCAGGGATAAATTGATATCCGTGCTGGATATGGATGTGAAAACTGCCCACCAGCGCGTTCTGGCGCAGATGGAGGGAAAAGTATACCAACATGGTAACAGCTTGGGTTAATTAAAATTAAGAGATATTCTATTATTCCAGCGCGCCGTACAAACGCCTGTAGATAATATGGATCTCATAAATGTTTCGGATGTAATTGCGCGTTTCTTCAAAGCGCACGCTTTCAAGGAACAGGTCGGGATCATCGCCTGCGAGTTCCTTCCACTGCAGGGAATTCCCCGGCCCGCCGTTGTATGCCGCCAGGGCTGCGTAAATATCACCATTGAACAGGTTACGGTTCTTTGCGAGATAATGCGCACCGAACATGACGCTCACAAAGGGACGATACAGGTCGTTGTCTGAGTAGTTGAGCGGCTTGCCAAGCTCGGATGCGATCTGCGCGCCAGTAGTGGGGATGATCTGCATTAATCCGCGAGCGGCTTGATTTGAAGTAACAAAACCCTCGAATTGGCTCTCCGCCCAGATTACGCTAAAAAGCAATAATGGATCAAGCCCATTTGATTGCGCCTCTGCGGAAATAAGATTGGCATAATAAAGCCCATATCGAATGCGGCTGAAATAAGGCGGAGCCAGCATGAATTCACTGTGTTCGTCGAACCCAGCCAAGGTCAGCGTTTGGCGTGCGGTAGAAATGGCAGATCGGTAGAGTCCCAAATCCGCCAGGTAATTCATCAAGCGGTAACTGCCTTGCGCGTCCTCCTTTAATTCCAGTTCTGCGCGCAGGCTTTCAAATTCAAGGCGGGCTTTTTCGTACAAGCCCAAATCCCAAAATTCCTTGCCTCGTGTCACCCGTCCATCCGTGCTGAGCGGACCAAGTCCATTTAAGTCCACATCCGTGCCGATTCCAAAAGTGATTCGCATCCATGTGTCCGCATCAGCGCGGCCATTGGATAAATTGAACCCTAGATTGACTGATGTGGGCGGAGTAAGTGGCTCGCGTTCGATCAATAAATCCCGCGCACGTTCGCTGTAATAGCCGTCCGCATCAAGTGCCTGACCCGTCCGCCAGGAATTCGAGGCGGCCTCGTTGTCCCCAAGTTTTTGTTGTGTTTTTCCGATCCATAAATAAGCGCGCGCCTGGTCTTCTGCGGCGACAGATAAACCAAGACTGCGATGGAACGAATCCAATGCGGAAGTGAAATCTCCCTGGCGATAATCAATGATGCCCATCAGATAGACTGCATTGGAAGCCTGGGCAGTACCAGGATATTCGTTCGCGACACGCGCCCAGGTTTCCACGGCTTTGTCATACTGTCCGCCGCGTTCGTAGGTACGAGCCGCGCTCATTAAATAATCCGTTGAAAGCGGGCTGCCTGGGGTGATGGAAACAAATTCCAAAAGGGTCTCTGCAGCTTTGGAATACTCTCCCTTTTGAGACCATTCGATATAGGCTTTTTCTCCCCAGGCATCTCCCCAACTTCGATGCGTTGGATAGTTTGCGATAAATGTTTCGTAATCCTGTAAGGCTTCATCATTAAAACCAAGGTCACGCCTTGAAAGCGCGCGGTAATAATAAGCCGTGCCGTCGTTGTCCGCAGGGTTGGATTCAAGGTATCGGTCAAAGGCAGCGATGGCAACTGCATATTGCCCGGCGAAATAATCCACCAGACCGCGATCCAATTCGCTGACCGCCCCGCCGGCATCTATTAGCGCAACCAGGCTGAGATAGGAATAATAGGATAACGGATAATTTTCCACTGCGAGACGGAACTTTTCCAAGGCCGCTTCATTTTGACCCTGGGCCTGATACACCAACCCGGACTCATAGGCCGCCTCAGCCTTGATGTAATCGTTCGGCGCGCGCGCTGTGATGCCGTCGTACAATGCCAGTGCAGAATCATAATTTCCCATTTGCGTATGCGTGGAGGCGACTTTTAAATCCAGGGTAATATCGTCGCCCAGCGCGGGGGCTTGAATGGCGGCTGTGTAGGCAGGTAATGCCCCCGCATAGTTTTTGGCGCTGAAGAGTGCGTCACCACGCAATTCCTGTATATAGGCGTCCAAATACCCGGGGCGCAATGTCAGGTAGGTTTGCCATGAATCTGCGGCGGCCTGAAAATTTTCAAGGCGGTAATTCACAAGTCCCTGCAAATAGTAAGCCTGCCCAAGCTGCGGAGATCCTGGATATTCTGTGATCAATGCTTGCAACGCGGTGCGTGTCTCGTTGTATCTATCGCCTGCAAAATATATGCGCGCTTCGCCCCATTTGGCGGCGGCGCGGATTAATGGGTCGGGCGAATCTTGCAGGGCAATTTGATAATGCAGGAGCGCGGTATCGTAATCACCATTAAAGAAGGCTTCGTCACCCACGCCGACGCGGGCAATGGGCAGCGGCGTGGGTGTGATGGTCGGTGTGAGCGTCGCTGGGGGAGTGGGGGAAAGGCTTGGGGTCACTGTCCAACCGGGGGGAATGGTGGGAATGTTCGGGAGGGCGGAACAGGCTGTTATCGCAGTGGCAAGCCAAAGTCCAAGAATGAGGCGGTGTCGTGCGACCATAGGGAGTGTCGAAGGGCGGATGTATTTCATCCCGTTTTTATACTGGCAAAAGACAGGAGCGTCAAGCTAGGTTGTATTCGAGATATGTGTGAACTATAATCGCGCTTATGTTAAACTTTCCTGCATCAATAACTGAATCCGACCTGCGCCTTGCCATTGTGGAGTGCGGACGCATTGCCTACGAGCGTCACTTAATGACCTCGAATGACGGCAACATTTCTGCGCGGATGGAAAATGGGCATGTTCTCATCACGCCCTCAGGAATTTCAAAGGGACGTTTGAACACCGACGACATGCTCATCGTTGATCTGGATGGTAATATTATCTCATCGAGACCAGACCGCGAGCCGTCCTCCGAAACACCCATGCACCTCGAAGTTTACAGACAGCGCGAGGATGTGCGCGCGGTGGTGCATGCCCATCCCATTTTTGCAACCACGCTGACGGTTGCAGGCCTTGAATTTCCTGCGGATGTGCTGCCCGAGGTTTTGCTTACCTTGGGCAATGTTCCCATTACTGCATACGCAACGCCATCCTCGCATGAAGATGCGGAAGTTATCCGTCCGTTCATAAAAGATCACAATGCGATCCTGCTTCGTCAACATGGCAGTCTCACCTGTGGAAAAAACCTCGATGAAGCCTTGATCCATTTGGAGCGGATTGAACACGTCGCTGAAATTTACTGGCGCGCAAAAATGCTCGGTGAAGTGAAACGCGTCCCGCCTGAGGCGCAGGCAAGACTAATTGAATTGCGCGAAAAATCTTTCAAGAGGTAAAAAACATGCGAACTGTGTTCTGGGAAAACAACGAACTCAAAATGATTGACCAGCGTATTCTGCCTGGGCGTTTTGAAGTCCGATCCTATCATGGGCATAAAGAAGTGGCACAGGCCATCACAGACATGGTGGTGCGCGGCGCGCCTGCCATTGGAGCTGCGGCTGCCTTCGGGCTTGCGCTGGCAGGATTTGAATCCGCAGCAAACTCGACCTCAGGCTTGCTCGCTGACCTAGAGCCAGCCGCCGCCGTTTTGAAGTCTGCACGGCCGACGGCGGTGAATCTGGCATGGGCAGTGGATAGATTGATGACTGTCGCCGGAAAGATGAAAGAAGAAAGAAGCGCTGATCAATTGCGACAGTTGATTTTGGATGAAGCCCAAAAACTTGCCGATGAAGATGTGAAGATCAACAAGCGCATGGCAGAACACGGCGCGGCGCTCATCAACGATGGCGATACCATCATCCATCATTGCAACACAGGTGCACTAGCCACAGTGGATTGGGGCACCGCCTTGGGCGTGATCCGCACGGCTCACGAACAAGGCAAACGCATTCACGTATTTGTAGATGAAACCCGTCCGCGTTTGCAGGGGGCGCGTCTCACCGCGTGGGAGTTGGAGCAGTATGGCATACCTTATGAGATCATCAGCGACAACACAGCGGGGTATTTCTTAAAAGCCGGTAAAGTACAGAAATGCTTTGTCGGCTCAGACCGCACAGCCGCCAACGGTGATGTGGCGAATAAGATCGGCACCTATATGCTGGCGCTTGCCGCCTTTGATAACGGCGTGCCTTTTTATCCCGTAGTTCCCGCCTCCACAATTGACCTTTCCCTTGCGCATGGGGATTTGATTCCGATTGAAGAGCGTAATCCGCAGGAAGTGCTCGGCCTGGAGTTTGAAGGACAACGCGTTGCCCCGCAAAATGCGAAGGCGCGTAATATTGCCTTTGATGTCACGCCACATCGCCTGGTCACCGCAATTGTTACAGAGAATGGGGTTGTGTATCCGCCGTTTGATGTGAATTTGAAAAGCATTGTCAAATAGTTGCATAACGTTAATTTTCAGGAAATTCTGATCAGGTCTTTTTGGGATTTGCAGGTTCCACAAAGACCTTATATTTTCTCCATCCACCCCAGTTGACTTTTGTAATAATTTCTATATACTATATGTGATTACGGGTAAGCAATATTTTGTACATTCAAGGGGCTTGTGACGATATTTCTTTTTGAAGACACTTACTGGTTCGACCATGACGATGCTTTAAATAATGTATGAAGGAGGTGACAGGGTAATCTATTGTCGGTCGTTACTGTTGTTTTTGATTCCAATCCACCAAAGGAGTAAAAATGAAACGCACATATATTTTGATCGGAGGATTATTAATTCTTGCCTTGCTCGCGGCTTGCGGACCTTCGCCCGAGCAGATCGCTACGATGACCGCCTCCGCGTGGACGCCCACGCCTGTGCCGCCTACGGCGACTCCCACGTCAACACCGATCCCATATGATTTGACCGTCACCATCACAGATGAAACAGGCGCCCCAATCGCGGACGCAAGCATCGTTTTCTCTGAATCGGGCGATGATGCGGCTGTTCAGGCCAATGAACAGGGACAATATAATTGGAGCAATTTACCGGGTGAAGAGGCTACGCTCAACGTTACAGCGCAAGGATATTTTCCAAACGCGGTCAATCAAACTATTGTGCGTGGAGCGAATGAAGTCTCCGTAACCATGCAGCGCGACCCGTTCGGCTTGCTTCCATCACAAGCATGCGCGGCTGGTGAGAAATTGCTCTATGCCGAAGATTTCCAGGACGGCAGCGCCAATGACTGGCCTCAAATTGAATTCTTGGTCGATGATTGGTCGGTTGGCGAATATCCAGATGAGCTAGGGAATTATGCCGCCCTAAACACCTCGCCTAACCCTACAGGCGCTACATTGGAAGGCGAATATTTATTTGAAAATGCCGCCTGGCGGCTACGTTATGCGATTGTCGGGAATCGCTGGTTAGGTCTGAACTGGCTGCAGAGTGGCGACTTCCAGGTGGAAGGACAGCAGGTTGATAATTCCCTTTATCAGGTCGTGATTAGGACAGATGGCAGCGAAATCCACCGACTCGCTTTGCCAGTCCTGAATCTCGTTGTTGACAGAGGCGCGGCAGTCAAAGCCCCGGGTTGGCATTTTGTTGAGATCAGTACCTATCAGGGTCAGACACAAATATGGGTGGATGGCGCGAGCTCCATGGATTACACCGATCCTCAACCCATACCGCCCGGTGTGATTAGCATTGATTTGTTTGAACCCTTGATCCCGGACACGGCTTCCTATTTTGACAACATCAGTGTTTGCGAATTGAGCGCGCCGTTTATATCCATTGCTCCTATCGCACCATAAAAAATCTGTATTGGGATTTCTTTACAATCCCGTTATGCCGTGATAAACTCACGACTGTTAACAAACCCAGCGCACTCGCGAGAGTGCGCCTTTTTCTGCGAGTAAACATGGATATACTTCTCACTGGTTCAGTTGCATACGATTACCTGATGACCTTCCCCGGCCTGTTCAAGGAACAGATCCTGCCCGAACGCCTGGCTTCTATCAGCCTTTCATTCCTTGTGGACTCCATGTCCAAACAGCGCGGTGGCGTCGCGCCGAACATTGCTTACACGATGGCCCTGCTCGGCGAAAAACCGCGCATCATGGCAACGGTTGGGGAGGATTTTGAGGATTATCGCAAATGGCTTGACTCAAAAGGCGTGGATACGAAATTGATGCAGGTCATTCCCGGTCTCTATACGGCGTCCTTCTTTGCGACTACCGATCAGGACTCCGCGCAAATCGCGTCGTTCTATCCCGGCGCGATGGGAGTCGCTGCTTCACAATCCCTGAAAGATTTACAGAATAAGCCCGATCTTGTCATCGTCTCGCCGAATGCGCCGGATGCGATGATGAAATTTCCCGCGGAATGCCGCGAATTAGGAATTGATTATCTGTACGATCCGAGTCAACAGGTGCCCCGCCTTGATGGAAGAGAATTGACGCGGGATATGGAAGGCGCGAAATTCCTGTTGTGCAATGACTATGAATTCGGCTTGATTTCCAAAAAGACCGGCTGGGACCTGAAACACATACTTCGGCATGTAAAAGTGGTGGTTGTGACGCGTGGCAAGGAAGGCGCGAACTTATACACAGATGGCCAGGAAGTTTTCATCCCCACCGTTCCCGAAGAAGAGATCATTGACCCGACAGGCGTGGGCGACGCCTTTCGCGGCGGTTTTCTGATGGGAATCTCGCGCAGCTTTGATTGGAAACTGTGCGGCGAGATTGGTTCATTGGCGGCGGTGTATTGTCTCGAACAACGCGGCCCGCAAAGCCATACTTATACTAGAAAAGAATTTGTGGATCGCTTCCGCAAGCATTTTGACGATGGCGGCAAGCTGGATGTTTTAATCGATTGAGGGAATCGGGAGTTGGGAATTGGGAATCGTCCCGTCTCCTGAATTACAAATTACGATTCCCGAATTACGATTTCCAAATCACCAATTTTCAAGGAGCAATAAATGAGCAATTACGATGTAAAGGATTTAAGTCAGGCCGAAGGCGGCCGCCGCCGCATGGACTGGGCTGAGCGTGAAATGCCCGTTCTGCGTTCCATCCGCGCGCGTTTTAAGAAAGAGAAGCCGCTCAAGGGCTTGCGCGTTTCCGCTTGTTTGCATGTCACCACTGAAACTGCCAACTTGATGGTTACGCTTCAGGACGGCGGCGCAGATATTGTCCTGACCGCATCGAATCCGCTTTCCACGCAGGATGATGTGGCCGCTGCTTTGGTGAATCAGTTTGAAATTCCCACCTTTGCGATCAAGGGCGAGGATAAAGTCACCTACTTCAAACACATTCGCGCCGCGCTCGAACACAAGCCTCACATGACCATGGATGATGGCGCCGATTTGGTTTCATCGCTCTTCTTCATTGAAATGGGGCGCTTTGAAAAACTTGAGCCATCCCTCGGCGCGTGGGCCAAGAGCCTGAGCGACGAAGAACGCAAGCAGATGCTCAAGAACGTGATCGGCGGCACCGAGGAGACAACCACCGGCGTCATTCGTTTGAAGGCCATGGAAGCGGATAACATCTTGAAGTTCCCTGTCATCGCCGTGAACGATGCCTTGACCAAGCATTTGTTTGATAATCGTTACGGCACCGGCCAATCCACCATTGACGGAATTATCCGTGCGACCAACGTTTTGTTGGCTGGCAAGAACTTCGTCGTGGCTGGCTACGGCTGGTGCGGACGTGGTCTGGCCTCGCGTGCGCGCGGCATGGGCGCCCTGGTCATCGTGACTGAAATTGACCCGATGAAGGCGCTCGAAGCGGTCATGGATGGTTTTCAGGTCATGCCGATGGACGAAGCAGCTAAAATTGGTGATATCCTATGCACCCTGACAGGCGATATCAATGTGATTGACAAGCATCACTTTGAGGTGATGAAAGACGGCGCAATTGTTGCCAACTCCGGTCACTTCAATGTTGAGATCAACATTCCTTCGCTCGCCAAGATGAGCGTGGGCGAACCAAATCTAGTCCGCCCGTTCGTTGAACAGTACATCACCAAGGACGGACGCAAGATCAACATCCTTGGCGAAGGGCGCTTGATTAACCTAGCTTCTGCTGAAGGACATCCTGCTTCCGTGATGGACATGTCATTCGCCAACCAGGCCTTGGCCGCTGAATACATGGCCAAGAATGCGAAGACACTGGAGAAGAAGGTCTACTCTGTGCCAACCGACATTGACAACGAGATCGCCCGCCTCAAGCTCGAAGCCATGGGTGTGAAGATTGACATTCTCACGGATGAGCAGTTGAAGTATTTGAGTTCGTGGGAAGAGGGAACGTAAGCAGTGTTCTACGGTCTGTGTTGCGTGATAGGTAATTAGAGACTGGAGAATTAGAGATCGGTAAAGCCTCGCGGATGGGATGTCCGCGAGGCTTTTGGTTATCTATTTTTGAAAAATGGTCTTGATTTCTCAAGCGATAATATCAATTTCAATTCTTGTCTGTGAGTAGAAATGTAAACCCCTTTGCGAGTAACGGACAGTAAGGTATTCATTCTTACAAAATAGATTCAATCAGCCCCGCGAGTCTCCTTGCGGGGCTGATTGTGTATTTGTTAACAAGACTTACGGGCAAGTGATCGTAACTTCTTTTTTGGCTGATTTGCCGGCATCATTGTAGGCTTCCACACCTATGGTGTATGGAAACCCTGCAGGGAATACCATCGGAAGAATAGGGAAGGTTGTTATATCTGGTCCAATGACATTAGCTACACTATTGAAGTAAATGATAAATCCTTTTTCATTATCGGATTGATCCTCCCAGGTGATATTTCCCATATATTGGAAGTTGGGGAGGACGACAGGTATACAAACTTTAATTGCCGATAGGTTCTTCACCGCTGCCGGTATGGGTATGGGTGAAGGGGTGGGGGTTGACGGAATTGCATACTCTGGCAGTCCGCTTGTATTCCCGCTGACAGTTGCATATTGGCCCCAGAGCCAGCAGGTTCCCGAGCCGCCGGGGGTCTTGATGATCCAGGAAATCGTTGCTGAATTTTTCCCGACCACTTCTGCGCTTTGGCCGATCACCAGTGCCCCGATCCAGTCATACTGTATGCCCGGGCCGGTGCGGCAGTTTGTGTTCACACTGACTGTCACGGTCGGGACGGATGGTGTTGGGGTTAAGGTGATCGTGGGTGTGAACTCTGGCGTGGAAGTGGATACAGGAAGCGGTGTATCCTGGACAACGGGCAGCGCGCCGGGTTCAAGCAAACGCGCCTGGGCGGTAACGGTCAACGCCAGATTGGATACTTCAGGACTTAGGCCGGTGGGCAGGTTGCAGGCTGTCAGAGCGAGGATCAATAGTGAAGATAACAAGAAGATGAGTTTCTTTTTTAACATTTTTCACTCTCCTTTTGAATAAGATTATGACACATTTTTGTCGAAGGTCAAGCAGGGCAATCTGCTTTTAGTACTACCTGGTAAGATGTCAATAGTCCTATACCTTCAATTGTTTCTCACACAAGCCTTTCCACTCTTCAATTGACAAGGTCTCTGCTCTTCGCATGGGATCGATCCCCGCGGTGGTGAGCAATGCCTCTGCTTGTGGAGGCGGAATGTGCAAGCCAGAGGAGAGCGAGTTGCGTAGCGTTTTTCTCTTTTGAGCAAAGCCTGCTTTGATAAGTTTGAAGAAGGTACATAATAATTCCTGGGGGATGAGCGGTTCAGCGTATATGTCAATTCGCAGAATCGCTGAGTCTACTTTGGGGGCGGGGTGGAAGGCTCCCGCTGGGAGTTTGGCGAAAATGCCTGGTTTGCCATAGACCTGCACGCTTAACGCCAGCAGGCTTAAATCCCCGGGTTTGGCACAGATACGCTCAGCAACTTCCTTTTGGACCGTCAATACGATTCGGCGCGGTTTGATGTCCCCTTCGAGCAGGTGGCGAATAAGGGCTGAGGTGATATTGTAGGGAATGTTCGCGGCCACGATGTAATTGGGCTGGTCAATCAATTCGGAAATGGATAGCTTGAGAATATCGCCATGCACGATGCGTATGTTCTGATAAGGCGAGAGAACTGCCTGGAGTGGGGGGAGCAGGTGCGCGTCCAGTTCGACCGCTGTCACTTCTTTGGCAGAGACAGCCAAATAGCGTGTCAAACTGCCGAGACCGGGACCAATCTCCAAAACACAGTCGTCCTTCAAAATTTCTGCGGCATCGGCAATTTTTTCGAGAGCAGATGCATCTTGTAAAAAATTTTGTCCGAGGCTTTTATCGGCGCGCAGACCTGAGCGTTTGAGGACGGCGGCAGCATTGAGCGGGGGAATGGATGCGTAGTTCATCCGCAGATTACCGTAGATTCTTCATCATCTTTGGTTGGCAACTCGGTGGATGGTTCGGGCCAGGAACCATTCTGAAAACGCATGACATAATCGCGCATGATATTGAAGTCTGCGTCCAGAATGGAAATTCTTTTTTCGAAGACAGGGTCGTACTCACGGGTTTGGTTGAATAGTTCGATTGGGAAACTCGCAAAGACGATGTTCTGCGGTGGAAGTTTTGTACCGAGACAGGCTAGCTGCGCCAGTTGTTCGGGAGTGAAATCTGTAATGACATTATCCTTGAAGGATTCGATCAGCGCAGGGATTTGCGTAACAATAGCGGGGCTGGTGAGTCTTTTACGCAAGCCGCATAAAACAATATTTTGATTATTGGCGCGCTCAAAAGTGCCGCCTTCTCGGTTGCGGACAACTTTCAACGCTTCGCTGCCATCCAGATAATGATCGCCGATGGATAGGTTTGAGGCGCGGGCAGTTTCCTTGTCCGGAATGTGAACGTCAATTCCGCCGACGGCATTGACGATGTTTACAAAGGTTCGCATGTTGACAGCGATGTAATGATCTATTTGAACCCCGAAATTGAGGTTGAGGGTGAGAGTCAACAAACCCGCTCCGCCGCTTGGGTCATCCCAATATTTGAAACCAGGTTGACCATATAAATATGCTTGATTTAATTTTTCATGATCCTGTCCAGCCAGGTTATCCTCGATGTGTGGAATTTCCACCCACAGGTCGCGCGGGAATTCAAGTACGCTGACTTTTGGGGTGACAAAGTCCACCCGTAAAATGCGGATCGCATCCGCGAGTCCATATGCGTAATTATCCCCGCGCGTATCTGCGCCGACAACCAGGATATTCATGATGTTCGCTCCGCCGCACATAGGGGAGGGAGTATTGGTGGCGTAGGTTACCGTTGGCGCAAGTGTGACCAGCCCTGCCGGAGTGGATGCTGAAGCGGGAGATGCCGTCCATGTGGGGGGCATGGTTTGCTGGGTAAATGGCAGGGCCGGCCCAAGCGGTTGGGCGGCAAACGATTGATAACCTTGATATATGTAATATCCAAGTGCAAGTAAAAGCGCACAGGCAGTGATCGAAAGAATTGAGATGATGGTTTTTTGTGAGCGAGTCATTTTGTTTTTATCTAATGATTCCTTCGGCCTGTTCCATTTCTAATGTCGTTGCGAGGAGGGCGTTCTTCCCGACGAAGCAATCTCACGGCTTAATTTACCGCAAAATTTCTTGAAAATAGGAGATTGCTTCACGAAGTGCGCTCGCAACGACATACATTATGTGGAAAATATTAATTCAATACTCAAAAGGTTACTTTAAAAAATAAGGAATCTCAGCCGGTGCGGGTGCGAGGAAGTAGACGGTTACCCAGCCTGAAAGTTTGCCAAGTGCGTCGTCGTTGTAACCCAGGTCAATCCATTTAGTACGCGGCACACCAAATGCGGTTTCGATGATCGGCCCGCCGCCCGTATCGCCGATGGTCGCAAGGCCGTAGCCGGGGATATACACTTTCATGCCCGCCAGATAACTGTAGATCGAATAATCTACTGCCACGATGCCGTAGCCAGCGCGTGCGCCGCTGGCGGTTCCATACGAGCAGCCACCTGTACCTGAATTACACGGCGAATACCAAGAGGCATACATTTCCGTGGCATACCAATACTGGTAAGGAACTTCGCCTCCCACTGGCGCAAGCACAATTTTCGATCCGCCTGCCAGAATGCGGGTTTGCGGTTCGCGCAATATTGTCCCATCTTCGGTTTCGCTGCTTACCTCTTTTCCGTCCTCGAAACGGATGCGCGTGCGCACCATCGCAAGTCCGTTCAGGCCGGGTTGAATGGTTTCCTGCTGCCCGAATGGAACCTCGGGTGAATCAATGACTTCCACATCGAATGCGATCGGCTCCAACGCGATGCTGATGGATTCGTAGACTCGCACCACGCGGATTTGCCCATCTGCAGGTAGCGCTTCGTTCTCTAACGGAGAGCTGGTATCCAGGCCCATCAGCGGAATCCCAGCCTCGGCCAGCGCCTCAGCAACTGTCCCTGCGGCTGAGCGGATGTTGATCACGTCATCGCCCGAATAAATGACCAAATCCCGCGCTGGAGTGTAGGTTACAGTCAAGGAGTCGGTGATCGCAGTTTCAGCAGGCGGGTTGATGTTGTCATTTACGTTGAGCGAATATCCTGCTTCATTCAAGGCTTGCCCGACCGTGAGCGCGGAAGTTTGAATAATTTGCTCTCCCTGTGGAGTGACAAGGGTGAGCGTAACTGCGCGGCGTAATTGCAATTGGATAGGATTGTTTGTAGTGATGGGCTGATCCATTGGAACAGCGCTACCGTTAAATAGTACACGGTCTTTTGGCTGTGGAGCGATGCCCGCTTCCGTCAACAGGATCAACGGCACGCGTTCGCTGGATTCAATCTTGAGAATATTATTTCCGTCAAGGATCGTGATGGGGGCCTGGTTATTCAGCTGGCAGGCAGATAAAATGAGAATCAGCCAAAGCGCCAGCCATCGAAATAGTTTCATGGAAGGTATTATAAACTAAGGACAGTCTTCATCCTCGCAGTCACATTCCAGCCCTTTGGCTTTGTCAAAGGATTCGCGGCCTTCCTTGATCGAGAAGTAAATCAATCCCACTGCGCCGAGACTGTCCACAAACCCAAAGCCAGTGAGTTGGTAGATATAACTTGAAGCCAGCAAAACAATTGACATGTAAATGCAAACCAGGGTGCAATTCGCATCCGCAAGGATCGGCATGGAGTTGAGCGTCCGTCCCACTTTACGTTTGCCTGCCACCAATAGCCACATGACAGCAATCGAAACGATGGAAATGATCAAGCCTGGCAGCGTTGTCTCTGGCTTGTGATTTGTAATGATGTTATAGACTGCCGTTATCGCCAGCCCAAAGGCAAGTATATAAAAGGCTCTGCCTGTGACCCGCAGCGCAGTGACTTCAAACGGCGTGCGCGACGTATCCGGGTTTTGCCGAATGCGGTTTACCATGATAAGGATGCCGATCCCAGACATGACCTCAATAAATGAATCCACGCCGAACCCGAAAAGCACAAGCGACTCATCGCTGATGCCATATGCAATTGAAACCAATCCCTCTACGAGGTTGTATGAAATGGTAATGATGGCGAGCCACAAAGCATATTGCCAGTAAATGGTTTGTGTGTTTTTCTGCATAAGAGCATCCATTGGTTTTCCTAAATATTTTTACCAGCACCAGATTGCGGAATGTTACGTCAATTTATTATAACAACTATCACCATATAATCTTTAGGTGAACCTCTACCCTGTTTGTGCAATATAGAACAACTAAAAACTTGATTATTGCATTATGTTCATTAATCATGTAAACTGTTTACAGGGTATACCCTAAATATTAGCTAAAGGAGAAAGTCCATAATGAAGAAAATGTTTTTACCGGTAGTATTGAGTCTTGTGTTTGTGCTTGCAGCCTGCGGTGGGGGTGGTAGTGGCGCATCCACTACGATTGATGTGACCTTTGAGGAATTTACATTTACCCCGACTGATTTCACTATTCCGGCCGGCCGGGAGATCACTGTCAATGCCACCAATAAAGGCGCGGTGCTTCATGAGTTCGTGATCATGAAACTTGGCGAGACCGTAGGCGATGACTTCGGCGATGAAGATGAAGGCAACATCTACTGGGAAGTTGAAGCGGATGCAGGTGCGAGTGTAACTCAAACTTTCACAGCGCCCAGTGAACCGGGTGAATATCAAGTTGTTTGCGGCACGGAAGGCCACTTCGTGGCTGGCATGGTCGGCAAACTGACCGTGGTTGCGCCATAATCTAATTTCATCAAAAAAAACTCCCGGATGGCATACGCCATTCGGGAGTTTTTGTTTTCGGATAAAATCAACCTTATGCAAAAACCATTGATCACCAGCACAAGCAATCCGCTTATTAAACAGGCGAGGGCTTTACGTCAAAAGAAAGCGCGGAATGAAAGCGGTTTATTTCTGGTCGAAGGGATTCATCATGTCGGCGAAGCGGTGGCAGCTGGCTGGGAGATTGAAGCGATCCTGTATGCCTCAGGTGTGTTGACCAGTCCCTTTGCTCACGACTTGATTAACCGCTTCTCTTTCAAGCCTCAGCCTGTTACTGCGCAGGTGATGGAATCTCTGGCTGATAAGGAGAACCCTCAGGGAATTATCGCCATCGTCCGCCAGAAAAAGAGTCAGCTCAAAGACCTCAAACCATTCACGCGCGCTGTGGCACTAGTCTCTCCGCAAGACCCTGGCAATGTTGGCACAATTCTGCGCACGTTGGATGCAGTCGCTGCAGACGCGCTCTTCCTGCTGGACGGCGGCGTGGAGCTGTATCATCCCACCGTCGTCCGTGCCAGCATGGGGACGTTGTTTTGGATACCCGTCATCCAAACTTCATTCGATGATTTTATCTCCTGGGCGCGCAATGGGAATGTTCAACTGATCGGTACATCCGCCAAGGCGGAAGGTGGTTATCAGACTCTCGTTTCACAAATCCCCTGGGCCTTGATCTTAGGCAGCGAGCAAAAGGGACTCACCAAAGAGCAAACCGCCGCCTGTGATGTAACTGTTTCGCTTCCGATGAAGGGACGCGTCAGTTCGCTCAATCTCGCAGTCGCGGCAGGTGTCTTGTTGTATCAATTTGATAGGTAATGGGGGCGGGCGTGGATGGCGCCTTGGCGCCACTTGGGAGCAGGAAAAACCCGAAGCCAGAAAAATGCTCAAAAATGGCGACGACTCCCACCTGTCCAGTGTTAGCATGCAAACGCGATCCGACGGGATTGCAGTCGGGCACGTTTTTGGATATGCTCCGTTTGTTCAGTGAACGGGAACGCGTACCCGGGAACGCTGCGTGAGGGTCCAGTCGAAACGTGCATGGGAAATCCTGAGAAGATCTTGGATAAGCCCGCTCCAGTGTTTGACTGACCCGTTCGAATCCGCTTAACTGGGAATGGCAAACAGCCAAAGCCCGCATCTGTGTTTGATTCAGCGGCCCTAAAAATGAGACGTGCCCGACCTTTGCTGGCAAGGTCTGCCAGCTATACCAGGAGTATACCCCCATGAATGATTCTGGAAAACGTTATATAGGACTGGATGTTCACAAGTATTACCTGATCGCGCTGGGCGTGGATGAAAACCTGGAAGTGGTTCTTCCGGCGCGGCGTGTCGAACTGACGTATCTCGAGACATGGATGAAAAAGACCCTGACGCGGCAGGACGAGGTGGTGCTGGAAATGACGACCAACACCTGGCAACTGTACGATGAACTAGCAGAGTATGCAGGCTCGGTAACGGTCGTGCATCCACCGCACGTGGCGCTGATCACACGCTCGCAGGTCATGAATGACAAGATCGCGGCTTCCATTTTGGCACGACTATTAGCCAAGGGATTGTTGGTGGGGATCTGGGTGCCGCCACAGGAAGTACGCGAACTACGCGGCTTGGTGGCACAGCGACAAAAGATGACGCGCCTGGCAACGCAGGCGAAGAATCGTCTGCACGCGGTCATTCAACGTCATCACCTTAAGCCGCCTGCGGGGAATCCCTTCGCGAAATCGAACAATGGCTGGTGGCGGGCTCTGCCGCTGGGGAAACTGGAAAAGATGAATCTGCAAAGCGATCTGGAAACGCTGCAATTCGCCGAGAAGCAACAATCTCGATTGCAGGAAGAGATGACGGGCATTGCGGCGGAAAACGAAGGGATCGGTCGTCTGCTGCACCTGGCTGGGTTTGGCGTGATCACCGCGGTGACGGTGTCTGCCGCGATCGGCGACATCCGTCGTTTCGCGGAAGCGAAAAATCTGGTTGGGTATGCGGGACTGGGCGCACGGGTGCATGACAGCGGTTTGACCACGCGCACGGGAAAGATCACCAAAGCGGGCAGGCGTGATCTACGGGTGGCGTTGGTGGAAGCGGCGCATGTGGTGGCGAACAGCCATCCGCATTGGAAGGCGGAGTTGGCACGCCTGCAACCGCGGCTGGGCTACAACAAAGCGATCGTGGCGATTGCACGAAAGTTATTGATTACCGTCTGGCATGTGCTGGCTCGCAAAGTAGCGGACCGTTTTGCGGAATCCGAAAAGGTATCGAAAAAGTTGCTGCGCTTTGCCTACGAAGTTGGGAAGGAAAATCGTCCGGGGCGTCAAACAGCGGCGCAATTTGCGCGCGAGCGCTTGGACGTTTTGGGCATCGGTCAGGAGTTGACCAGCATCTCTTGGGGCTCGAAGAAGCCGATCCCATTACCACCCTCAAGGCTGGGAAAAAAGGAGAGCGCCGTCCCAAATAAGTAACTCCGATTAAGGAGACCCACGGTGGGGTTTTGCGGGCTCAGCGCTCAACAATATTATACAACCCTTGTCAACGCTTTTACGCAGCCTTGTAAAAGTGGTGTGGGGTGTTGCTGTTTTTTCACTCCCTTCCATCAGCATATTTACCAATTTTCTTGGCACCCTTGACTTCCCCTTTCATCTGTGCACGCGGTGTTAGCCGCCGCCATTAATTTGGAGCCTCCGCAACTATTTACAAGGGTTTGCGGGCACGGAAACTCATGCCCTGCGTGCCGAAGTCCAGCGCGTCAGACGGATCGGGTACGTCTACGTAGTTGTTGTACTTATGGACAATTTCTGCATTTTCAAAACCAGCCGCGCGCACGGCGCGGAGTAACTCTGCGTCCAGCAGAGCGCCAGCAATTCAGCCAGTCCATAAGGAGATGTCATCCAGTGCGTCGGCAGGTAACTCGCGCTCGACTAGAATATCGCCCACCTGTAATCGTCCGCCTGGCTTGAGAATACGGAACCATTCGCGAAGCGTCTCGGTTTTATCAAGTGTAAGATTGAGAACGCCATTGCTAATCACCACATCTGCAAAGTTATCAGATAGGGGCAGAGATTCTGCAAGCCCTTCGCGGAATTCGACATTGGATGCGCCCATCGCCGCCGCTCCAGCCTGTGCTTTTTTCAACATCTCTGCGGTCATGTCGAACCCTATTACCCGACCAGATGAGCCAGCCAGACGGGATGCGATAAGAGAATCGAATCCCGCACCTGAGCCAATATCCACAACTGTTTCACCAGGGTTAATTGACCCTACAGAAAACGGGTTTCCAGTTCCAGCGAAGGATGCGATGTTGCTTTCGGGGAGGTCAGCGTATAAGGCTTCCTCATATCCGAGCAAGTTCGCAAGGCGACGCCCAGTGTGGAAATGGTATCCCTTATTGGGGTCAAGGGCAACATTGGTGTATTCTTTTTTGATTTCTTGCCGAAGTACATCGAGCGAAATCTTGGGAACAGGTTGCTGTATGTCCATTTGTTTTCTCCTTATAACTTATAAAATAAATTGGAAGCGAACGGGACAACTGAAGCAAGTATTATTTTTGGGCAACTCCTTTCCTGAAAGAGGCGGCTAACGAGACTGTCGAAAAACCATGTTTTCAGACAGAACGCAAATCAGATGGTGGGTCAATCGCCTGATTATTCGCTATGAATGCGGCTGAACAGGACTGTGCGGGCTTAGGTCAACGTCCCAAAGGCGTGGATTTTGCCGATATTGTGTACCAGAGCGAACCGCGTACGCGTCCATTGTACATCTACCTTCAATTTGGTGCATAAAGTAAAGCGGTTCATGCGCTTCTGCAGACAGATGTTGGCAAATACCGGCTCGACAATGCCCAGCCGTCTGGCGTAGATCTGCTTTCCCTGTTCGGTATCGATCTTTG
>JAUXUL010000029.1 GCA_030680795.1 Anaerolineales bacterium | reverse complement strand
GCCACGTTCCACGGCTCGGGTCCGAGCACGCGCAGGAAGGTGGCAGGGTTCATCGTCCCTGCGCCCACCTGGGTATAGTAAGGCTGAGTAATGAGGCATCCGTGCGATGCCCAGAAGTCTTGAAGTTTGAGGATGATTTCTTGAAAAGAAGAGTTTGGCATTCGATATTCGTTATTCAGATTTATGAAGCGAAGGGATTATAACTGATGGTTAACAGAAGATGGCTACTGGATGACCATATCTGAATTGCTTGTTACGGGTAAACTGTTAGATATTACTTGTCAAGCAAAAGCAATACAGCAGAACCAAGAGCAAAGATTGCAATGGCAGGTTCGAAAAGCGACACAGGAATATAAGAAATTAAAAGAAATATTGTTAAAAAAGAGGCGGTTGCCATATACCCCCAACTCTTTCTAGTTACCTTGTTACCAACGATGAGGATTATTATCAAGAAGGAAGTCACATTTAATAAGATAAGAGTAATACTTGCAAAAGCATTCCAATCAAATATTGTTATTATTCCCCCAAATACACCATACAAAATCAAATATCCACTTATTGCCAGAAATCGAGAATCGTTTCGTGTTTCTTCCTTAAACACAAGAATTAAACCAAAAGAAAATGACAGGATAGTTCTCAAAACAGAAATAAAGTTTCTAACATTACTCCATGGTATTAAATATATCAAAGCATACATTCCCAAAAAGATAGCCCAAAACAATAATGGGAGCTTCTTCTGTTTTAAAAAAATTTCAAATTTTTCTTTTGTTGATACTTTAGTTATAGTTTGGGAAGTCTTATTCTCAGTTTTATTCTTCAACAAGTTATTTTGTACCGTTTTTGGCTTGGGCTTCTCGGCAGTTTCATGTTTAGTCTTTTCTTTTGGAGTCTTTTTAGCAATTTCACTTACGACAGGCTTAGGTAACAAAAAGTCTGGAATAGGTTGTGCGCTATCAAGATCATCTCCAATAGAGCTAATATCAGTCACTATAGCTTTTGAAGAAATTGTTTTACTCCCAGACTTTTGGCTTTCTAATTCATCAACTTCACGTTCCTTATTCCCAAGAGAGGTACGTTTTATCTGTAATGTCGTGTCAATCTTATGTGCTCGTGCTCGTAAAGCTCGCATGAGCATTTCATATCCATCTTCTTCAAACAAATCCACCCAATGCCATTTTCTCAGGCTTTCGAGATTGTCACATTCATCCAAGCGTGCAGGGATGATAAAAATCTCGCCTTCGGGTTTTTCCATAGCGGTATCGAGGGCAAGGCGCACTTCCTTTTGGCGGAACCCCGCTTGATTGAATTGCTTTGAAAGGCAAACCACCACCACGTCCGCTTCGCGCACAGCCTTGCGGATTTCCAATTCCCAATCTTGACCTGGGAGCAGTTTGGCTTTGTCGAGCCATGCGTCCACGCCGTCTTTGGTGAGGCGGGTGTAGAGTCCGCGCACGGCATCACGGTCAGCGTGGGCATGGCAAAGGAAGACTTTGAGGGGGCGTTTGGATTCAGGCATTTTGTTTTGAAATTACATCACGAATTATCTATTAAACAGATTTTGTGGATTTCATTTCTAACAACCGCAATATTCTTTGTATAGCTCTTCCATCCTTTATCACATTATCTTCATAAAGGCTATCTTCCCCAAGATACTCAAACCCTACCGTTATGGGGATTTCTGGTAAATCTACTGCATCGGCAGTATAAGCCAACCCTAGGTCAACCACATAATTTCCAAACGGTAAGAACTTTCCATCTTTATCTTTAGATTGAGCACCCTTTGCCATCTCAAATTGTAAAGGACGTCGAATAAAATCCTTGGAGTCTAAAGACGCCAAATTTAATTTTCCGAAACCCATCGGATCGATGTATTTAATTCCTACTTCCTCGTCCGAGCCACCAGACCACGAAACACGATTTGTGTGTTTTACTAATTCGTGCTTGATATCATCTCGAAGAATTCCGTCAAGCTCTAATGATTTAATATAACAATGACATTTAATAAGTCGGTTTTCTTTGCTTGTTATATCAATGCTTATGTACGGTTTCCCACTCTGCAATGCATCAGTTGCATCCCAATGAATCTGCGGATATCCCCCATTAATTACATTGGTAGATGTAGGAATTTTTTGAGGCGGAGTATTTTTAAGCTCTACCGAAACATCTTTTCCAATATCCAACAGAATCCATTCCACCAAACTCTTGAAAGCATTGTTAGGAAGTTCATTACTGTCAAATTGAAGATGTGATCCATTCACACCTTGAGTCACGGTAATGATCAACATTTCTGAGACTACTGCCAGAGGCTCAACTCCTTGAATATCACCTTTGCCAATATATCGCACCTTTTTTCCATGAACTATCAATGCATGTTGGTTAGTTTTTCCGTCTTTAGGATCAAGGTATTCCACCTGGCTGGTTTGATACTCAGCCGTGCGACTATTATCACTTTTATCAACGCCTGGCACAGTACGCGTGATTTGATTTAATGTATCAAATAAGAAACTTGCCACAGTTTCAGCAGTTGTATTTTCAAAATCGCACTCAAAATGGGAAGTCAACTCATAGAACTTGCGCTTTTCTCGATCCCTATTTATATCTGAAGTAATTACTTCAGTTGGCTTTTTCGCTTTTGGTGTTCTACTTTTTCTAATCCGTAAAGTTACCCCTATCTTATCTGCTCGCGTCCGTAACGCACGCATAAGCATTTCATAGCCATCTCCTTCAAACAAATCCACCCAATGCCATTTTCTCAGGCTTTCGAGATTGTCACATTCTTCCAAACGCGCAGGGATGATAAAAATCTCGCCTTCGGGGTTTTCCATGGCGGTATCGAGGGCAAGGCGTACTTCCTTTTGTCGAAACCCCGCTTGATTGAATTGCTTTGAAAGGCAAACCACCACCACGTCCGTTTCGCGCACTGCCTTGCGAATTTCCAATTCCCAATCCTGCCCTGGGAGGAGTTTGGCTTTGTCGAGCCATGCATCCACGCCATCTTTGGTCAGGCGGGCGTAAAGTCCGCGCACGGGGTCACGGTCCGCGTGGGCGTGGCATAAAAATACTTTCAAGGGGCGTTTATCTGTTATGGGCATAAAATTCCCCGCAAGAACTGTCCTACGCTGTTACAACATTTACGGCAGGCACATCATCGCGCAGGAAGTTGGGGCAGAAATCATAGCCGTTGTCCCAGGTAATTCCGCCACCATCTTCTAACTTAACCTGACGGAAATAGGCTTCATCTTTTAGCGCGGCAGAAATACCTTTACCAATGAAGGGACGAATGTCAATCACTTTGCGAAGTCCATCCACAAATTCGATTTCCAATAAATAGTTTCCCAAAGGTTTGACAGAAATAACTTTATCCATTTTCCTACTCCAATGGTTGGATGGGTTCGAGTGGTTGTTCATTGCGCGCCCGTTCCCAGTCAGCCCTTAATTCGTCACGGTGAAGTGATGCCCACTCCAACACCAATCCAAGTACGCGGTTCGGCAGTTTACCTTTCAAGACTTCAAGTGTTTCGATGGTAATTTCAATTTGATGCTCGCCATAATGCGCGTGAAAATGCGGCGGTACATGGTCATTGAAATACATGCGAATAATGATCCCGAAAAAGCGGCTGATTTCTGGCATTGGAATTGTCCTTGATGAAATTATACGTCAATTATCTCGCGCACAGCCTTGCGGATTTCCAATTCCCAACCCTGCCCTGGGAGGAGTTTCTCTTTGTCGAGCCATGCGTCCACGCCGTCTTTGGTGAGGCGGGTCCTTTCGGGGAGTGCGCGCGCGGGGTCACGGTCCGAGTGGGCGTGGCAGAGGAAAACTTTGAGGGGGCGTTTATCCATAAGGATGAATTATGAAGGATGAAGGATGAAGGATGAAATTACAACAATTTTTCGAGTTCGGGGATTAAAGGTGGCAAATCATTCTGAATAGTATCCCACATTAATTTCTCATCAACTTTAAAATAGACATGCACAATGCGATGCCGCATGGCGCGCATGAGGCTCCACGGGATAGTTGTATATTTATCTTCTATTTCTTCAGAAATTTGGTTTGCCGCCTCACCAATAATGATGAAATTCATTTCAACCGCACGTATGGACTTATCATCTTTTTTAAAGGTTTCATAGTCCATGCCGCGCGTAAACTTCTGGATTTCAGCAATTGCCTCCAGAATATCACGAACACGATCTCGCCAGTCTCTAGGTGACACGGATCAACTCCCCCATTACGCGCTCTTTGATATATGGCTTCAAACTGTCGGGAGTCCCCAAGTCAACGGGGCAGCCGAGCAATTTTTCAAGGTAATCCTGCAAGGCAAATAAGCCGAAATATCCTACGGGACGATTGAACTCCACGAGCAAATCCACGTCACTGGTGGAAGTGGCTTCATTCCTTGCCACTGAACCGAACAGCAACAAAGATTTCACACCGAATTTGTTTGTCAACTCGATGTTTTTTTGTTTCAAGGTTTGGAGAACAATATCCTGTTTCATGTCGCTATTATAACGCTCAATCCATGTCGTCTTTGGGTCAGGCAGGCGTAAAGTCCGCGCATATCATCCCCTTGTGGGACGGGGTCACGGTCCGCGTCCCACAAGGGGATGATATGGGCGTGGCAAAGAAAGACTTTGAGAGGGCGTTTGGTTTCAGGCATAATGTTTCCCCGCGAGAACTGTCTTACGCTGTTACAACATTTACGGCAGGCACATCATCGCGCAGGAAGTTGGGACAGAAATCATAGCCATTGTCCCAGGTAATTCCGCCACCATCTTCTAACTTAACCTGACGGAAATAGGCTTCATCTTTTAGCGCGGCAGAAATGCCTTTACCAATGAAGGGACGAATGTCAATCACTTTGCGAAGTCCATCCGCAAATTCGATTTCAAGTAAATAATGTTCAAGCGGCTTTACAGAAATTACACGACCGATCATGTGCTCACCACTGGTCATACGAATGATTTGTTCAATGCTCGGACAATGGTTTGCGGAAGTTCAACAGGAATGAAATAATCAACCGGAAAAAGATAGTTTTCGCCGCTTTCATCAACGATACACATATCTCCGTCGGCGTGCGCATCTTTGTCAGGGAGTACTCGATAAATCTTGTGTAATTCCAGCGAGGCGGGATATTCGCTATTATCAACACAGATGGCAAAACGGGGAGTGGGTTTTGTAGCTTTCACAATCTTATTCTTTGTATTCTTCATTTTCTATTTCAAACAATTGTTCTAGTGGAAAGACCTTGTTGTTTATTACTTCTGTCCAGCCTTGCGCAAAACTTTCATCAGCAGATTTGAGAATTACACTTGTTTCAAGGTGCGTCTTGATCGCATCCTTGATATTTTCAAGAGCTTCTGCCTCTGTCTCCCCCTGTGACCAACACCCTGGCAATCCAGGACACCAAACGGCAAACCCTTCATCTGTTTCTTCAAGTCGGATTTTGTATTTCATATCCTTATCTCCATAAAAATCTCAAGACAATCGTTTGTAAAGTTCAGCATTTTTGCTCAAAACACGTTCAGCAGTTTCTGAAAATTGCGCGGCGTATTTCAATGCATCCTCTACCGCTTCGGCAGTCAATTGCGGGTAAGACTTAATCACTTCATCTTTGGTCGCACCGCTGGCGAAGAGTTCAAGAATAAACTCAATGCTAAGGCGCGTACCAACGATATGAGGCTTGCCATTTAGAATTTCATTGTCATAAGCGATATGGGTAAACATAGTCTTTCTCCTGAACTATGTTGATATTATAACGCTTTCAGGCGACTATCTCGCGCACAGCCTCGCGGATTTCCAACTCCCAACCCTGCCCTAGGAGGATGGTTCGACGCGGCTCACCACAAGGTTTGGCTTTGTCGAGCCACGCGTAGCGGTCCACGCTGTCTTTGGTCAGGCGGGTGTGGTTTCGATACGCCCCGAAGAACATGGGGCTACTCAACCACCAAGAGTCCGCGCACGGGGTCACGGTCCGCGTGGGCGTACCCTACGGGCATGATATGGCAAAGGCGGTGCCCTGAGCCTGTCGAAGGGAAGACTTTGAGAGGGCGTTTGGTTTCAGGCATAATGTTTCCCCGCCAGGGTGGTTTATGAAATTATCCGTCAATTATCTCACGCACAGACATGCGTGTTACCAATTCCCAATCTGGCAGATTGACTGGCACAGCCGCAAACATCAGACCCCCTCCTTCCCTCTCAGCGGGACAAACGCAACCGGTAATAATGTCTCTTGTAAGAAAGAATTTCCCTCGCGCTGCCACAACTCCAACTTCTGGTATCCGCTATCGCCGACGGGCAGGATCATGCGTCCGTGATCGGTCAGTTGATTCAACAAGCTTTTCGGCACACGCGGCGCGGCAGCTGTGACGATGATCGCATCGTACGGTGCAGACTTGACCCAGCCTTGTGATCCATCCCCGATGTGAATGAAAACATTTGTCACGCCAAGATCGGCAAGCGGATGAGCGGCACGATTTGCCAGGGTCGGGATCAACTCAACAGTATGTACCTCACGCACAAGGCGGGAAAGAATCGCTGCCTGATAGCCCGATCCTGTTCCCACTTCGAGCACGCGTTCTGTGTCGAGCAGTTCCAGCATCTGGGTCATGTATGCAACAATGTAAGGCTGTGAGATCGTCTGCCCGAAGCCGATCGGATGTGGGCAGTCTTCATAGGCCCATTCACGCGACTCCTGCGGCATAAAGAGATGGCGCGGTATCAATTCGAAAGCGGCAAGCACACACGCATCGTTTATCCCGCGTGCACGGAGTTGGTGCTCCACCATGCGTTTACGTTCGTCGAGAAATTCCTGCAACATAAAATACGTCCATAAAAATTATACAACCATCGCAACATTGGGGCAAATTTCATGCTGCGATTATCTGGTCAATCAAATCTTTCGCGCTATAATGCGGTTCAACAGGAGACAACCATGCTCGTCATCATTAGCGACCTACATCTTGCGGACGGAACCACAGCCGATTCGATCTCACCCAGCGGGTTTCGATTATTCGCCAAACGCCTGACTGAAACCGCCCGCTTCGCCTCCTGGCGCAGGGACGGCAGGTACCGTCCGATTGAGAACCTCGACGTTTTGCTGATGGGCGACATCCTCGATCCACTGCACTCCACCCACTGGCTGGATACGATCCCCAGCGATGCAAACTACATCCGCCCGTGGAGTGACCCGAGTAACCCGAATTACGCGCCCAAATTGCTCGAAGTCACCCGCGCGATCCTTGAAGAAAATAAAGAAGCCGTGGAAGTCCTGCGTCGTTGCGCAAACGGTGAAGAGATCCACCTCGAGCCTGCGGACAGCCGTGGCAATCCGGATTTTCAAAGCACATGGCAGATTCCGCTCAAGGTGCGCTTGCATTACATGGTGGGCAATCACGATTGGTACTATCATTTAACAGGCGATGCCTTTGACAGGATCCGCCTCGAGGTGATCGAAAAGATGGGGTTGAGCAACCCAGCCTCCCCGTTCCCGTATGATGCGGATGAATCTCCATTCCTGAAAGACCTCTTCGAGCGTCACAAAATCTTTGGCCGGCATGGGGATGTGTTCGACAAATTCAATTTTGACCGTGACAAGGGACGCGACTTTGGCACAATGGGTGATGCATTTACGATGGATGTGTGCAACCGTTTCCCCGTTGAAGTGCAAAAAAGATACGGCGACCTGCTGCCCACCGGCATTGTGGACAGCCTGCGTAAGATCGCCAATATCCGCCCGGTGCTGGCGGCCCCGCTTTGGATCAGCGGGCAGATCAAAAATTATGCGGGTGAACATCCGCTGGAAGATGAATTGAAGGAAGTCTGGGATGAGATCGCAGATGAATTTCTGCAACTGGATTTTGTCCGCGAGGCGGATAAGGCTTTTCACTTCGACGTTGTTGATGCAATGCAGTTGATTATAAAAATTTCAGGGCGCGCATCTTTTTCAACCATCAGCGATGTGGCGATCTGGGTACGTAATAAAATGTTGGGCGGCAAACGTTCCTTCGCCAGCCATGCCCTGCAGGAGCCCGCTTTCCTAAATGGCAAAGCCCGGCACATTATTTATGGGCACACTCATTATTATGAAGTTGTACCTCTCGGTATGAAGATTGTCATGCGCAACCCTGAAAGCCAGATCTATTTCAACTCCGGCACCTGGCATTCATATTACAATCTTGCGATCCAGAATCCAAAAGAACAAAAATTTGTGAAGTATCATACGCTTACCTATCTCACTTTTTACACACCCGAAGAACACGATGGTCGGCGCTTCGAAACCTGGTCTGGCGCATACGCTTGAAACGTGTCACCCTGAAGAAGCGTTCGTTACGACTGAAGGGTCTCGTGTTTTCGAAGTAGAGACCCTTCGCTGTCGCTCAGGGTGACATAAACTTTTCAGACTTCGTCCTTAGCACATCCAGCGGATCGTTACCCCGCTTCATACTTAGCCCGTGCAGGATCAGCCCAAATTGAGAGAATCCAAACCAGAGCAGAGCAACTGTCAGCGAGATGGAGGCGTTGTCAATCCAGCGCGGCGCGGACTCAATTAATGCTGCAATTTGTTTGCGCCAGTCCGCCGCCTTTTGGTCATATTCAGTGAGGACGAGCAGAAGATCTTCGAGCTGCTGTTTCGTCTCGTTAAAATCCCCTCCCAATAAATAAGATGTATCACTAATAAATGTGGAAGCGCGTTGCGCCAGATCCTGCACGTTGGCGATCTCGCCGTCGAGCAAGTCAACCTGGTCAATGATGCTCAAAAGCAATGCGTCGCCGGGCAGGTCCAAGTTAACGAATGGAAGCGCGTTGATCTGCTCCAGCGTAGTACGCAAATCTTCCAGCGTGTTTCGCACCTCGGAAATATTTGTGCGGGTCGTCTCCAAGCCGGGGATCAGTTGATCGTCCAGCGTGCTGTTGACATCTTCCAATAATTGCTTCGCATCCGTGGTCTGTTGCGTGAACGATGCCAACGCCTGCTCGGCAGATTCGATGATGCGTAAGGCGCGCTCTACTTCTGTTTGTGCATTTTGCAGATCGGTTTGCATCTGCGCCAGTTGAGAGTCAACTTCCTGCAAGCGGGAAACAGCTTCCTTTGTCAGCGGTTCGTTATATATCCACGCCAGGGCAATCCCAAGAATGTTCAAGACCAGCAGAGCTGAACTGAGGACGATCAAAGCACTGATTAAGATTTTGCGCGTCATTTTTTATCCTTTCACATTCGCAATAAAAAAACGCTCCAAATTTTGAAAATTATTCAGCCAAAAACAGGTGATTTACTTCGTGACTGATGAGATCCATAGTCTAGTTTAAAAGAAATTTCCCGCTATGACTTAACGCGTTTGATGAAGCCCGGCGTGTTCAACTCGCGCTCAAGCTGATAAGTGAAATATCCCTGCATGAGAACTTCCGCTTCTTTCCGCGCCGTTAGGCTGGGCTGCGCGCGCGAGGCATCTCTGTAGCTGGATCTTTGGAAGTGGCGCAAATACTTGAGCGTTTCCATTGAGATCTGCGCAAGGTTGGGCAAACCCTGTCCGCAGCGAGGGCAGATGACACCGCCTGCCGAAAATGAAAAAAGTTGGTCTTCGGGCAATATCTCGCGCCTGCAATTGGCACACTCGAATAACTGCGGACGAAATCCGACAGCATCCAGCAATCTCATTTCATAGTATCGTACAGCCAGCCAGGAATCGGTTTCCTTTTCAATGCGCCCCAGGGTTTCAATCACTAATTTAAAGAGTGTGGGATTGCCGCCTTCCGCTTCATACGAAAAACGTAAGAGCAATTCAATCACATAAGCCGCATAACCTGTCTTTTCCAAATTATCATGCAAGGGCAGAAATGCGTTGACTGTTTCAACCTGCGTAACAATTAAGAGGTCACGTCCTTTTGCAAGCTGCACGGTAATTTGAGTAAAGGGTTGTAAATGCCCCCCCTTGCGCGAAGTTATTTTTCGCGCGCCTTTCGCCAATGCGCGCACCATACCCTGCTCGCGCGTATAGAGCGTCAGCAATTGGTCGGCTTCGCCCCAATCACTATGGCGAAGTACAACCGCAGAAGCGCGGAAGGAGCGGAATTCAGTCATAGAGAGAGCAGAGAGTAGAGCGTAGAGAACTGTTCTCTACTCTCTGGTTATCTACTTATCTGCCGCCAAATGTTTTGGCGTAAATGCTTCGGGGAGTAATTCGGACACAGTTGATTCCTTCACAAGTTTTCCATTGCCATTTGCAAGTAGAACAATGGTATCCAAACCAAACTCAGCCAGCACCTGTCTGCATCCGCCGCAGGGAGAACCGCCGTTCTTCGTGACCACTGCGATCACATCAAATTCGGTCTCACCATCTGACACAGCTTTGAAGATGGCCACGCGTTCTGCGCACATGGTCTGCGGATAGGCCGCATTCTCTACATTCACGCCCGTGTATGAACGTCCACTCTTTGTACGCAAGGCCGCACCGACTGGATAATTTGAGTACGGCACATAAGCAAGTTTGCGCGCTTCATTGGCAAGGTTAATCAACGCCTGTCGTTCTTCATGTGTTAGATTCATTTTTTACCTGTCCACTTCTTATGCTCTCGGCGGCGAGGACGGCGGCTTGAGCAACTTTACCTGTCTACGTGTTTACTTATCTACGTTATTACTTTTTCGCTTTTCTTTCCATTTTTTAATGGCACGCGCAGGCATGCCCACCACAAGTGTATTCTCTGCCACGTTTTTCGTCACCACCGAGCCTGCGCCTGTGCGTGCGCCTGAGCCGATCTTCAAAGGCGCAACCAGCATGGTATCCGAGCCGATAAAAACATCCTCGCCAATCTCAGTGGCATATTTCTTTTCGCCGTCATAATTACAGGTGATCGTGCCCGCGCCGATATTGCTATTTGCGCCGATCTGCGCGTTGCCAATATATGAGAAATGTCCCATTTTCACGCCTTCAGCAAGATATGAATCTTTCACCTCACCGAAATTCCCCATGTGGACGTGGTTGCCAAGATGAGCTCCTTTGCGTAAGCGTGCGAACGGGCCGATGTCCACATCATCATCAAGCAGCGCGCCTTCCAGAACCGACGCGAGCACTTTACAGCGATTTCCAATCTTTGAATCGCGGATGATGGCATTCGGTCCGATCAGATTACCTTCGCCGATCTCGGTCTTTCCATGCAGATAGGTATTGGGCATGAGGACCGTATCCCTGCCAATCTTTACATCAACATCAATGTATGTGGAGGCCGGATCCATCATCGTAACACCATTGAGCATGTGCTCCTGATTAATGCGCCTGCGCATGGCAGCTTCCACTTCTGAAAGATGCACGCGTGTATTAATGCCGATGGTCTCTTCAAGATCATCCATCACAGTAGCTTGAACAGGCAGCCCGGCTTTGGAGGCCAACTTAACTGTATCGGTCAAATAATACTCGCCTTTTTGGGGATTTTTTGGAATGCGATGCAAGGCATCCCATAACCAATCTGCGTCAAAACAATACCCGCCTACGTTCAATTCTTTGACCTGTAACTGCTCTGCCGTGGCGACATATTCCTCCACGATGGCCTCCACGGAGCCGTCTGCCTTGCGGATGATGCGTCCAAATCCGCGCGGGTCGTCTGCCACCACGGTCAATATGGAAATGGGGCCTCTATTATTCTTTTGCGTTTCAACAAGTTTTTGCAAATTCTCGCCGCGCAACAAAGGCATGTCGCTGTAACAAACGACGACAAGATCCGTGTTCCCCTTCAATAAAGCCTCGGCCTGCATGACCGCATGGCCTGTGCCGAGTTGTGCTTCCTGCAAAACAGTCTGCGCGGAATCATCGAGGTATTTCGTCACTTCTTCCGCGCCATGCCCAACCACGACAACCGGTTTCTCGGTGGTGGATCGTTGAATGACCTGCAAGGCATGCCAGATCATGGGCTGACCTGCAATGGGATGTAATACTTTAGGCAGGGATGATTTCATGCGAGTCCCCTGGCCGGCGGCAAGGAGGATGGCGGTTATCTTCATATTTTCACCTCAACCCCGCACATCTCGATAGGAGCAAATGGGAATGTACGGGGTAATTAAAACAGGATCCGTGCGGCATTGCATTACTCCGCAACAAATCCTGTTTTAGAAAATAGTCCGCAGATGCGGATGTGTCAGGCTGGGGCACCTGGATTCGAACCAAGATCCACAGCTCCAAAGGCTGGTGTGCTGCCATTGCACCATGCCCCAGTGCGGGCAAAATTGTATCACAAATTTTTTTAACTTTCCTTCGGAAATAATGCCGAGTTTACGCGCTTCTTCAAGCGAGATCACTTCCGAGTTGACAGGGTTCGTGCCGTGTTTTTCGGCGGCTTCGTTCCAAATCTCTGCCTTGTTGAGTTTCATTTTTCGGGTGATCCCTTTTTTTTAGCAGTGCTTTCATTTCGGAGGCGGAAACTGCATCCGCGAGTTTATCTGTCTGTTTATTAGGAGCAGGCTTGCCCTGAGTTTGATCGAAGGGTGTCAGGGAGACAGATGAGGCGGATTGCCATGCCCGACTCTTAAAATTTTATTACGCGTATTATAGCAAGGTTTGTCAGGTAATTTCCGATCATTTTTGACAGGAGTCACCCTTGTCAACCGATTCGATATTCCAGAGCGGGTTGGCGGTTGGATCGAAATCGAATTGACAAATTTCGGGGCGGGTCGCAGCGATCTGCGGACGATAATACAAGGGAATGGCAGGCAGGTCAGTTGATAAGATCATCTGAGTCTGCCGGTACGAATTGGTGTAAGCCTGTTCTTCTGGCAGTGAAAGTTGTGCGGCGCGGCAGGCGGAGTCATATTCTTTATTGCTGTATCCTGTTATGTTCGTCCCAACCCACAAATTATCTTCGGAAGGGATCTCTGCACCGGTGAACCAGGCGCATGGAGGTTCAATGCCATTGACACCCATTGCATATTCAGCGAGGTCAAAATTACGCCCAAAGAGGAACCCATTTGGTCCTGAAGCGTAAAGATCATTTTGTGAAAAAAATTCAACTTTGAGACCTATGCCGCATTCTGCAAGTGACTTTTCAAGAATTTCCACCACCTGCCTGCGTTGTGTGGCAGTTGTTGTGTAGTAATTCAGCTGCAAAGGCGTATTGAATGGGACATTGGCAACTTTCACTGCGCGGCGCGGCGTGGCTGGGTCGTTATCTGTGTCCTGCCAGCCGGCCAGTTCGAGAAGTGAAATGCCTACTTCAGGATCATAAGGGATAGGCGTAATGTTCGAGTCGTACACAGGATGTTCAACTGGAATATACGTGGTTGGTACGGTTGTCATTCCAAAGAGAACATGACTCACCACCGATTGACGGTCAAGACAATACGCAATACCCTGACGAGTATGCACATCAGCAAAAATATTCTGCCTGTCTTTTTGAATATCATAACCATTGTCATATGAAGCGGGCGCAAGCCCCAGCCCAAGCCATTCGATAGTCATACCGGAGGTGATGAATACCTGCGCCTGTTCAGCGGTTTGCATTTCCTGTAATAACCCTGCCTGGCCATCAAGGGAAATGGATGGATCGAGAATGTCACAGCGGCCTGCCACCAGTTCGCTCAGAGCCATATTTGGGTCCGGGATGAAGCGGAAGGAGAGTGTCTCAATTTTTGGGTAACCATCTGCAGTGCGGAAATAATATGGATTCTTCACCAAAGCGATGTGATCGCCCGCAATCCACTCCACGATCATATAAGGTCCCCAGCCTATCGGTGTGCGCGATGCAATATCAATGGAAGGCAATTGATCGGCGGGAAATTCATCCCACAAATGTTTCGGGGCCGGCGCCCAAAAATTTATGAAATACGTCGGGTCAATAAAACCAGGCATGCCCCACCATTGTACGGTTTGCGCATCGGCGGCTTCGTAGATTTGTGTGCGTTCGATCAAATAAGTATTTGCTGATGTTTTGACATTTGCATTAATTTCAAAGGCATACACAGAATCATCGGCGGTCAGAGGTGTGCCGTCTGCCCATGTCAGGTCAGGGCGCAGGCGAAAGTTGACAATCATTTGATCCATCTCAAGCGAAGTCGTGCCGTCATAAGTGATGACACAATCATCGGCGCGGCAATCAGCAGGACGCACGCGCACGCCCTGCTCCAGCGAGACCAGATTCCCATTCGCATCCACAACCTGACCTCCAGCCTGCACCTGCGTTCTGACAATTTGTGCTTCGCCGTTTTCGAGGGAGGGCATGCGCGTGAAGATCACAGGTTGGTATTCATAACCGATCGTGTCAAACGGGCCGTCGTTGATCGCGGCTAAGACACTGCGCGCAGCGGCATTCAATTCGCCAAAGGGATAAAGAGTATTAGGTTCCCGCCCAAGGCATACGGTCAGGGAGCTCGCAGCAGAAGCCTTTGGAGTACCTGTAGGAAAAGGTGTAAATGATTCGGTTGGAGTTTCAGCCTGCGGCGATAATCTTAAACATCCAGCAAGAACCGTAAAAATGATCAGTGCAAAGGGGAAAAGTTTTATTTTCATAAATGCCTGCCGATTCATTATGCTGAACACGGTCATACGCGAAGCGTGCGGTATTTTGCCGCCTGGTTCGCGGGGCTAAAGCCGCCTGCTCAGTACATGGAAGTCCCTTCGGACTGGCCACTGGCGCGACGAGTCGGTTTTAACCGACTTTCATGTACTGAGGCAGGATTTGTGCGAAGCCCCCTGTGGGTAATCCGCCGAATCCTGTTGGACAAAAGCGCAGTTTGTATCCGTTTTCAGTATATGGCGCGAGGGATGCAAACGTACAAATAACAATGAAGGCAATTATAACAATGTTGAAGGTTGAAAAAAGATTTGGGTCGCCCGAAATAAAAAAGACCGCCGAACGGCGGTCTCATTTATCGTCTTATTCCACAAGCCAGCAAGCCGCCATGTGACCCGGTTTGACTTCCTTGAATTCAGGTTCTTCCTGTGAACATTTTGCAATGGCAACCGGGCAACGAGTATGGAAGCGGCAGCCATGCGGCGGGTTAAGCGGACTGGGCACATCACCCTTGAGAATGGTTCGCTCACGCTTGAAATTGGGGTGAGGAATTGGAATGGCGGAAAGCAGAGCTTTTGTATAGGGGTGCAATGGTTCTCGATAAAGCGTGTCACGATCGGTTAGTTCAACCACCTTACCCAAATACATGACAGCTACACGGTCCGAGATGTGTTCCACCACGCTCAAGTTATGCGCAATGAATAAATAAGTGAGTCCGAATTCCTTTTGCAGGTCTTTGAGAATATTCAAGACCTGTGATTGGATGGAAACATCCAGCGCTGAAACCGGCTCATCGCAAATAATGAATTTGGGCTGCAAAGCCAAAGCGCGGGCGATGCCGATGCGCTGGCGCTGACCGCCTGAGAACTCATGCGGGTAGCGGCGGGCATGATATTCTTCCAGGCCCACTTTTTTGAGCATATTGATGGCAACTTCCCAGCGTTCCCTGGGTTGTCCAATTTTATGGATCTGCAAGCCTTCCATGACCGCTTCCCCGATCGGCATACGAGGGTTGAGAGATGCATAAGGGTCCTGGAAGATGATCTGCATATCGCGGCGCAAAGCCTTAAGTGATTTTGGACGCATCCTGATAATGTCTTCACCATTGAAGGCGACTTCACCGGATGTGGGCTCGATCAAACGTAGAATGGAACGACCTACTGTTGTTTTTCCACAACCGGACTCACCCACCATGCCCAAGGTTTCGCCGAGCTTCACAGAGAAACTCACCTTATCCACAGCCTTTACCCAGGCTGTGGTGCGCTGCAAAACGCCGGAACGAACAGGGAAATATTTTACAAGGTCTTTTACAACCAACAAATCTGGTTTCTCTTGAGTTTGCATTTTTATATTCATAGCCACGTCATCTCTTTTTAAGATTTGCTTACGTACTTGATTGGAGCGACGTGCATCTCATATTCAGAGTCCTGATAAAGCCAGCAGCGTACTTGGTGTCCCTCGGAGATATCCATTAATTCGGGGCGTTTTTCAGAACAGATCGCTAAACCATGCTCAACACGCGCCATACAACGAGGGGCAAAGCGGCAGCCAGAAGGCAGGTTCACCAAATTTGGAACGGAGCCGGGGATGACATCCAGTCTTTCACGCACCTCGCCAAGCACTGGGATTGAACCGATCAAACCCTTGGTGTAAGGGTGAAGCGGAAGATCAAAAAGTGTCGCTACAGGAGACTGCTCGACAATTTCACCAGCATACATCACTGCCACACGGTCCGCCATTTCAGCGATCACGCCCAGGTCGTGCGTGATCAGGATCATGGTCGAACCCAACTGAGTACGCATATCCCTCATCAAATCGAGGATCTGGGCCTGGATGGTCACATCCAAGGCAGTGGTAGGTTCATCCGCGATCAACAAGTCTGGAACACAGGCCAGCGCCATGGCGATCATGACTCGCTGGGCCATGCCGCCGGAAAGTTCATGTGGAAAAGATTCCGCGCGGCTTTCTGGCTCGGGGATACCCACTAATTTAAGCAGCTCAATGGCTCTTTTCTTACCGGCTTCCTTGCCAAAATCCTGGTGAATATTGAGCACTTCGGAGATTTGGTCGCCAGAGCGAAAAACAGGGTTAAGCGCAGACTGGGGTTGTTGGAAGATCATCGAGATGCGGTTTCCACGCACTTGCATCATCTCTTCTTCAGTGGCTTTTACAAGGTCCTTGCCATCAAAAAGTATCTCACCAGCCTCAATTTTGCCGGGCTGGCTAATCAAACGCATAATAGAAAGCGCTGTGACGCTTTTACCACAACCTGATTCGCCTACGATTCCAAGCACTTCACCGGGGAAAACTTCGAAGTTCACGCCGTCCACGGCACGCACAACACCGTCTTCAGTATAAAAATAAGTCTTTAGATTACGTACTTCGAGCAAAGGTTTTTGATTATTCGCTGCCACAGGGTTCTCCATCATTGAGATTATTACCGATTATAACTTCAAACGCGGGTCAAGCGCATCGCGCAGACCGTCCCCGCTAGCATGCTTGATATGTTTTGCATACACACCATTAATACACACTTCTAGGCTCATATCGAGTTTCAAGGAGATCGTCCCAAAACAACTCATTTTCTAGGCTAATGGGCGTGGAAAGTTACCCACCTCCTGAATTAAAAAAATCAATAGAGTGTGTTTCATTTCAGTATAAACACACCCAAATCAATATCATTGAGATGATCACCTGTTTAGCAGAAAGACTCCAATAAGAATCAGCGCCACAGTCACAGTATTTCCAATCATCCAGAAAGGAGAAACGCTTCCGGTGTTTTCATCTTGAAAATTATGGGTAGAGTCCCAATCGGCCGCCATCACAGCAAGCGTTGGATAAGCAGGTTGAGTCGCACCCACACACGGGAGGATTTACACACCAGTCATCAGTAAGACCTTGTCCCTTATCACCATGACCGACCTTGCAGACCAGTCTATATACTTCCGCGCCAAATTCAAGTTGGCTGGCGGAAGATCGATTGTGATCCAACTAAACAGTGATGCGGGAGGCAATGCAGGAGTGTTTGTTATAGTTGTCTGTTGCAAAGGAATTAGTGCATCTGTAAATAACCAACTTGTCACCCCAAGCATTAGTACTACGATAATAAAAGCGAGCATCAGAAATGGCAACCAATTTATTCGCATCCAAACACTCTTTAATTTCGCATATACCGCAATCGAACTATTCTATATCTACTATGACAGGATTCAGAAGCCTTAAGGCTTCTGAATCCTGTCATGTCCACTTCGGTTAGATTTATAGAACTTTCCAAATTATTGTGTTCCCCGCAGGCGAGGATCCAGGGCGTCACGCAGACCATCACCGAGGAAATTAAAGGCAAACATGGTAATCGCAAGAGCCAATGCAGGGAGGAGGGTCTGGTTCGGATAGGAACGGATGGTCTGTGCACCATCTGAGATCATCGCACCCCAAGAGGGGGTTGGTGGGTTCACACCCAATCCAATAAATGAAAGGAAAGCTTCAGTGGAGATGTATCCGGGAATAGCCAGGGTTTCAGCGACAACCAGTGGGCCAAGAATGTTGGGCATGATATGGCGGAACATGATGCGCAGGTTCGATGCACCAATCGTATGAGCTGCTTCGATAAATTCCTTCTCACGGACGGAGAGCACCAGTCCACGCGTGAGACGGGCCATGGTCTCCCAGGCCGTCAGGCCAATGCCCACAAAGATGAAAAACAGGCCTCCCATAGCTTCGTCCAATTTGCTGAACGCATATGCTAAAGTGCCTGGTTGAATGTCCGATATTGTAGAGCGGAAGAAAGCCAACAACAAGATGATGAAGAGCAGGCTTGGAAAGGCATATAAAATGTCCACGATACGCATCATGATGTTATCCACGCGACCGCCGAAATAGCCTGAAATGCTGCCATAAATAACACCTATGATCAGACTGATCAGAGGACCAATAAATGCCACGGCCAGTGACACACGCGCACCATAGAGAATGCGGCTGAACAGATCGCGCCCAACATAATCTGCACCCACAGGGTAATCATTCGAAATCCTGGCATAGGGTGCCATGGTTGGGAAGACCTTAATAATCCATGCTGGGACCACATTTTGATCTACCAAAACCTGCACTTCATAGGACTTAACAGCGATCAGTGGCGCGAATATTGCCATCAGGATGAGCACGATGATAACGGTGCCACCAATCACTGCCGCGCGGTTCCGCACCAAACGCCTGAGCGAATCTTGAAACAGGCTCTCGCGCTTTTGAGTGAGCGGCATGCCGCCTGAGCCTAGTATTGCCGATTCAATTTTTACTTGTGTCATGGATACTTTCCTCAACTTTAATCGTAACGAATGCGCGGATCGAGAAACGCGTAGGTAATATCAACAATCAAGTTTGCAACCACTAAAAAGACAGCATACAGCAGGATGGTTCCCATGATAACCGGATAGTCACGGTTGGTGATGCTGGTCACAAAATATTTTCCCATCCCTGGAATGCCGAACATCAACTCGGTTACAAACGTACCGGTCACCAAAGCCGCAAAAAGCGGGCCAAGGATGGTAACAACCGGTATCATAGAATTCTTAAGGGCATGGCGCATAATGATGACACGTTCTTGCAAGCCTTTGGCACGGGCTGTGCGGATATAATCTTCGCGTATGGTTTGAAGCAAAGATGCCCGGGTTAGGCGTGCAATCACAGCGGATGAGCCCAAACCCAATGCAACCGAGGGCATGATCGCATATTTGAAGAAATCCCAGCCCAACTTACTCGGTAAAAAACCAAAAAGATAGGGTGGTTTAGCGCCCCAGCCTGTTGGTGGGAACCATTTTAATGCCACACCAAAGACCCACACGAAGATTGGACCTAACACAATGACAGGCACAGAGACCCCCAATATGGAGATACCCATACCAAAATAATCCCATAGAGTGTTTTGCTTTAGAGCCGCCAGGACGCCCAGTGGCAAGCCAATCGCTATTGCAATAATCAAGGCCATCGTTCCTAACTGGGCTGAGATGGGTAAATTATCGCGGAAAATATCATTGACAGTCCGGCTGCGTGATTTAAAGGATGGCCCGAAATTCATCCAACGGAACCAGACCGAACCGATCTGGGCGTTCACCAAAAAGTCGTCTTGTAATGATGTCGATGGGGGTATCGTGGTGATATGTGGAATCAATACAGCGTATGCGTAACTAACATATTGTTTCCATAAAGGTTCATCCAAATGATAGCGTTCATTCAAAATCTTTATCGTTTCTTCAGGCAAGGCTTTCTCACGTGAAAACGGGCCGCCAGGGATGGCATGCATCAATCCAAATGTAATGATTGAGACAACCAGGATGACAACCATCATATAGAATAGACGACGAACAATGTATCGGCCCATCTCTACGCTCCAATCACAAAATCAAGATTATTACGACGAATAGAGAGGGGAGCCAGGCTCCCCTCTCTATTTTTCTTTCTAAAACTTGCCGATTAGTGGGGCAGGATATCCCATTTCTCGAGGGCTTCCTGACCACCCACACCAAAGGTGCGGACCACGTAGGGCTTGGTCACGGTGTTGCGGGAATACCAGTAGATCGGAGCAATGACCGCTTCGTCGTAAACAAGGGTCTGTTCGAGGGCAGCGTACAATTCGACGCGCTTGGCCGCATCACTCTCGGTTGCGGCAACAGCCAGACCAGCGAAGAAGTCTGGGTTGTTATAGAAAACGCCGCCAGAGGGTTTGCCATCCGTGTAGGGATTGGACGAAGCATTGGCATCGAAGTTCTCGCGGATGAAGTTGTTGGCATCCGGGTAGTCCAGGCACCAGCCGAGGCGGAAGATCTGCGGAGTATTAGCACCCTTGATCGTCGCCAGATAGACTGCCCATTCCTGGTTGATCAGTTTGACGTTTACACCCAGGTTGTCTGCCCACATCTGCTGAATGGCCTCAGCAATGCGCTGGTGACCGGCAGAGGTGTTGAACATCAGGGTCAGGTCGAGTTGGTCAGCGGTCTGACCGGTCTCATCCAAATAGGACTGCAATTCAGCCTTGGCAGCCTCAGCATCGGACTTGACGCCCAAGTCGGGGTAATCGGCCATGGTTGGGGAACCAGCCAGGCCGGGGCGGGAGAACCACTGCGCGGGCTCCTGTCCACCTTTGAGCACATTATCGATCAAGCTCTGGCGATCGATGGCCATGGACAACGCACGGCGAACGCGCACATCGCTGACAACGGGAGCAGTCGTGTTGAAGCCATAGTAATAGGTGCACATCACTGGGGCAGTCACCAGTTCTGCAGACAGAACCGGATCGGCTTTGACGCGGTCCAGGTCTGCGCCTGGAACGGCGGAGGAATCCAAATTGCCAGCTTCGTAATCGGCGAAGGCCACAGCATCATCCAGCATCGAGAAGTTGACTACGTCAATCTTCGCGACCGGAATATCAGCGGTACCCGGCCAGAAGGGATTCTTGACAATTGTCAGGGAGGAGTCATGAATCCATTCGCTCATGGTAAAAGGACCATAGCTCTGGAAGAAGCCGGGCTCGGTCCAGCGCTCACCGCGGGCTTCAACAGCGCCATCGCAATCACCTTCGATGACCCACTTGGGCTGCGGGCGGCCGATCCACATACCGGCGATCTGCGTGTTGAAGGCGGCCGGAGCAATAAATGTCAACTTTAGAGTAGCATCATCAACGACTTCCACACCAACGGTGGAGAAGTCATCCGTCACGCCGTTGTTGTAGTCAGCAGCGCCCTTAAGGACGAAGCCCCACACATAGGCGTAAGGGGAAGCATTGACGGGATCCAGGTTACGATTGATACCGTAAGCGAAATCGCCAGCGGTGACCAGGCGGTCAGCCGCACCATCGCAGGTCTTGACGGTCTCAACTTCTTCACCATTCCAGCGCACCCACGGAACATCCGTGCGCAGGTTAAAGGTAATGGTCTCAGAGCCATCGGCATTGATTTCAGATGACCAATCGGTGGCCATGCCCGGTACCGTGGCGCTGGTCTCTTCATCGATATGGGTCACACCGATAAAAGCCTCTTCAATGACCTGGATGGAAGAAGTATCTTCCGCGATCGCAGGGTCAAGTGTCGGTACATCGCCATATCCAAAGGACAGGTTGAGTACCTTGGGTCCTTCAGCCGCAGGGGCCTCAGCACCAGGGACTTCGACAATCACTGTTTCTTTTACGACAACAGGTTCACCGGCGGCGGGTGTAGCGCCACCGCACGCTGTTAAGATCATACTGAGAATGACAAGCAGGCTCAGTATAGCAAAGTTTTTACGCATCTTTCTTCTCCTCTTTTTTAGTTTGATAGACACAACAGACACAACAGGGTAATAATGATGTTCTCAAATTCAAAAACCATCACCTCCTTTTCACTAAATATTATACGAACCTTTCAGCGAAATGACAAGCAACAAAGTGACCTGGTTTCAACTCACGGAATTCTGGCTGGCTCTCAGCGCAGAGGCTTTCGGCAATTGGGCAACGCGTCCGAAAACGACAACCGGATGGCGGGTTAACGGGTGAAGGCACATCGCCTTGGAGGATAACCCGCTTGCGCTTGGAATCAGCAATAGGATCTGCTATCGGTACTGCTGACAACAATGCCTGGGTATAAGGGTGCAGCGGATTCAAGTAGAGTGTGTCGCGGTCAGCCAGTTCGATAATTATACCAAGATACATCACCGCCACTCGATCACTGATATGACGCACCATTGAAAGGTCGTGAGCGATGAACAGATAGGTCAGATTGAACTGATTCTGAAGGTCCTCCAGCAGGTTGACAACCTGGGCCTGAATTGATACATCCAGAGCCGAGATCGGTTCATCACAAACGATAAAGGATGGCTGAAGAGCCAGGGAGCGGGCCACACCAATGCGCTGCCGCTGGCCGCCGGAAAATTCGTGTGGATACCGATTTGCAAAGCCTGCATTTAGCCCCACTACTTCAAGAAGATTGGATACGCGCTCTTGAATTTCCTTCTGATTTGCAACCCTATGGACAACCAAGGGCTCACCAACGATTTCACCAACCGTCATGCGCGGATTTAGGCTGGCATAGGGGTCCTGGAAAATCATCTGCATCTTGCGCCGCATGCGGCGAAGTTCTTCACCCTTCAACGCGACAAGGTCAACGCCATCGAAGTTGACCGTACCTGAGGTTGGGCGGTAAAGTTGTAAAATTGTACGCCCGGTGGTGGACTTTCCACACCCTGATTCTCCTACCAGACCAAGGGTTTCACCTTGATATATATCAAATGACACACCATCTACAGCATGCACCGCGCCAACTTGTTTCTGTAACAAAATTCCCTTGGTAATCGGAAAATGTTTGACCAGATTTTCAACGTGTAGCAAGATATTTGTATTTGCCTTTTCCATTAACGCTCTCTCCCAGTTTTGGTATCTACCCAGCAGGCCACGCGATGACCTTGCGTGACGTCGTCCAAGGGAGGATTTTCCTTCCAGCAATGCTCAACGGCAAACTTACAACGCGGTGAAAATGGGCAATGAATCGGCTTCTCATAAAGAACAGGCGGTACACCATCAATGGAAGTAAGCCTGTGACGCCCTTTTTCGTCAAGGCGCGGCAGGCTGCCCAGAAGTCCAAGCGTATACGGATGACTTGGATTAAAATACAATTCTTTGACTGGCGCTTCTTCGATAATATAGCCGCCATACATGACCATCACCCGCTGAGCCAGGTTTGCCACAACACCCAGATCGTGCGTGATCCAAATAATGGTCATGCCCAATTCATCACGCAACCGGCGCACCAAATCAATGATCTGCGCCTGAATGGTCACATCTAACGCAGTTGTCGGCTCATCTGCTATAAAAATTTGCGGGGTACAAGATAACGACATGGAGATCATCACCCGCTGGCGCATACCACCGGAAAACTGATGAGGATAATCGCCCAGCCGGTCTTTCGCTTTCGGAATACCGACCATCTCCAGCAACTCCACCGCGCGTGCATCTGCCTGTTTTCGCGTCATACCAAGATGCAACATAAGCGGCTCTACAAGCTGGAGACCCACCGTGAGCACTGGATTCAACGAGGTCATCGGGTCTTGAAAGACCATGGCGATCTGCGCGCCACGTACATGGCGGATCTCTTCTTTTGACATCTTAAGCAGATCCTGGCCGAAATAAAATGCCTCCCCCGCAACCACTTTGCCTGGTGGGGATGGAATCAAGCCCAGCACAGAGAGCATGGTCACACTCTTGCCGCAACCACTCTCTCCTACAACCCCCAGTGTTTCACCTTCCTTCAATCCAAATGAGACACCATTTACTGCGTGAACAATCCCATCCGGAGTCTTAAATTGCGTTTCAAGCCCTTTGACATCTAGTAAAAGATCAGGCATCCGCGAGGTCCTATTCTATATTGGGATAATTACTACTTATGAACTAATACAACACCAATTTAAGCGAGCAAACCAGATTATACCTAATTCCAGAAGAGAGTCAACAGCGATTTCTACAAAGGGGCAATGTAACACTTGTATACACAAAAAAATCATAAAGGATAACTTTATATAGTTCCAGTCAGGGGTATCGCCAAAATCCTACCCAAAATTTCCTCGATCGTTGACAAGCCCCGCTTCCTGCCATAGAATCCAAACACAAGTCATTAACATAAAGGAGAAAACCATGATCAAAGAATTCAAAAACTTTGTCATGCGCGGCAATGTCCTGGACCTGGCCGTCGCTGTCATCATCGGCGGCGCGTTCGGAAAGATCGTCGGCTCGCTCGTCAACGACGTTCTCATGCCAGTGATCGGAATTACGATAGGCGGAGTTAATTTCAGCTTACTATCCTTAACAGTCGGCACAGCTGTTATCGCCTGGGGTGTATTTGTGCAAACCATTATTGACTTCCTCATCATCGCCTTCGTAATCTTCCTCATTGTAAAAACCGCAAACAAAATGAAGAAAGCTCCCCCACCCGCTGACCCTGTCACTAAGGAATGCCCGCACTGCTTCAGTGTCATTTCCATCAAAGCCATCCGTTGCCCAAACTGCACATCTGAGTTAAAGTAAAGTTACATACAGGTAGACAGGTAGACAAGTCCCGCAAGGTTCATTCAACCAAACATGCGGGACATTCTTTCATCATTTCGACTTCGCTCAATACAAGCCTTCATCTTTCCTCCTTTATAAGTTATCCTTCCCCTCATGGATTTTCTCGATAAACTCAACCCACAACAACGAAAAGCTGTCACAGCAGCGGAGGGGCCTGTTTTGGTCGTAGCAGGCCCGGGCTCCGGGAAGACGCGGGTGCTCACACAACGTATCGCCTGGCTGATCGCGAATGAAGGCATCCGCCCATGGCAGATCCTCGCAGTCACATTCACCAATAAAGCGGCGAGGGAAATGGACCAGCGCGTGAAGGTAATGCTAAATGAACAAGCCACCAAGGGCATGCTGCTTGGCACCTTCCACTCGGTCTGCGCGCGCATCCTGAGACGTGAAGCCGAACACCTGACGCTCGAATCAAATTTTGTGATCTTTGATTCGGACGACCAGGAACGGATCGTAAAAAGCATCATCAAAGAATTGAACTTGAATGACAAGTTATACCGCGCCGCCAGCATGCATGCCGCCATCTCACGCGCAAAGAACGAACTGATCGGCGCGGAGGATTATCCGATAAACACTTATCGCGATGAGGTGGTAAAACGTATTTATGTGGAATATCAAAAACGACTGATTGCAAGCAACGCCGTGGATTTTGACGACCTGCTGGTTTACACGGCGCGCCTGCTCGAAGATGTGCCAGCCGTGCGCGACAAATACGCGCAAAGATTTAGGCATGTGCTGGTGGATGAATTCCAGGATACCAACCTGGCCCAATATGCGCTGGTGAAGCACCTCGCTTCACATCATAAAAATATTTTCTGCGTCGGGGATCCGGACCAGTCGGTGTACGCATGGCGCGGCGCAGACTATCGTAACATCAAGCGCTTTGAACAGGATTTCCCCGACGCGCAGGTGGTCCTGCTCGAACAAAATTATCGTTCGAATCAAAACATCCTCGACGCTGCCATGGGTGTGATTGACCGCGCGCACAACCGCCGCAAGAAAAAACTATTTAGTAACCGCGGCGCAGGCGAAAAAATATTTTTCTTCGAAGCAAGAGACGATTATGGCGAAGCCGCCTTTGTTGTGGATACCATCGCACAACTTGTATTGAGCAAACAATTCGAACCAGGCGACTGCGCGGTGATGTATCGCACCAACGCCATGTCGCGATTAATTGAAGAAGCCTTTTTGCAGGCCAGGCTTCCTTATAAACTCGTCGGCGCGCAAAGATTTTATGGACGCCGAGAAGTTAAAGATGTCGTCGCTTTTATGCGCCTCGTCCACAACCCCGCCGATGAAGCCGCGCTCGGGCGCATCCTCAATGTCCCGCCGCGCGGCATCGGTGAAAAAACATTGACCACACTTCACATGGTTGCGCGTCAAAACGAAACCAGCCCCGCCGCAGTTTTGCTTGACCTCGCACGCGGTGCCGACTCACCCTATTACAAATCCTTCACAGGCCGCGCCGCCCTGCCGCTGGCAGACTTTGGCGGCATGTTTGCCAACTGGCGCGCCGTCGCGCCCACAGCTACGACTGTTGAACTATTTGAGCGCATCTTAAAAGATATCAATTACAAAGCATTCATTCTGGAAGATGAAACCGAAGAAAGCGCAGACCGCTGGGAAAACGTGCAGGAATTAAAACGCCTTGCGCTTGAATATTCTTCCCGCACGCTGGATGAATTCCTTGAGAATATCGCCCTGGTTGCAGATCAGGACACCATCACAGACGCCAACGCGCCCACCCTGCTCACCCTGCACGCCGCCAAAGGGCTTGAATTCGGCGCGGTCTTCATCATCGGTCTCGATGACGGCATCATTCCGCACAGCCGTTCCTTCGATGAGCCTGAACAAATGGAAGAGGAGCGCCGCCTCTTTTATGTCGGCATCACCCGCGCCAAAGACCGGCTTTATCTACTGCGCGCCATTCAACGCGGCGGACGAGGCCTGAGCGAAGAAACCTATCCCTCGCGTTTTATGGATGACATCCCTGCGGATATGCTGGTCGGAAAAACCCGCACAGGGCGCCCAATGCGCGGCGCTGTCCCTGAGACGAAATGGGGCTCCGCTTCATTATCTACGGGCAGGCCTGCTCCTGTTTCGATCAGCAAATACAAAGCTGGTACTCGCGTCAAACACCCGCTCTGGAACGAAGGCATTGTCCTCGACAGTCGCATGCAGGACGGCGATGAGATCGTGGATGTGGTCTTTGAATCGGTTGGGATAAAAAGATTAGCTGCGAGTCTGACAAATTTGCAGATCATTTAATTATTGATGATGGACGGTAGACCGTGGACCGTACAACAACAGTCTACCGTCCACGGTCTATGGTCAAGGAGAAACCATGCAATACATTAACCTCGGTAAAACTGGATTAAAAGTCTCACGCTTATGTTTGGGCATGATGACCTACGGCTCAAAGAAATGGCGCGAGTGGGTTTTAGATGAAGAGCAGGCAAAGCCCTTCGTCAAACGCGCATTGGAGGCGGGAATCAATTTCTTTGACACGGCAGATGTATATTCGCTTGGGGAAAGCGAAAAAGTCACAGGCAGCCTGCTCAGGCATTTTGGTGTAAAACGCGAGAATATTGTTGTTGCTACAAAGGTCTATCAACAAATGAGCGAGGATGTAAACGACCGCGGTCTCTCGCGCAAGCACATTATGGACTCGATTGACAACTCTCTCAAGCGCCTGCAAATGGATTATGTGGACTTGTATCAGATCCACCGTTGGGATTACAACACATCCATCGAAGAAACTATGGAAGCGCTAAACGATGTTGTCCGCGCGGGTAAGGCGCGATATATTGGCGCGTCTTCGATGTTTGCGTGGCAATTCATGAAAGCGTTGCATATCTCTGAAATGAACGGCTGGGCAAAGTTCGTGTCCATGCAAAATCACTATAACCTTGTCTATCGTGAAGAAGAACGCGAGATGATCCCGCTTTGCAAAGATCAGGGCATCGGATTAATTCCATGGAGCCCGATGGCGCGCGGATTCTTCGCAGGCAACCGCAAACGCGGCGGAGGCGGTGAAACCACCCGCGCACAAAGCGACTCGTTCGCAGACCAGCTATATTTCCGCGAGCATGATTTTGTCATCGCCGAGCGCGCGGCAGATGTGGCAAAGAGTCACAATGCAACGGCTTCGCAGATCGCGCTGGCCTGGGTGTTGAGTAAGCCTTATATCACCGCACCCATTATCGGATCCAGCAAGATCGCGCATTTAGATCAGGCTATTGCCGCATTGGAGATCAAATTATCGGAGGAAGAGGTAAAACAACTCGAAGAGTCCTATCAACCGCATCCGATATTAGGGCATTCATGAAAATGCACTTTCGCCTGCTTTACGTCGGTTTTAAAATTTATTGCTTCATCTTCCGTCCTGTCCGCATGGGTGTGCGGGTTGTCATGATTCAGTATGATAAGGTATGGCTTGTGCGGCACACCTACCTGCCCGGGTGGTTCCTGCCCGGCGGCGGATTGAAACGTAAAGAAACCCTCGAACAAGCCGCGCGCCGTGAAGCATTCGAGGAGACGGGTGCTGAACTTCGAGAAATAACCCTGATCGGCGCATACTCCAATTTCAAAGAGTGGAAAACCGACCACACCATTGTTTTTCTTTGCAAAGACTTTAATATTAATGGAAAAACTGACGGCGAGATCGCGGAAGTACGCGCCTTTCCATTAAATACCCTGCCTGCCAACGTCTTCTCGGTGCATCGCCGCCTCATCGAAAACTACGCCCAAGGAAAAGAGCAGCCACTCTTTGGGGAATGGTAATTGCTCAGTCATCTTCAAAAACAATGTCGTTGCGAGGAGCGTGCTCTCCGCGACGAAGCAATCTCCGCTTTAGCGGCAAGCGCCTAGCAAGGAAATTCCCCAATTTAATGAAAGATTGCTTCGCTGAAGTGCGCTCGCAATGACATGGCTGAGTTGTTACAATAAATGATGTGATTGAGCGTAAAAGGGGCTCTCCAGCGCCGATTCTTAGCAACAAGCGAAAGTCCTGATAATAAAGCGGCCGCTATCCAGAAATTTTCAAACGGTATAATACGAACCATACACAAAATCAACATCATTGATGGATAATTGAACCATGACAAATGAATCCTTAAAGATTGTTATTCCAATGGCAGGCTGGGGCACGCGCATGCGGCCGCATACCTGGAGCAAGCCCAAGCCGCTCGTGAGCGTGGCCGGCAAAACAACCCTTGAGCATTTACTCGAAATGTTCAAGACCCTGCCCGACCCGGAAAACGCGGAATACATTTTTATCGTTGGGCCATACCTGGGCGAGATACAAATACCCGCCTTTATCAAAGAACATTACCCCAATCTCGTGGCGCATTTTGTTGTGCAGCCTGAGATGAAGGGACAATCCCACGCACTTGCGCTGGCCCGCGAATACCTGCGGTGCGGACCACTAATCATCTGTTTTTCAGACACGCTGATGGAAACAGATTTCTCCTTCCTCTCAAATGAGCAGTCGGACGGGGTAGCCTGGGTCATGCCTGTCAATGACCCGCGTCGTTTTGGTGTGGCGGAGGCAGGCGCAGACGGTTGGGTGAAGCGTTTCATCGAGAAACCGCAAAGTATGGATAACAACCTTGTGGTAGTTGGCTGTTATTACTTCAAAAGCGCCGGGAAATTACTGGCCGCTATTGACGACCAAATCCAACGCGGTGTCATGCTAAAGAATGAATATTTCCTGACGGACGCTATTTCCATCATGATCGAAAGCGGCGCAAAAATCCGCACCCACAAGATCAGCACATGGCTGGATACGGGCACGATCGAAGCCACGCTGGATACGAATAAGATTCTGTTGGAGAAAATAGGTAAACATATTAAACACGCGCAAGCGGACAGGTATACAGGTACACAGGTGAAAGTGATCGAACCCTCTTTTATCCACCCTACTGCTGAAATAATTAAGTCAACCATTGGTCCTTATGCTTCGATTAGCGCAAATTGCAAAATAGAAAATAGCCAGATTGCAGAGAGTATTCTCGAAGAGGATTGCGAGATCAAGGATACTGCGCTGACTCGCTCATTGATCGGCAGGCAAGCTAAGATCAGTGGGAGAGGCGATGGTCATGTCATGCAGTTAAATCTTGGCGATACGAGTTCTGTCGTTTTGTAAATCATGGAAGCGGTTGAGAATTTCATGTGAGAAACGGTATCGCAAGGAGATGCGATTCGGCACTTCGACGAGTCAGCAAATTAATCAAGTTGCGCTCTATTGGGAAAAACGGTCTGAGGGTCTTTACTCCTGCCAAATGGATACTCGATTCCGTCCATCTTGTTTGGATTTATATAATGCCTGATCTGCGCGCTGTAATAAATGATCCAGATCCGGACATTCTTTATCTAAAATTCCCACTCCCAAACTGACTGTAATTTTCATCATGCCACCGTCTGTGCTAATTCGCGGCTCGACCACGCACTGGCGCAGACGTTCAGCCAGGATACGCGCTCCTTCCAGATCGGTCTCGAGCAGGAGCACGACAAATTCTTCGCCGCCGTAACGCCCGAGGATGTCAATCTCCCGTACGGTTTCCCGGCAGCGTGCGGATACAATTTGGAGAACTTGATCACCAACAGCATGACCGTAGGTGTCATTGACTTGTTTAAAGTGGTCAATATCCAGCATGACCGCAGCCAGCGGGCGCTGATGACGCCGGGCGCGTTCGAATTCAAGATCAGCCTGTTCCATGAAGTGACGGCGGTTGTGCAGGCCCGTCAAACCATCGGTACTGGCCAATTGCTGTACTTCGCCGAACAGTCTGGCGTTCTGAATGGCAAGCGCTACCTGATCGGCGAATGCTGAAACCAGGCGGACATGGTCTTGTGTAAAGTAGTTGGATTGTGTGTGGTCCACTGTCAGCATACCGATTACCTGATCGCCGATAATCAGAGGCATACCTAAAAAAGAACGGATGTGAGCAGCGTGAGATTCTTCGCGAAAAGCTGCGTAGACCGAACCTGCATCGCCAAGAATAAGCGGCTTGCGTTGTTGAATGACGACTGTGTTTGGATTATCACCCGGTATTGGGAAGCGAACCCCCAATACGATCGCCGGGTCAGGCCAACCACGCCCACCTACAATCTCCGAATAACCTTCACCCAACAACTGCACTGAAGCGCTATAGTAGGGCACCACCCGCTCCAATTGCACCAAGATCCGTTCAATGGCTTCATCTTGATTGAGTGTTGACGTTACAACAGCCCCGATCTGACGCAAGGTTTCCGCTTCCTGAGCGTGACGCTGCGCTATTTGGAACAGGCGCACTTTTTCGATTGCGTTAACCAATTGCCCGGCAAATGTTGTCATCAGGTATTCATCAGACTCGCTGAAAGCATCCAGGTGTTTGCTTTCAATGTTGATAAATCCGATGACATTCCCGCTGACTTTAAGCGGAACGCATAACTCCGATAACACTTCTGGATTCACTGCGAGATAATCAGGCTCGAGACGTACATCAGGAACCCGCCTGGACTTACCGGTGGCTATCACTTGACCGGTCACGCCTTTTCCCAAAGGCAATATCAAACGCTCCCTATTTGCGGTGAGTGTTGAATTATAAACACGCAGCATGTCAGATGATTCTTCCACCATGCCTATGGCGAAATAATCCGGGTGAAGTGCATTGTTCAGGATTTGGGCGGCATTTTCGATCAAAGTATCCACGTTATCCGCTTCCACTCCGACAATAGCAATGCCATTCAAAATGGTCAGTTCGTCCGCGCGTTGAAAAGCGGCAGCCCGTTGGATTTCCATATCCGAGGCGAGTTCTCCAAGTTGTCTCTCGAGACGACTGCGTATCGCGATAATGCGGACGCCAATGATGGCCGCGGCGGTCAGTACTGCCAACCGGAATAATTCTGGCAGTGAATTCGGGAATACAATGTAAGCATACGGGATGTGGAGAACAACAAACCATGCTAATGCCCCCCAGCCTACTGCTGGAGAGAACTTATGCGCTGCATATAAAGCCACTATCAAGGCCAGCAGGTCATGCGACTCGTGCAAAAAAGGGAAGAGCGGGCTGGCAACAACAGGAGCGAAATAGGAAATGACCTCCAGTAAGTCACCTATGGAGAAAAACGTTAAAACCAGAAAAACGGTGATGACGCCAAAGCGATTAGGGTGAGTGGTCTGCTGATTTTGCATAAGAAGTTTATGTGATCAAGTCATTTGTTGTATTATACATGAACTACAAATCGAAGTCCGCTGGGGCTAAAGCCACCTGCTCAGTACCTGGAAGCCCTTCGGGCTGGCGCAAAGAATTGAGGCAGGACTTTAGTCCAACGGAATTCGATTCGATGGTTACCTTTTCTCCGCCACTTGATGCGCCCCCTCAACCTAAGTGCAGATTTTGGGGAAGGAGAATGTCCTGTATTTATGAAAATTTAAACTCCAGTTCTCCCCCATTTGTGATCTTCAAATGGGGGAGATGTCCGAAGGACAGAGGGGGCGGGCTATTCACTAGGCACAAAATACACATCCGTCGGCTTCAACTTGGAATTGCGCAGGAAGCGTGGTCTCACCTCCATGCCGATCCAATCCAGCGCAGGCGCGGCCGGGTCTACGCCCATGAGACGGGTCAGCAGCAACGTGTTCACACCCTCGAACTCGATCAACGCCAGCACGAACGGACATTCGGGCAGGAACTCCTCCGAGCCGAAATAACAAACGGTGAAGGCATGCACGTGCGCGGGCGCGTTCGTGATGTCAATCCATTTTGTCTCCGCGCCTGAAAACATGTCGTGACCGCGCGGGTTGGCGGTGGTGTATCCGCTCTCGGGGTCGCGCGAGGCGAGCAGTCGTTTATTCGTCAGCGCCGCGAACCATGGGCTGTCCTGTCCGTACGAATGCAGATACTTAATCTTATATTCCTGTTCGATCTGGATCGGCGCCATGCGCTTGAGAAATTCCAGCGACTCCTCATCGGTGCTGATCGGGAACGGAATGCCGTGGACGATGTAACCACCCAGTGTTTCTTCGCGTTGTGAAGGTAACTTAACCATGACTTAACCCTCCCTTTCCAAAACGGAGACGGAGACGTAGGTGCCCGTGCCCGCGTGTGAATGAATCGCGCCCCGCTTCGCATTCTTGACCTGGAGCTGGTCGTCGTTGAAATGTTTTTTGATCGTCCCTTGAATTTGCCAAATGGCAAACACGCCTTGCATCAGTCCCGTCGCGCCGACAGGATGTCCGCAGGCGATCAGTCCGCCCGAGGGATTCACCGCGCAAACGGGTTTGTCTTTTAATTTCAAGCCGTAGTCAATGTTCGGCAAAAAGGTTTTGCCCGATTCAGCAAACGGACCGCCTTCACCGTAGCGACACAATCCCAAATCTTCGTAGGTCTGGATTTCAGAGGATGTGTACGCGTCGTGCAATTCGATGAAGTCCAGTTCGTGCAGAGGGTCATTGATGCCCGCGTGTTTCCAAGCCATGTTGCCCGCGGAGCGTCCCGCGCGGAACGAATGGACTCCGGGATAGCGCGTGCCGTGATCCCAAAGTTTTTTGTAATACACCTTTGTGTCGTCGGAGGATTTCTCCTGCTCGGTGGCATAGTTTTCCATGAAGTTGTCATAGTCCACGTGCGGACGATCAGCCATGCGCATCATGTCTGTGCCGCGGCCGATGCCGGTCACCTTCACGAGCGGACGCGGAATCTTCGCGCCCGCGGCTTCGAGTTTCTTCAACCCTTCTTCGGAAACGAGAATGGTCGCCGCCGCGCCGTCGGACATCACGCAGATGTCGAGGCGCGTCAAAGGCCAGGCCACCATCGGCGCATTGCGGACATCCGCAATCGTGTAGCGGTTGCGCTTCTGGGAGTAGGGATTGTGATACGCGTTGATGTGGTTCTTCACGCTGACGTGCGCCATCTGCTCGACGGTCGTGCCGAACTCCTTCATGTGGCGCGTCACCATCATGGCGTAGTAGCCCGAATAAAAACCTCCGACGGGATAATCGAACGAGATGTCGGAGGCAAGCGCGATGAATTCGTTTCCCTTCCATGTCTCCACGTGCGACATGGTCTCGAAGCCGTACGCCACACACACATCCATGTGACCCGAAGCGACAGACTTCCATGCTTCCTGGAAGCATAGTCCACCCGTCGCGCCGCCGCCCTCCACGCGATGTCCAGGCTTGGGACACAGCCCGAGGTAATCCTGCGCCATGATGCCTGCCATCAACTGTCGGGTGAAATGATCCGAGAAGTATGAAGCGACCGAACCGTTCACGATGCGAGTGAAGGTCGGGAAGTCCAAGCCAATATCATCAATGGCGTAATCGTACGCCTCCTTAATGATCGCCTGGAAGGTCTTATCTGGTCGTGCTTTTGCGAATTTCGATACCCCGCCTGAAATTGCATAAACTGGTCTCATCAGCGAGCCTCCTTTTTTGGGAATATCCCGATTGTAATGGAAAATGCAGGCGGATGGAGGCAGGATTGATGAGTATCATGCTATACTCAATTATTGAATTTGGACAGGAAAGAGTATCCCATGCTAAATTTCAATTTGAACGTTCGCCCAAAGACTGCCAACCGTCTGAAAAAGATGCTGGAATATTCGCGCGATGAAGAGGCATTTTCTCAAAGTTTCATCGCATATCAGATCGCCGAATTTCGGCGCGCCATTCTCAACCTTCGGCTGGAATTGAAAGCCTTTGAAGAAAAATACAAGATGTCAAGCACAATATTCCACAAGAAGTTCAACCAGGGGCAAATGGACGACAGCGAGGATTTCATCCTTTGGGCTGGCATGTGCGAAATGCTGGAGAAGAATGAAGCGCGTTTGCAAGGACTGGAAGTATGATCGAGGATTATTTCCTTGTTCCGACGTAAGAAGAAAAAGTAACGCCTAACATCTCCGAGCCGACGCCCACCGAAAGGTGGGCTGTCTCTTTAACAAGGAAGAATGTGCCATCGTTTTCTACTGAATGACAGAATGGGGATAAAATACAGCAAGGAAACTTGGCCCATGCCCTCCCGACGCGCGTTACTCTACATGCCAGGCGATGACCAGAAGAAGAGCACCGAAGCTCTGTCTTGGGCATTTAACAAAAACATTGACAAGGAACTACAATCGTGTAAAATTCAATCAACCCCCCCGGAGATAGCATCTCCAGGCCGACGCCCGCCCTCAAGGCGGGCTGTCCCTTAAGTTAGGAGGGCGTTTTTATGGAACGAGTAATTACATATATTGATGGCTATAACCTTTATTACGGCCTGCGATCCAAAGGGTGGAAACGATTCTACTGGCTCAACGTTCAGGCGCTTGCAAAGCAGTTTCTCAAGCCAAACCAAACGCTTGTGATGACCAGGTATTTCACTACAGTCGTTAAACAACCCGAAGATAAGCGGCGGAGACAGGCAGTTTTCCTCGACGCGCTCAAAACCTTACCCAATTTCCAAATTTACTATGGTCACTTTCTCTCGGAAACCATCGTTTGTCGGCGTTGTGGGCATACTTATACGACATATCACGAAAAGATGACCGATGTAAACATCTCTGTTGAAGTGATGGCTGACGCGTCAAAGAACAATTTTGATACAGCCTTGTTGATCTCTGCTGATAGCGATCTCGCAGGGGTGGTAGCCAAAGTCAAGAATTTGTTCCACCCTAAGCGTGTAATTGCGGTCTTTCCACCAGGCAGGACATCCTTTGCTTTGAAGCAGGCTTCGAGCGGTGTATTGCATATTGGACATGTCGAACTGTCCAAAAGCATGTTCCCCGAACAAGTGATTGAATCGGATGGCGTTGTTCTTCGCCGTCCCATACAATGGAAATAGCGAGGAAGCCCTATGCCCTCCCGACGCGCACTCCTCTACATGCCAGGTGACAAATGGAAAATGATCACCAAATCCATCTCCCTCGGTGTTGACTCCATTTGCATGGATATGGAAGACGGCACAGCGGTCAACAAGAAAGCTGAAGCACGCGCCACGATAGCGAAGGCTTTGAAGGAATTGGATTTTGGCAAGAGCGAAAAACTTGCCCGCATCAATGCAGTCGGCTCAGGTTGGGAAAAAGATGATATTGACGCAGTACTTCCCTTTCGCCCGGATGGAATTGTGATTCCAAAGGTCGAATCCCTTGAGCATGTGGATTGGGCAGCCGAAATCATCGAAACCGCGGAATTGAAATACGGCTGGCGGATCAACTCAATCCGCATCTTGATCGGCGTGGAAACCGCCAAAGGGATTTTGAATCTCAAAGAGATCGCCTCCCATCCACGCCTGGATGCGATCATCTTCGGCGGTGAGGATTTCACCACATCCATTGGCGCGACACGAACAAAGGATGCAGTTGAGTTGCTGTACGCGCGGCAGGCGGTCGTTGTCGCTTGCGCGGCAAATGATTTGCAGGCCATTGATATTGTCACGATTGATTACAGAGATATCGAAGCCTTGCGGATCGAATCTGAATTCGGCGCGCGGCTTGGATTCAGCGGCAAGCAGATCATTCATCCCGCACAGGTGGAACCAGTCCAGACTGCATTCACTCCAAACGATGAAGCAATTGCTCATGCAAAGCGAATCGTCGAAACATTTGAAGCCAGTCAAAAAGAGGGTAAAGGTGCGTATTCTTTGGATGGAAAGATGATTGATATGCCGTTGTTGAAGAATGCACAAAAGGTGTTGGAGCGCGCAAAAGCGAAATAATCCTGACGGTGGACATTAGACGATGGGCCATTCCTTGTGGTCTATGGTCCATGTTCTTCAAGAAACACATTCAAGGAAGGTATTCATTGCTATCCATTCTTTTTGGACTTGGCGCCGCCCTCAGTTGGGGCGCAGGTGATTTTACGGGCGGGCTTGCCGCGCGAAAAACAGGCGCATATCGCGCGGTTTTTTATAGTGAGGTGGTCGGCATATTCCTTCTTTTTGCCGTTGTGGGAATCTCAGGCGAGTCTCTTCCCAATCTCAAAGTGTGGCTGCTTGCCATGCTGGCAGGCGCAGTAGGTACTGTAGGTTTAATGTTGCTATATCATTCCATGACACTTGGTTTGATGAGCGTTGCCACACCGGTCTCGGCTTTATTAGCGGCATCTATTCCGGTTTTGGTCGGCATCTTCAAGGAAGGCCTGCCCGAAATCCCGACTGTCTTTGGATTTGGATTTGCCCTCTTCGCGGTTTGGATGATCTCCCAGGTCGAAGGCGGTGTGACGAACATCCTAGCGCATCTCTCTGACTTGAAACTGCCCCTGCTTGCAGGCATTGGTTTTGGCCTTTACTTTGTTTTTATGCACGAAGCCACCAGCACGGGCGCCAGGGTCTGGCCGATGGTCGCCTCGCGCAGTGGAGGCATGATTCTGATTACCGTTTACATGCTTTCCATACGCGCCGCGTGGAAAGTCGAAGACGCATCCGCTTGGCCCACGATCACACTCAATGGAATACTTGATATTTCAGGAAATATGTTTTTCATCCTTGCAGGTCAAACAGGTCGTTTGGATGTGGCCGCGGTATTAAGTTCCCTTTTCCCCAGCGCAACCGTCATGCTCGCATGGATCTTCCTCAAAGAACGCCTCTCCCGCAATCAGTGGATCGGGATCCTCGCCGCTTTGATCGCCATTGTCTTGATGACGATCTAATCAAAAATATGTGGTAAACTCTCGTCCGCTCTTAACGGAGAGCATTTTTTGGGAAATTGTTTTGATCACTCTGAACTGTAAGCCCGATAAAACTTACTCGGGCTTTTTTGTTGGGCGGGCCAATCTGAAAAGAAAGGCTTTGTTGGCAAGAAGGAAGTTAAACGGAGTTGTCAGAACATTTCAATTTAGTCTCGTAGTTGTTAATCAAATAGTCTTAAGTCGAATCGCTTGCAAGCGACCAGCCGACCAACGACTATCAGACCAGGCGACTATTGGAAAAGGAAATCTGATGACAACTGAATTTACTTCTTTAAACCTGCGTCCCGAACTGGAGCAGGCCATTCTTGAGCTTGGCTATGTAACGCCAACCGCCATTCAAGCCGATATGATCCCGCTTATGCTGACAGGCGTGGATGTAATTGGCCAGGCTCAAACAGGCACAGGCAAAACGGCCGCCTTCGCCCTCCCCATTCTTCATAACTACATACATCAACGACTGCCGCAGGCGCTTGTGCTCGCGCCTACGCGTGAACTGGCTGTTCAAGTTGCCGCTGCCATCAACGATTATGGCAAGCATCTTAAAGTGCGCGTGCTGGCTGTCTATGGCGGGCAACCTTACGGCCCGCAAGTCAATCAACTCAAGCGCGGCGTGGATATTATCGTTGGCACACCCGGCCGCATCATTGACTTGATGGCGCGCAAAGTATTGGACCTGAGCATGGTTAAGTCCGTTGTGTTGGATGAAGCCGATGAAATGCTCAACATGGGCTTCATCGAACCTGTGGAAGAAATTCTCTCTGCGACCCCCGCCACACGGCAGACCTCCCTCTTTAGCGCGACTCTACCCGTGCGCATTCGTTCGCTCGCAGACCGCTTCATGCGTGACCCTCAATCTGTAACCGTTAAAAAGTCGACTCTCACCGTTTCCTTGACCGAACAACGCTACTACCTCGTTCATGAAGGCGACAAATTATCAGCGTTGACAAACCTCTTCGAGATCGAGCCAATTACCAGCGCGTTGATTTTCGTCCGCACCCGTGTGGAGACAGGCCAGCTTGCGAGTCAACTTTCTGCGCGCGGCTTCCCCGCTGAAGCCATCAATGGCGACCTTGAACAAAATGCGCGCGAGCAGATCCTTGGCAGATTCCGCGCAGGTCAAATTAAAGTTTTGGTCGCCACAGATGTTGCCGCGCGCGGTCTTGATATTGATAATATTTCGCACGTCTTCAACTACCATCTGCCTGATGATGCTGAAGTGTATGTTCATCGTATCGGGCGCACAGGCCGCGCAGGCAAGACTGGCATTGCCATTTCATTATTCGCGCCGCGCGAGAAACGCCGTTTGCGCGAGATCGAACATATGACAAAGCAAGCGCTCACACTAGGAAAGTTACCCACCGCGACGGATATTCATCAACATCGTGAAAATGAAATGTTGGAGAAATTGAAGGTCTGGCTCGGCCGCGGACGTTATCAACGCGAGCGTGAACTCGTGGCGCGTTTGGTTGAAGAAGGTCTTGACCCACTGGAAATCGCCGCTGCCGCTTTGAAGTTATCCCGCGCCGACGAGAAACAACGCCCTGTGGCGAATGTTACGGATGTAACAGTTTCCGAAAGTCGTTCCTCCTATCGTGGTGATCGCGAGTTTGGGCGTGGCAAACCTCAGGGCAGGGATGGAAGGCGTGATTTTGGCATACGCGGCGATGCTGGCAACAAGAGGGCTTCGCATGAGGCTGGCATGATCCGCTTGAAGTTGAACAAAGGCAAGCAGAATGGAGTCCGCCCAAATGATATCGTTGGCACGATTGCCCATCACGCCGATATCCCGGGCAGTTCGATTGGTAAGATCCGCATTGAAGATAAATTCACCTACGTGGATGTGCCCGAAGAACTGGCAGATAAAGTATTAAAGCATAATGGTAACTATCGCATCGGCAAGGATAAATTCAGCCTGGCTAGATCGTAGATTTCAGCCTAATTTCCATTGACACATTCCAGTACGCATGATAAAGTTGCGCCCTACGGATACCAGTAAGTTCGCTTTGGAAGTACTACCATCGGCTCATGGGTTCAAATCCATGAGCCGTTTTGTTTTATCTGTTCTGGCGAAAGAACCGGGTCCTCCATTTTTTTATTTGCCATAGGAGGCAAACAATGTCAGAACGTATTTCAGGTACAGTCAAGTGGTTCAACGGTAGCAAGGGCTACGGCTTTCTTGCTCGCGATGGCGGCGCGGATGTTTTCGTGCATTTCTCCGCGATCCAGGGTGATGGTTTCAAAAATCTTGAGGAAGGCCAGAATGTCGAATTCACCGTCGAGCAGGGTCCCAAAGGCCCGCAGGCTAGTGACGTAGTTGTAGTCAACTAATTCGGACTTGATACCAAAACTCCCCGAGATGAAAGTCTCAGGGAGTTTTTTGATTCTCTTTTTTGTGCGCGGCATTTATGTCGCATTGCCAGCGGGTTAAGACATAAGTGTCACGATCCGAACCTAAGTCCGCCCTTACTAATCTCTAATCTCTGCCCTTACCCGTGCCTGCTCATGAATCTTTCCATTCTTACCAGCGCTTCTTCGATCTTTGCATATTCAGTGGCATAACAGGCTCTTACAAATCCTTCTCCGCCGGGGCCGAATGAGTTGCCCGGTACAACTGCCACATGCTCTTCTTCCAATAATTTTTGGCAGAAGGTCTCATCGTCCATGCCGGAGGCCTGGATGTCCGGAAATGTATAAAAAGCGCCGAGCGGCTCAAAGGTCGAGAGACAGAGGCGGTTTAATCCAGCCACTAAAAGCCTGCGGCGGCGGTCATATTCGGTCACCATTTCCCGCACGTAGGGTTCGCCAGTCTTCAAGGCTTCAATGGCAGCATCCTGCGCGGTTGTGGGCGCAGACATGATGGTGTATTGATGGATGCGCACCAAACCCTGAATGATGTCCGCCGGTCCGCAGGCGTAACCGATGCGCCAGCCTGTCATAGCATAATCTTTCGAGAAGCCGCCGAGTAAAACGGTGCGGCGTTTCAGGCTTTCATCCAGGGCCGGGAAGCAGACATGTTCAAAGTCATACACGAGGCGGTCATAGATCTCATCCGAGACAACAATCAGATCATATTGTTCGGCGATCCTGCCGATCTCCAGCATCACTTCGCGCGGAGCGACTGCGCCCGTCGGGTTGGATGGATAAGCGATAAAGATAACCTTCGTGCGCGGTGTAATGGCTTTGCGAATATCATGCGGGTCAATCGTGAAATTATTTTCCAGGCGGGCAGGGATCTCCACCGGCACGCCGCCGGCAAGAATGACCTCGGCTTGATACGAAACAAAACATGGCGTGGGGATGATGACTTCATCACCGGGATTCAAAATTGCAGTGAAGGTGAGATATAACGCCTCCGAAACACCGACCGTTGCGACAATCTCATTCGCGGCGTCATATTTCACCTTGTATAATTTTTGCAAATTATCCGCAATGCCCTGGCGTAATTCCAGCCTGCCGTGATTGGATGTGTAATGCGTTTCGCCGTTTTGCAGCGAGCGGATGCCTGCATCGAGGATCGGCTTTGGGGTTGTGAAATCCGGTTCGCCGATCCCAAGCGAGATCACATCCTTCATGGTCGCGGCAATATCAAAGAATTTACGAATGCCGCTGGGCTTTAATTCTGCCACGCGTTTTGAAAGTCTTACTACTTCGCCTATTTCCTGCATTGAGTCTCCTTGAATTATTTCTCAACCATTGAAAAAAGAGGATTATTTTCTTTTGTTATCAGCCCTTCAACGACGGCGCATCCTTATCGTAAACAAATACCTGCACATCCACCCCTCCACTATTTAACATGTCTATCGCGGGCTGAAAGGTCGCATCCTCAATCTCCGCACTTGAACATGCACCTTTGATCAGGTCTGTCATTTTGTGGATGGCATCGTCAATGAACATACGCGGCTCCCTGTTTCAGTTCGAAAATTATACCGTAGTAGGTCGCGTTTGAAACGTGACCTACCCCGCGTTCAACTTCGCCACCGTCACACCTTCGCCGCCTTCGGTACTTCCACCTTCTTCAAACGACTTGACATACTCATGCCCACGTAAGGTCTCACGCACAGCCTGCCTTAACTTGCCTGTCCCTTTGCCGTGAATGATCCGCACGAACGGCAAGCCCGAAAGATAGGCCTGCTCCAAATATCGTTCCATCTTATCCAGCGCATCTTCAGACATCAACCCGCGCAAATCCACTTCCATGCCGGGCGATGACGATTGACGGTGGACGGTGGACGATGAGCGGCTTGTCACGGTCTGTGGTCTATCGTCCACGGTCTGCTTTTCAGCTCTTCTCCCAAGATCAGACAACCTGGCCCGCACACGCAGCGACCCGATCTGGACCTCCGCATCGGACTCACCCAAAGCAGTCACTACACCTTCGGCATTCACTGAGTTGACAGTAACCCGTTCACCCAACTTCACCGACTGATTACTGCTCACTGATAACTGTTCAATTTTTCGTTCAACAGGAGCTTCAACCTGCTCTTCCATCTTCTCCATTTTTTCTTCAATGGCTTTAATGGCTTGCAAAGGCTGGCTTGCTTTTTTTAGTTGAGACTTCAACGAGTCAATATTGCGTTTGAACACTGCCGCTTCCAACTCCCCTTCGGCGCGGGCTTTGGCAATCGTCTCACGGCGTTCATCTTCTATTTTCTCAAGTCGCTTCTCCAGTTCGCGTGTTTGCGCTTCCAGTTTATTGCGCGCCTTTTCCAGCTTCTCTCGTTCGCGAGAAGTGCGATTGCGCTCCTTGCGGATGTCATCCAATAATTTATCTGCCCGCAGATCCAGCGGATTGATCTCCGCTTTGGCAGAATCAATGATGGATTGTGGAAGTCCCAGTTTCTGCGCGATCAAAAGGGCGTTGGACCTGCCCGGGAGTCCCAGAGTCAACTTGTAGGTAGGGCGAAGCGTTTTGATGTCAAATTCAAGAGAAGCGTTGACTACTCCATCCGTGGAATGGGCAAATGTTTTAAGCTCAGGATAATGGGTCGCAACCAAAGTCATCGCACCCGTTTCCAGCAAGTGACTCAAAATCGCACGCGCGATGGCCGCGCCTTCCTGCGGGTCTGTGCCAGAACCAAGTTCATCGAAGATAACCAGCGAACGATGATCGATCTTTTTCAGAATGCGGATGATATTTGTAATGTGTCCACTGAATGTGGAAAGCGATTGCTCGATGGATTGTTCATCGCCGATATCGGAATAGACCGAATGAAAGCACGGCAGTTCCGAACCGCTTTGCGCGGGGATGTGAAGTCCGCTTTGCGCCATCACCACAAGCAAGCCAACCGTTTTAAGCGAAACCGTTTTGCCGCCCGTGTTCGGTCCCGTAATGACAACGGCGTGTGTGCCGGGCGCGGGGTCTACGTCAATAGGCACAACCGTGTTGGAATCAAGGAGAGGATGACGGGCATCCAAAAGACGGATGACCGAGTACGAAGGACGAGGTTCAGACTCCGTCTTCTGTCTTTTGTCCTCAGTCATTTTATGAAGGATCGGCTCACTCGCATGCAACTCTTCCGCATACTTTGCTTTCGCAAACGCGAGGTCGAGAACCGCGAGATTTTCCACTCCATATTTCAACTCTATCGCATGCTCGCCCACTTGTGTAGAAACCTCCGCCAGGATGCGGCGTTCTTCATCGCGCTGGGCAAGCTGCAATTCACGGATCTCATTGTTCGCTTCCACAACTGGCAGCGGCTCTATGAACAGGGTCGCGCCGCTGGAAGATTGGTCATGGATAATGGATTTGATTTTGCCTTTGAATTCCGCGCGCAAGGGAATCACATAACGCCCGTCGCGTTGTGTGATAATGGGCTCCTGCAGCATTGAAACGGTTTTTGAATCCGTCACATATTTTTGCAAGCGGGTCATCAGGCGGTCCTGTGCCACGCGCAGATTGCGGCGAAATTCTCCGAGTTTGGGAGAAGCGGAATCCAATATCTCGCCGCGATCAGAAAGGATGCGCGTGATGGCATCCACGAGTCCGTGTGTTTCCGGCAAGCCCAGCACGATCTGTGTCAGGCGCGGGTATTCGTCCGTTTTCTTTTCAAAGGCTTTCTTTAGATCGCGGCATGAGATCAGTGTGGACTTAACGTCAAGCAGGGCATGCGGGTCAAGCACACCGCCGCGCGCGGCAAGATCGGCTTGCGGGCGGATGTCATGCGCGGCACCGACGCCTGTGCTTTGCATGGAAAGTAACTTGCGCGCTTCGGTGGTCTCTGCGATGCGGGTGGCTGCCAGATCATACGAGGAGGTCGGTTCAAGCGCGCGCGCCAGATCCATCGAAGCGGAGAAATCGCAAAAACCCGCCAGCCGCTCAAGGATTTTCGGGTATTCGAGAACGTTGAGAGTCTTGCCATCCATAATGGGTGAATTATACTTTGGAGTCGAGCGGCAAGCCGCTCATACGGACAGCACCCCTACAGGGCAAGTGAGCTGTCCGACTCCAGAGGAGATGACAATGAAACTAAAAGATAAAACAGCCATTATCACAGGTGGGACAAGCGGAATTGGAAAAGCCACAGCGTTGCTATTTGCAGAAGAAGGCGCGAATCTCGTTGTTACGGGCAGACGCTCCGAATTAGGAAAAACCGTCGAAGCGGAATGCAGGCAAAGGGGAGTTCGATGCGTGTTCGTCGAAGCGGATCACACAAAGCAGGAGGACTGTCAAAGAGTGGTGGATATCGCTTTGCGAGAATTCAATCGCATTGATATTTTATTTAACAACGCAGGCATCGTCACCAATGGGACAGCGGATACAACGCCTGAAGATATCTGGCAGGATACATTGAACATCAATGTGACAGCGGTCTGGCGCATGTGCAAGCTGGTGATCCCGCAGATGAAGAAACAGGGCCAAGGCGTGATCGTGAACAACGGCTCGGATTGGTCTGTGGTGGCGGGGAAGGATGCATTCCCGTATATCATGAGTAAAGGCGCGGTGGGCATGATGACGAAGTCCATGGCGATTGATTATGCACGCCAGGGTATCCGCGTGAATGCAGTTTGCCCCGGCGATACGTTTGTAGAGCGTTGGACGGAGAAGGGCTATTTCGAAGGCTCTGACCCGGTGACAATCGAAGAAGCGGCGAAAGAATCAAGTGAATACATTCCGATGGGGCGATTTGGGCAACCAGAGGAAATTGCCCGCGCAGTTTTATTTCTGGCTTCGGATGATTCAACATTTGTGACTGGTCATTTGCTTTTGGTGGATGGCGGCAATACCGCACAGTAATTTCATGGTTTAAAAGTAATAGTCATGTTTCAAATCAGGTATAAGGAGACCGTATGATCGTCGCATCAGATCTAATGGGCACGTTGACAACCGGCTCACCCTTCCTCGGATTGATCAATTGGATAAAACATAACCAAAGCAAAGTCCGCGCGAATCTTTATATGGCTGCAATCACGCCTTCGTATTTGCTCGCAAAAAATGGGCTGATAGACTCGCAAATCTGGGGACAAAAGTTAATGGTGGATAGTTTGGCTTATATCAAGGATGCAAATCCTGAAAAATTAGGTCAAGCCTCTGAATGGGTGGTGGAGCATGATTTGTGGAAGAACCGCCGCGAAGAGGTGGTGGCGCGTCTCATCAAACATCGCAAAGATGGCGCAAAAGTTTATATCGCAAGCAGTGTGGTCGAGCCATTCATTGAACCCTTCGCAAAACGCATCGGTGCGCAGGTGATTGGCACACCCGTTGAAATTGTGAACGGACGGGTAAAAATGGTCGGTCAGTTAATGGCAAATGAAAAGAAAATTGAGCAGGTATTGCGCCGCCTCGGCGTTGAGCGCGTGGACGTTGCCTATGGCGATACTGTGCTGGATATTCCCCTGCTTGAACATGCCGATCAGCCTGTGGCTGTTTATCCCGATGCGAAGTTGAAGAGCATTGCAATGGAGCGCGGTTGGGAAATCATTGGGGATACGCCGAAATATGGACAGTAATTAATCCGCGCAAGGTGAAGGTGGAACTGCAATATTTATACACACTGGAACTATCACTCCCATCCAATCTTGATTACCTAATATGGGAATTTATTCTCTCAAGCCGCCGAGATCGTGGATAATTCAATTAACCGAATTTAACGCCTGAACAAAAACATCCGCCATCTTTTGAATATTGATCTCTTCCGAAACGATTCGATAAGACTCTGCCCCCATCTTTCGCAAACGCGCCATGTCAGATAGCGCGTTCTGCATTGTGGAAACAAGCGCGCCATAATCTTCAGGGTTGATCTGCCAGCCATTCCCCTCGCGGACAAGATCATCCTGGGTGCCATCCCCTTTTGCAACGATGACGGGCAAGCCATAACCCATGGCTTCCTGCACAGCGAGTCCGCCCGTGCCTGGCAAAACAAACAAGTCTGCTTGCTCAAAATATGGTTTTAGATCCGCGCCATGTTTTGCGCCGATAAATTCAGTTGAAGGATAAACATCCTTTGCAAATGACATAAGCGCAACGCGCTCCGGTCCATCTCCAACAATAATCAATCGGGGTTTGGATTCCATTTCAGCACAAGCGCGCAACAAGGAATCAATTCGTTTCCTTGCCTGCAATCTTCCTACAAACAAAATCGTCACACGGTCTATTGTCAACGGTCTGTCGTCTGGTTTTTCCGGCTTCGACGAAACAGAATTATGCGCCACGAACATTTTTTCGCGAGGGAAACCAAGCGCGGCGTACTCCTCCGCTCCACGCTGACTATATGAAATCATCGCATCAAATTGATTGATGAAATGCGACCTCACCCCTGTCCCTCTGCTAAAAGGAGAGGGGTTCCCCAATCCCCAGCCAATCACTTTTCGTCCGCGCGTGCGCATCCACTTGACTGCGGAAGGCGTGGATAGATAACGGGGATTTGCCTCCACAATCAAGGCATCTGGATTCCATTCTTCGAGCCAGTTAAAAAAACCTTGTTGATAACAAAGATAAAATGCGCCGCCGAACAAATGAATATTTTTTGCTTCCTTGTATTTTGTAATGTGAGTCTGCCCACTTGCGATCATTTCAACGGGTCGAGGCAGCCCTGCAAACACACTCATACCGCCTTCGCATTGCCCCGCCAGCAAATCAAAAAATGGGACGCGATAACCGGGAAGTACGCGCTGCTGCAAACCAAGCTTGCCAGAAAACTTGATCATCAATTTTCCTGTGCCTGCACATGTGGAGCTGGCCACGCGGGCGATTTATGCACATGCACAACTTTCCACGCGCCAGTGATTTTCACAATCACACGGCTTTCATTATGCGAGGCAACTTTCACACCCTCTGGCAGTGCCGTACTGATCAACAACGTATAACTTACAATCGCTGTTTCGCCGTATCGTTGTATATGCAAATTCGCCAGATCAAAACGGCTTTGCGCTGCATGCCCTTTATCCTGCGCGCCAAACACAGAGCCGCGCTCCGCATTGGATGTCATCATGAATTCGTGAAAAGGTAAGCCATCCAAACGATGGGGGGTCACCCACCATTCATACAGTGTGAGATCCTCCGCTGTCGTTTCGTGATATGAAGCAATGTCATTATTCATGATCCCCTGCAAATGTTTCAAAAGAAATTCGTGAATTTCCTGATCCATGACTTAATCCTCCAACAGGACTTTCAAATAGGAATCGACCATCTTATCCAGGCCGAACTCAGCCTCAGCGCGCCTCCGTGCCGACCTGCGGAACTGCTCCTGTTTCGAAAGCACTGCCTGCGCAAATACAGCCAGCGTGGCAATATCAGGAGTTTCCAACTTCCAGGGATTCGCGCCATACGAAACAACGCGTCCTGTGTCATCTGTAACCAATTCCTTAAGCGAGCCGCTGTCAAACCCGATCACAGGCAGCCCGCAAGCCAGCGCTTCGATGACGGAATTCGGGCAAGGCGGATTGACCTCCGCGCAATACATGAGGTGCGCAGAGCGCGCCAACTGCGGAATTTGTTCGCGCGGAATTGTACCTAAAAATTTCACAGGCACTTCGCTTTGCAATTTTCGCTGGGTGGCATCATCTACTTTTCCAGCCACGACCACTTCCATTGGAAATTTCTCCGATAGTTTTTCAGCTACAGCCACTCCATGAAACAAGCCAGCATTCAACCCGCCCGCCAAGCTGCCTTCCAACAACAACATGCGATATCTATCCTGCGGGCGTTCATCCGTTCCATCTGGCGAATAGACGTTCAAATCTACGCCATTGATGATCACAGACGCGGGCGCTTTTGCAACCCCGTACCAATCATCCCACCATTTGCGGATGAACTGACTCTGATAAATCACACGATCTGCGAAACGACCTCGTATCAAAGCCAGTATCGCATTCCCATACTCCGCACGGAGGTGATAACGCGCTCCCGTCCAACGCACGCGCTGCACCCAGTTAATGCCGTCCAATCTTTGGACGACGCAAATGCCGCGCCGCCGCGCCCGCCACAGGTCAGGTAGGAAGCGCGTGCCTGCGATGACTAGGATTGCGTCAGAGTTGGCGGAAAGGTCGTAGGTAAAATCAATCCCACGCGTCTTTAATCCTTGTTCAAATTTTATGCGAAAGGACGCCATGCCGCCCGTTCCCTCAACACGCGGGACAATACAAATCTTTTTCATCTATCCATTATACAATCTTCCACATCATTCACGCGAAGCGTTCATTCTTAAATTATGGTATCCTTAACTTACATCATTTAGGGAGCATTATTTCATGTACATCGCCATCGAAGGAGTGATCGGCGTGGGAAAAACCACGCTTGCACGCCTCCTGCAACCGACATTCGAAGCCGAAGTCCTGCTGGAAATATTTGAGGAGAATCCATTCCTCTCCGATTTTTACGCAGACCGAGCAAGATATGCTTTTCAAACCCAGATTTTCTTTTTGCTTAGCCGCTACCATCAACAAAACAACAGCGTCCCCAAGATTCTTGATTCCAAAAAAAACCTGATCGCAGATTATACCTTCGCAAAAGATGCGCTCTTTGCAGGCATCAACCTAAAAGGCGATGAGTTGGCTATGTATCGCAAGGTGCATGAAGCGCTCGGTGAAAAAATTCCCAAACCAGACCTGCTTGTCTATTTACAAGCCCACACTGACACGCTCATGAGCCGCATCGCCTTTCGCGACAGATCCTACGAAAGGCAAATGGAACGCGCTTACATTCACGAACTTAACAACGCGTATGAAGAGTTCTTTTCGAAACCATACGACCACACGCCTGTGCTAAAGATAGATACAAACGACCTCGACATCGTCCGCAACACGGAGCATCTTCATCTGATACAGAACCGCATCCGCCAAACCTTGAACCTGACTCCGTTTCAACCAAGTTTGCCTTTGGGTTAATCGGATCATTATGCGAGTCACCCGTAAATCACTCATTCGTATTGCGAAAGAGACCGCCCAGGAGCGTGCCTATAACGACCCCGATATTATTGCCGCCTACCTGACCGGTTCCCTGCTTAATGTTGAACCGATGCTCGGCGGCACAGCCGATATTGACCTGGTTTTCGTCCACAAGAACCTGCCAGCCAAACCACGCGAATTTGTCAAACTGACGGTTGATTTCCACCTCGATATCAACCGCCGAGCAAGGGATGAATTCAAATCACCCCGCTCGTTGCGTGGCGATCCCTGGCTCGGTTATGAAATATATGATCCGATCTTATTGTATGAACGCGAAAAATTCTTCGATTTTGTACAAGCCAGTCTGCGTGCAGGCTCTGACTTTGAAAAGCCTGCGTTCATGCTGCAACGCTGCCGAAAGATGCTCTCTCATGGCCGCGGAATCTGGACGGATCTATCAGAGATTGAAACAGCCGCAGGACCAAAGGAAATCAGAAAATATATGAAGTCCCTTTTCCATGCCATTAACAGCGTGGCAGAGTTAAGCGGGCCGCCCATTCATCAACGCAGATTGCTGCTTGAATTCCCTGCCCGCGCAGAAGAAGCGCAAAAGCCTGGCCTGGCCGTTGGCGCGTATGGCCTGATCGGCGCGAACAGGATAGATGCCGACAAAGTAAAAAGCTGGCTGGCAGATTGGAAAGCGGCGTTTTCAGTTGCAAGTGAAAATAAAAAAGTAGATTTACGTATTCATGATTGTCGGTTAAATTATTACGAGAAAGCCATCAAAGCGATGCTTGAGGGTGAAACGCCTCTCGCCGCGCTCTGGCCGCTCCTGCATACCTGGACTCTATCCGCCGAAATGCTGCAAGGCGATCAACTCAAATTCTGGCAGAAAGCCTGCGAGGAGTTGGGTCTGCTTGGTGATGGTTTCACAGAACGCGTACAGGGACTCGATCAGTACATTGATGAGATCGAGACCACTTTGGATGAAATTGCAAGCGCCAACGGGCTGGAAGCTGCCCAACCCGCAGGGATGTAGAGAAAATATGGTCTGATGCCGGGGATGACAAGTTGTTCTTTGCTATATTATGTGCCAGACAAAGGGAGCAAGCAATGGTTACACCTTCTTATCAAATTAATGTTGAAAAAAGCGATGTGATCGTGCGCTTTCGCTGCGATATTTTTCGGGGTGAGAGCGCCAATTGCGAAATCATTGTTGGGCGGCGATATCGCGTCGATCTTCCTTGCCGCATTCCTTTATCTCGGCAGTGGCACGGGGACTTTCCTCGTCAACTTGACTCGGAGATTGCAATCGAAATTAGTGGATGCGGGGATCAAATCCCCTGATGTAAAATGGCTGGCGGGCGCCATCATCTCAGGCGGGATCGTTGCGCCAATCGTTTTGATGATCAGTCTGCAAAACATGCCCGCGTCCACAGCCTCGCTGTTATTGAATTTTGAAGGCGTGGGGACAACCTTGATTGCCCGCCGAGGAGCATGAGCACGATCACATGCCCGATATTCATCACAGGCATGGACAAGTCGAATGAGGAATAGAGTGGGTTGGTACAAGTTGTGAATGTGTGTTTCTTTATTTCTCCGTCAGCGCGCCGTTTGCGTATAATATGTAGGACGCTGTACAATAAAGTTTGATAGGGAATGCCCTGGCGTATGGCTCTCTTTTGCAAATCAAGGAGGTCTTTTTCCGAAATCCGGATATTGACGCGTTTATCCTTGCGGAAGGTTGCGCGGGCATAAGCGCGATTTTGTTCTTTTTGTTCTTTCAGTTTCTTGACGGACTTCCACTCCTCTGCTTCATACGAGGCAAGAAGTTCAAGTTCATCCTGTTGGAGTTTTAGGTCGCTCATTTTTCACTACCTTTCAAATACTTCCTTGTTGCTTTGCGTCTCGGAATAATGGTTTTTAGAAAAATTTCATGGTCGTTTTCGATAAAAGGCACGTGGTAGACATAATCATCAATCTGCGCTGCGAAAATCTTTTGTCCTTTATACTTCGAAAAATATTTCATGCGCCAATTTTAGCATTTTGTGTGCCTTTTGGCAGCATGTCAGAAAAAGTCATCAAACCAGTGACCATCTCCACCCGGCCTGAGAAGCCAATCTCTAAAATCTCTATTTCACTAATTACGAATTACCAAACAAAGGAGCAGCAAATGCCAACCCAATCCCCCTCCCCTCACCTGCCTTTCGGCGAAAATAAAAACGCCGCATGGTACGGCAAGGACATTATTTCCGTCAAGCAGTTCAGCCGCGCGGACCTGGAGTACGTGTTCGGTGTGGCGCATGAGATGCGCGGCATGGTCGAGCGCGTCGGTACCTTTGATTTGCTAAAAGGAAAAATTCTGGCGAATCTGTTTTATGAACCGTCCACGCGTACATCATCATCGTTTACTGCGGCGATGGAAAGACTCGGCGGATCGGTCATCCCAATCAATGAGGTGAAGTATTCGTCTGTATCAAAAGGCGAGAGTTTACCCGATACGATCCGCACGCTTGAATGTTATGCGGATGTGATCGTGCTACGCCATCCAGAAACGGGTTCAGCGGCGATTGCAGCAAAGGCGGCGCGCAAACCTGTCATTAACGCAGGCGATGGCGTGGGCGAACATCCGACTCAGGCTTTGCTGGATACATTCACTATATTTGAAGAACTTGGCGCGGGTCAAGTGGACGGTATGACCGTGACCATGCTCGGCGATCTGAAATACGGGCGCACCGTCCATTCATTGGCGCGTTTGCTTTCATTGTTCAAAGTGAGATTGAACTACGTCTCGCCCGACATTTTGAAAATGCCGAAAGAAGTGATGGATGAAGTTGCAGAAAAGGGAATCCCACAGGCAGAATTCAGTAAGCTCGAAGATGTTTTGCCTGAGAGCGATGTTTTGTATGTGACGCGTGTGCAAAAGGAAAGATTTGAAGACCCCGCTGATTATGAGAAGGTAAAAAATTCCTTCGTAGTGGATACGGAGATCATGAAAACCGCGAAAAAGGAAATGATCGTGATGCATCCGCTGCCACGTGTGACTGAGATCAGCATGGATTTCGACGATGACCCCCGCGCGGCATACTTCCGTCAGATGGAATATGGGTTGTATGTCAGAATGGCGCTGTTAGCGATGGTTCTCGGAAAGGCATAGTGTCAAGTTCCAGGTATCAGGTGTCAGGTTTTCCTGATACCTGGAACTTGACACTTGATACCGAATTTAATCTTCTGCAGCTCTTGCCATTTCTTCAGGTTCAAAGACTACTTCTTCCTTGCCGGTTAATTTATCGTCTATTTTTGAAATGATCAACCGCAAATGACCGGAGTGCGCCACGTAATCCAGGTCATCGGCAGGGACGGCCAGCACGGGGCAAAGCGTGAAATTCTCGATCCACGATTCGTACAGATGATTGAGGTTTTGTAAATATTCAGGTGTGATCTTGCGTTCGTAGTCGCGTCCGCGGGAATTGATACGGTTCATCAAGGTATCCACTGAGGCGCGCAGGTAGATCACAAGGTCGGGTGGGGGCAGAAATTGCACAGCAGTTTCATACAAATCGCGGTAGGTTTGATAATCACGATCTGTAATACTGCCCTGTTGAGATAAATTGTGGGCAAAAATTTCCGCGTCTTCGTAAACACTGCGATCCTGCACCACAGAATTGGGATGCTGAGCCAGGTTGAAATGTGAGCGCAAACGATGGGTAAGGAAGAAGACCTGCGAATGGAAGGCCCAGGCGGACATGTTCTGATAAAAATCAGCCAGATAGGGATTCTCGTTGACTGGCTCGTAGAATGGGTCCCAGCACATCTGGTCACATAACATTTTCACAAGTGTGGATTTTCCAACACCGATATTGCCCGCAATTGCTACAAATTTTTTCATGGGATTCTCTCAAAAGGGATTTTTATCTTATCTATCTTACCACCGAGTAATTAATATGCGTGGAGTTTTAAGATTAACAATAATTGAGGGATGGCTGGAGCTCATTATAAAAATGTCATCCTGAGCAAAGCGAAGGATCTCTCATTTCGAATGTACGAGATTCTTCGGTCGCGAAGAACGCTCCCTCAGAATGACACAGTATTTTTAACTCGGCAATTAAAAACAAAAAGGCGGGTTCATCACCCGCCCAAAAGGCTTGAATTTACTACGGAAGTTCTCCTGCCAGTTCCTTGTCTATGATCTGCTGGAAATTGGAAAGAGGTTGTGCGCCGACAATCGCCAGCCCGTTGACAAAGAAAGTGGGTGTGGACTGTACACCAAGGTTAAGCGCAAAATCCATATCCGCCTGAATAAAATCATCATACTTGCCGCTGGAGAGACAGGCGTTGAATTCTTCAACACTTAAACCGAGAGCGGTGGCATATTGAATATATATTTCTTCTCCCAGGGTCTCACTGCTGAACAATTTGCCATGATAATCCCAATAAGCGTTCTGATCATTGGCACAGAGCGAGGCGATCGCGGCCGGCATCGCCTCGGAATGAATGGATGTGAGCGGCAGGTTGCGATAGACGAAACGGATCTGATCGGGGTAGGCATCCAGCAAGGCTTGAAAGGTTTCATCGTGGAAGCGGCGGCAGAACGGACACTGGAAGTCACTGAACTCTACGATGGTGATGGGCGCATCATCCGGGCCCATGCTTGGATACCCATCTATGGGAATATCATAGCGAACGAATTGCGGTTCTGCCGTCACAGGCGCTTCAGCAACCTGACCTGAGGGCTGTCCCGCGGCTGGCGCTTGAGCGGGTGCGGCGGCGATTGCTGGAGCGCCGCGTCCCCACAGGACGTAACCGACGAGAATTCCGACACCAAATGCAAGCACAACCAGTATAGAATAAAAGTGACTGCGCTTAAGGGTGATGAACTCTTCAGCGTCTGGCATCACCTGCTCTTCTTCAACAACAATAGGAGCAGACTTTTTTTCAACCGAAGTGGATTTATTAGTTTTTGTAGGCATGGACAAAATTATAGCCTTTCTGAGAGATTTGTGGAGAAGCATTTTGATTTAAGCTCCCCACATCTTTTAATCAAAACCTGCGTATATAAAGAATTGGAGGTTCTAATGACTGCTCAAACAAAAAAACATATCCCCTGGTATTTATGGCCCTTTGTGGCACTATGGAAATTGCTTGCGGTCATCGTTGAGATGACAGGGCGTTTTGTGGCGATGGTGCTCGGCATTGTACTCATCCTTGTCGGTGTCATCGTCAGCCTGACGATCATTGGCGCAATTGTGGGTGTACCGCTGGCGATTATCGGTCTGCTTCTTTTTCTGCGCGGGATTTTTTAACGAAAGCAGGTGACAGTCACCTTTTGATTTAAGGCGCATCCACTTTGGGTTGCTGATCCTTTTTGGGAGGCAGACGCAGGTCTCGGATCGAGAAAGAAGCGAGCGCTTTTCGAATGATGGGAATCCGAAAAATGAGAAAAATCGCAATGAGGAGTCCATAGATCAATGGCTTTGCCACTTCGCCTTGCAATGAAAGCAGGTCGCCTTTTTTGCTCCACACATAATGGAGGAACGCCAGGGGCGCGATCAAGTAAACAAGTCGGTGCAGGCGTTTCCAGTTTTTACCGAGGCGTTTTTTCCAAATATCAAATGACGTGATCGCGAGCGGGATCAGCAGGGTAAATGCGATCAGACCCACAATCAGGCGCGGCTTTTCAACGAGTTCCTGAATCAAGAGACTCCACGCGAGGCCGTAATCCAGATCCACAAAGATGATGACGTGGATGGTTGCATATAAGAAGGTGTACAGACCCAGTGTGCGGCGGCGTTTGAGTGGCTCGCTCCATTTGAAGATGGTGTGAATGGGCGTGCAAAGCAATGAAAGCACAAGCAGGGTAATGGCATGGCGGCCTGTGCGTTGCTCCAACTCCTGGATGGGATTGATCGAGAATGAGCCGGTTAACAATTCGTAGATGATCCATACCAACGCAGACCAGGCGTAAACGTGAATGGCGATTTGAAGAGGGGTGTAACGGGAGAGAAATTTCATTATTTAAAAATTCAAACTCAGGTCCATGCCAGCATAGAGACTGGCGACCTGTTCGCCATAGCCATTGAAAGGCAGGCTGGCTGTGCGGCTGAGTTCTCCGATGCGGCGCTCGGAAGCCTGTGACCAGCGCGGATGATCCACCGCTGGATTGACGTTGGCATAAAAGCCGTATTCATTGGTTGCGACTGTATTCCACAATGTATTCGGTCTTTCGGCCGTCAATTCGATCTTGACGATGGATTTGATGGATTTGAAACCATATTTCCACGGCACAACGAGCCGGATTGGCGCGCCATTTTGTGGAAGCATGGTCTCGCCATACATGCCCGTTGCAAGAATGGCCAGATCATTCATGGCTTCATCCATACGCAAGCCTTCCTCATACGGCCAGGGATAAAACGGGCTTCCCTGTCCTTTCATTTCTTCGGGACGGAAAACAGTTTCGAAGCGCACATACTTTGCAGCAGAGGTCGGCTCGACCATTTTGAGCAAACTTGCAAGCGGGAATCCATTCCACGGGATGACCATGCTCCAGGCTTCCACGCAGCGCAGGCGATAGATACGTTCCTCCTGCGGGAACAGGCCCAGCAGGTCTTCCACGCCAAATGTCTGCGGCTTGTTGACGAGACCGCCGACTTCCACCGTCCATGGCGCGGTGGTAAAGTCTTTGGATAAGGAGGCTACTGCTTCCTTGTTTGTGCTGAATTCATAATAGTTGTTGTAGTTGGTAATATCTTCAAAGGAATTGGCTGGGTTACCCAATTCATCGGTCTTTGGCGGACCTGCGTCAAGCGCAGACGCAGCTGTGCTTTCAACCGCTTCTGGTGCACAGGCCGCGAGCGCCATGCTGCCTGCCACAACACCCGCGGTTTTGATGAAGTCACGCCGCGAAAGATAAACATGCTTCGATGTAATTTCAGATGAACGAACGGGAACGGATTTAAACGGGTTGCTCATAAGTCTCTCCTCTTAATAATTTTACGGGTAATTCTCTGCAAGCAAGCTTTGAATGGCCTGCTCGGTTGTTTTATAACCGCCTTCGCCGATGTGGACGTAACGAATGCGCCCTTGAATGAAGCGTTGACAATTGGCATGACAGGTTCAGAAAATTCAGACGTGGGGCGCAGGTGGTCAGCAGTCAAAAGCAACCAATCAGGAGTCGTTTCATATTGGTAAATATGATGTCATCATTCTAAAAAAACTTCCTTATTTAAAGATGATAGTTTGCTTAAGAAAAAAGCGCTGAAACTAATTCATCATCGTAAGTTGGGATTATCTAATTAACAAAGACTCCTCGGCACATCCGAAGAGCCGTTTCAATTGGAACAGGATAAACTATTCTTTAAAAGAATCCACAGCGGCTTGCATGGTTTCATAATTCGGGATGTTCTGCAAAAAGCCTGTCATCTTAAGCACATGATAAACCTGTGGAGGCGCGTTGCACAACTTGACTCGCGCAACTATAATATGTTCATCTTGAGACGTAAACAATTTATAAACTTTTTGCAGGGCGCGAATATCCGCACTGGTCAGCGTATCCACTTCGGCGAGATCAACCAGCATAAAACGCGCGCCCGCATCATACGCATCCCGAACCGCTGTAAGCGGCAATTCTTCGCTTTGGACATCCTCTCCAGCTAACCGAGAAAATGCAGCACAGTAACCGGCACATTTCCCTGCAATTGTTATTTTGTGATCTTTTAAGTAATGTCGAAGGTTCCTACAAATTTGACGGATTATGTGTCTGATTTATGAGAATGAGAATCTTTCGCCTCTTGCATAACGGACAGATGCTCCTGCCCGATAAAGTGTGACCTGCCCCGCACCATGGACCTGCCACCCATTGTCCATGTCAGTCAGCATGCCAGTGTATTCATCTATGCCAAGTAAAACTGCATCAGGCAACATCCGCACGAGTTGACCCGCCCACGCTTTGCCAAAATTATTATGATGGGGCAGCACACACGCATTGGGAATCAAATTCAAGCCGCGCAATAATTTCTTTTGATACGGATCGTAATAATGTTCGCATAATACCATTGCCCCGGCACTGCTGCCCGCGATCACCCCGCCTTGTTGGTAGACATCCAACGCAACTTGCCAGCAGAGACTGTTGGCAAGAGTCTCTCCCAGATGGCGGGGAAAGCCTCCCAGTAGATAGATCAGGCGCGAGGTGCGAATGGAGGCGGCCAGGGAAATGTCATTTGCACTGGCAGAGTCGGTCACATCCACAACAAAAACATTTTTTGCGCCAAGACCTCTGAACCAGCGCATTCCATTTTCCCCCGCTCTTTGATGATTATTATCCGGCGCGGCGGCTGTGGGGAGGATGCAGATCGGCGCATCCAACCCGCCCGCGAGTTCAATCGCGCGTACATCCGGCGCAGACATTTGCCCGCCAAACTCCGCGCCGCCTGCCAGCAAAAGATAGCCCATTTAAAAGACGAGACCAACTATTGCTCAAACAATACGATCTTATATCCCAAGGCATTGAAAAATCTGAGCAAATAGGCCTCAGCATTTTTTTGCGCCTGCACAAGGATACCGTCATCCAATGCGACTCTCATGATTCTGTCCTGTCCCACGCCAAGCGATTGAATCACATAGTTCGGGTCAATATCCACAAAGATGCCTTCCTGAACAGTATAGACTTCCATTTGATTTGTATCCAAAGTTACCGCCAGGATTTCCGCAGGCGGCAGATTTACATACAAAACGCCATCTTGGAGGCGCATGTCGCCGGGCTGGATTTTCTCCATGTCAATCCCCGCGATTACCGATCCATGGATTTGCACGAGTAGCTTGGTACCAAAGAGGTATGTAGAGAGGGGGTGTTCCTGGTTAACTTCATGCGACACAACTTGTGAAACGCTGTATTGTATGGTCTCCAAACGAGCCAACGCGCGAATTTCATTGATATACGTGATGGGGTCGGGTATGATCGTGGGCGTCGGATTCATCATCTGCGACACCTGGGTTTGCAATGTGTCATTGGCCTGGTTGATCTGTTGGAACGGAGCCGTTGCCGCCGCTGCACTCTCGCGCACGGTCTGTACGATAAAATAGACACCTGCTGCCAGCACTACTAAAATAAGGATGGACATGATCGTGTTGAATGTGTTTTTCATTTTCGTCCTTTCTAACGCAAAACTTGTCTTATTATAGCAACATCAGTATGATTGCGCGCAACCATTCTTGAACGATGAAAAAATTCCTGTTCGTACTCTCCCTCGCAATTTTTGGGTGTTCATTCCCTGTGCAAGTGACTTTGGGGACTCCCACGCCAATTCCAACGCTCACCCCTGCGGGGACTCCGTCCCCCACGCTGACGCCTCTCGCCCCGTCCGAGCCTGGCACTGAACAAAATCCATTGATCCTCGCCCTGGCCGCCTCCACACACCCCAGCGACGAAACCATCGCGGCGGGAGAGATGATTGCGGCTTTCATTGAATCGCGCACAGGCTACCGCGTTGTGACCGTCATCCCATCTTCCGAACAAGTGCTGGTGGAGGCTTTCGACAAAGGCAACGCACATATTGGGTCACTCTCGCCGTATGCCTATCTGCTTGCGCGTCAAAACGACTCGGTCACTGCCCTACTGGCGAGCGTGCGTGACGGCAGCACATTCTACGGGGCGCAGATCATTGTCAACCGCGAAAAAAAATTCGCGTCTTATTATGACGAAACTCGCGGCGAAAATACAGCAGAGGCCGCCACCGCCTTGAATCAATTTGAAGAGAAAAAAGCCTGTTGGAGTGATGAGGTCTCGCCATCAGGGTATGTAGTGCCGTTCGGATTGCTGAATCAGGCCGGGGTCCAGATCAGAAGCGGGGCATTCCTCGCAGGTCAACCAAGCGTGGTGCGCGCCGTCTATGTGGATGATATCTGCGATTTTGGAGCAACCTTTATTGACGCGCGCGACTCGCCGGCCCTCGAAGCGGATTATGGCGATGTGATGGACAAAGTGATCGTCATTTGGCGAATCCCCAATATTATTCCGTATGAAAATATCTCGATTGCAAATGCCCTGCCCATTGAAATGCGCCGAGTGATCCAGCGCGCGTTGATTGACCTGATGCTGACGCCCGAAGGCAAAGCCGCCATACAGACCGTTTACGGCATGGATGAATTGCAGGTTGTGGAAGATGCCGCGTATGCGGAATTCGCTTCCTATGTAAAGGCTTCGAGGCTGGATCTGTTGAGTCTGATCGAATAGTACATCCGTCATTGCGAGTGGCGCCGAGGCGCCACTCGCAATGACGATGGTCCCTATTATTTGAAAAACATTCCCCAAGTTGCCAACATACTGAAAATAAGAATAACAACCCCGAGACCCGTAACGATCTCACGTGATTCACGCCGATCGATCAAGGTCATTTCGGGAGGCATGCCTGTCACCATCCAGCGTACGCCGGCAAACCAGGCAAAGATCACGCCGCCGAGCAGGCCGCCAATATGCCCCCAATTATCAATGCCGGGTGATAAGCCAATGAACAAATTGATGACAATGATGAAAACCGTGTTGCCAATTGCCTGGCGCGCCTGCCTCCCGAACAACTCACGGTTCTGGTAAAAGAAAACCACCTGCGCCCCGATCAGCCCAAACACGGCCGTGGATGCGCCGACTGAATATCCGTTCTCACCGGTCAAGAGGAAGGAAAATACATTCCCAGCAAATGCGCCGAGGAAATACAAGAGCGCAAACCTGCCATGCCCAAATTGCCTCTCCAAAAAAGTGCCGATGGATAACAATGCATACATGTTGAAAAAAATATGGGCGGGGGAACCATGCAGGAAAACAGGCGTGATGAAGCGCCATAATTCCCCCGCGCGGATGGCGGTATTGAAACGCGCGCCATAGACCTCAAGCCAGTCTATTTGATAGACGGCATAGCCCCAGATCGCCACGCTTGCCAATTGCAAAAGATAAACAAACACCGTAAAGCCGATCAGGACATACGTGACTGTCGGCGAGAGGGAAGGCAAAGCGACGCGAACTGATTGGGGCTGAGAAACAGGCCTGTCCTGCGAAGTCCCCGTAGGGGGAGTTTGATCGAAGGGTTCAACGCGTCGCCCTGACGCGAAACGTGTTAAAGGATCGAGAGGAACAATGGGGGTTTGATTCATAATGTCACCTTGCGATGCTGCACGCGTAAATGTTCCGCCGAAATAATGGCATGTACCTTTCCCACGGTATCATCCAAATGAAAATCCGGATTGACGATCACATAATCGAAGGCTTCAATGCGCTGAAATTCCTTGCGCGCCGTGGCAATGCGCAACGATAGAGAGTCAGCCGTTTCGGATTTGCGCTTGCGCAAACGGTTTTCCAACTCATCTTCACTTTCACAGGTAATAAAGATCAACAAAGCCTCGGCAGCAAGTTTACGAACTGTCTCGGCGCCTTGCACATCGAGGCGCATGACTACATCCTTGCCGCTGGCAAGCGCCTCGCGCACCTGCGCCTTTGGAATACCCTTGTAATCGCCATACACGATGGCATATTCGATCAATTCATCCTCTTCGATCATGCGCGCAAATTCATCCTTCGAAACAAACCAGTAATCCTTGCCATGCGTCTCGTTCTCACGCCTTTCACGCGTGGTGGCGGTAACAACAAAGTGAAATGGAAAACTACGTTCTATCATGCGCTGTACGATGGAATCTTTTCCAACACCGGACGGGCCTGATATGACGATTAACAGGGGATGGGGTTTGCGGAGTTCGAATGTATTGGACATACATATATTTTACCAAAGAGGACACGCCGCTTCCTACTCCTCCCAGCCTAATTCAGGTTTCAACGTACTGCGATACTCTGATTGCAGATTTTCTTTAAATCCTGTGTGAAATAGAAGACTGTATTCAATTTTTATTCAAGAAACAGTAAAATGGATATATGCCCACCTATGACTTTATCTGCAACGCCTGCCAACAACGCTTTGACCAATTCATGACCTTCAACGAATACGGGAATAAGGCTGTAAACTGCACGCACTGCGGAAGCGACAAAGTTCGCCGCCGCATGACGAATGTGCGCATTGCCAAAACCGATGAAGGCCGGCTTGAATCCATGGCGGATGATTTTTCCGGTTTTGAAGGCCTCGAGGATGATCCCAAAGCCCTCGGCCAAATGATGCGGAAAATGGGCGGCGAAATGGGCGAAGACTTGCCGGCAGAATTTGACGAAGTGGTGGATAGGCTGGAAGCTGGTCAAAGCCCCGCAGAAATTGAATCTGTCCTGCCCGACCTGGGCGATGACAGCACTGGCGACGAATAAAACCAGACCGATCTGCGCCTACTCCAACGAGATCAACCCCGTGCGAATGGCAAACTTGACCAACTCGGTGCGCGAGTGCATATTGAGCTTATTCATAATACGTTCGCGATGACGCGCAATGGTCTTGTGACTCAAATCAAGTTTTTCCCCGATCTCATAATTACTCAATCCCTGCGCGACCATTTCCAGCACCTCGCGTTCGCGGGCGCTCAATGCTTTAAGCCCAACTGCTCCCCCTTCTTCAGGTTTCTCTGGTGATGGGGATTCGATCAAATGCTGATAATCTTCCAACAACCAACGCGCCAACGCGGGTTGTAAATATATATGTCCATTGGCTACGGTCTGGATGGCTTGCACCAACTCATCAGAAGCCGCTTGTTTGGTGAGATAGCCGGATGCGCCCGCTTCCAGCATTTTCATAAAATAAAACTTATCTTCGTGTACAGTCAGAGCCAGCACCACAACTTGCGGCCACTGTACTTTTAATCGGCGCGTGGCTTCCAGGCCGTCCATCTCTGGCATGGAGATATCCATAATGATAATGTCGGGGCGCGTCTCCAACGCGAGCGTAATGGCTTCCTGCCCATTGCTTGCTTCGGCGACCACTTCAAAATCAGGCTGTGTTTGCAAAAAGGATTTCAACCCCGTGCGGATGACTTGATGATCATCCACCAGCATAAGACGGATATTGGACATATCAAATCTCCTGTTGGACTGGAATATTCACGCGGATTATAGTCCCGCGTCCCGCTTCAGCTCGGACCTCGAACCTGCCTCCGACCGATTCGGCTCTTTCTTTCATCCCAGCCAAACCCCAGCCGCGCGGCGCGATGAACTTCTCTTCGGGGTCAAAGCCAACGCCGTCATCTGACACTTCCAACTTAACTTCCTGGGCAAGATAACTTATATAAATAACAGCGCGTTTTGATTTGGCATGACGCGCAATGTTCGTTATGGATTCCTGGGCGACACGAAAGAGGACGGTTTCTACAAGTGAGTCAATGCGGCGCGGTTCGCCATCCGTTTTGAATTCGATTTGCAAACCAAGCCGCGGGCCGTCCTTATCTGCCAGGAATTGCAAGGCGGGTAAAAGTCCGAGTTCATCCAAATGGGCGGGGCGCAGGTCATAAACCATCTGATGCATGCTTTGGGACATTTTTTTCCCAAGCTCCTGTAATCTTGCAAGGATGGATGCGGTTTTGGAACGGGTTCCAGTCATTTGTTTCAGCGTGCCAAGATCAAGCGTGAAGGCCGTCAGCGTTTGCGCCATTTCATCGTGAAGTTCGCGCGCAATGCGGGTACGTTCCTCTTCCTGTGCGCGCACGATATGGCGTAGCAGATCGCGGCGCATGATCTCATGTTGTTCAAGGGCTTCGAGGCGCGCTTGCTGTGCGGCGGTGAGTTGTACCTGTCTTTCCTCTTCCAGAAATTGAATGGCGCGGAATAAATTCCAGGTGATAACGATGGCGGCAAAGGTGCGCAGGGCTTGAATGGGAATACCTGTAATTTGCGTAAAGGCTTCGGCATTGATCAGGTTGGCTGTCAGCGTATCCATTTTGGGAACGGCAAGTTGTGTGGCGCTGTATAGGGCAAAGCCTAGAGCCGTCCAGTTGAGATGGGTATCCAGCGGTCGGCGTGAATTTGCTTTGGCTCTGTTCGCGCCCGCTCGAAGTCCGAGGGAAGCGATGGCGGCGCCGGGAACTGCCAGTAGATAGCGAACCAGCCCACCCGTCGTCTGAAGCGGGGTGATGTCGCCTTGATAAAAAGAATAGAGTACGTCAATCAGAATGAGCAGGATATAGGGCGGCAGGGTTGCCAATCCAAAAATAGTGAAAGCGCTGATATGCGCGCGCGCAACTTGAAAGGCCTGCCAGCCATAAAACCAGAGTGCAATGAAGGAAAGCGCCAGCCATATCAAACGGAACCAGGTTATCCATGCGGGCAGGCTCCCATGAAGTTGTTCATTTTGCAGGGTAAAGATTTCCAGCCATTCGTGAATGCCGTGTAAAAGTCCGAAGACGGCAAGGGGTAAGAGCAGTTTTTTTTGTTCAAGGGAGGGGGTGCGGCTTGCTTCCAAAAACAAAATCAAGCCCATGCTGAAAAAGGCTAATCCATAAATAAAATAAACGATGAAAAGGATTTCAAATCGCATAGCAGGTTGAATTTATTGTACAACACTACCCAATAAATAAGCTAATTTAATCATCTATTATTCGTGATTTGTGTCACTATTGGTATTTCCATAACAATGTAGAATATAAGGGTATTGGGATGTTTGACCCAATAAGATGAGAAATAACCCAAAAGGAGAAGATCATGAAAAAACTGTTTATACTTGTTTCACTGCTCGTGCTGGCTTCGATGGTATTGAGCGCATGCGGCACCCCCGCTCCAACAGAACCCCCGGTTGTAGCAACCGAACCACCTGCCCCAACTGAACCCCCGATGCCCGCCTGGGAAGCCCCCGCTGGCGCATTGGCCGCGTTCCCTGTGGATGCCGCCCCCACGCTGGATGGCGTTGCTGATGAAGCCTTCTGGGCTGATACAGAAGAGATCGTCGTTGATGTAGATGGCGGCTTTGGCGGCTTTGAAACCAAAGTTCATTTGAAAGCCGTTTATACAGCCGATAGTGTTTACTTCCTGGCTACCTACGAAGACCCCACCGAATCCTGGTACCGCTACCCGTGGATCAAGCAAGAAGACGGCACTTGGAAACAGGATAAAGACCCGAATGACAAAGGCGGCGATAATAATTTGCACTACGAAGATAAAATGGCTTTCATCTGGCCGATCAATAACAGCATCGCCAAATTTGAAACCAAGGGCTGCTACACCGCCTGCCATGCTGATCAAAACCCCGACGTCAAGCCTTACGGTAACAAGTACACCGCCAAAGAAGGCGAATTGGGCGACATCTGGCACTGGAAATCTGTCCGCAACCTGAATCAAATTGATGACCAGTATGTTGATTGGACCACCTTTGAAGCTCGTGTCGCGGCTGATAATGGAAACAAAGAAGCCGGACGCAAGGCCGACCCCAAGGAATCCGGTGGTTACAGCGACAACTATGCTTCCATGCCCGATCCCGCTGATGCGACCAAGACCGTTGCCGATCATAGCATGCCCGGTTTCACTTCCCCCAGTATTGATACAACAACTGGTGCACCCGGCTATATCCTCGCCAGCGAAAAAGTTGCCGTGACCAAGGAAGAACTCGATGCAATGCCTGCAGGCACCATCATCCCCGGCATCGTGAAATCCGAGATCGTTGGCGACCGCGGTAATATCTCTGCTGGCTGGGTATGGGCTGATGGTATGTGGACAATCGAATTTGGCCGCCTGCTCGATACCGCCTCTGAGTTTGATGTGGAGTTCACCGACCTGACCGCTTCATATTACTTCGGCGTAGCAGTCTTCGAGAATGCGCAAGTCCGCCATGCAACAGAGACCGGCGCTTCCTTCCTGGTCTTCATGCCTCGCTAAACAATCCGATAATTTAGAATATGTGGGGCGCATTTTGAAAATGCGCCCCACTTTCTTTATCCATGATTTGTACGTTTCATATTTTTTGCCCGCGAGTGAATAGTTTCACTGCCAGGACTTTCGCTTGTCATTCTCGCGAAAGAGCACACCGCACTGGCGCGCGGCGCACACTTGCGCCGTACGCCAGTGCGGTGAGAATCTCCGACTTCAGGAGTAGAGAGAGACCCTTCGCTACGCTCATGGTGACATGGAAAAGCGAGGTTGAGCGAAAGTCTAATTGCATTCAATACGATAAAGTTATTTTCACACTTTGGTGCGCTGAAGATTGAGCGGGGAAGTGGAGCAGGCAAAATATTCAACCAAACATATATATACAGCAAACTGTAATGCAACGAACTTTATCCAAATTATAGTGACTTTTGTCATGTAGATTAAGTCTAAATTAACTTGTATTTTATGTCACAAAAGCATAGAATTATGAGAATAAGGTTCGAAATATCTCATAAAAGATTAATTTCCCCGTAAGGAGGTTATCCCTACTGAAATAAATTATCAACCCTTATCCCATTTGAATAAAAAGGAGAATGCTAACAATGAATTACAAAAAAATGCTTGTTTTGCTCGGTGTGATGCTCGTAGTCGGCGTAATTATTGCAGCCTGCGGCGGCGCGGCAACCACACAAGCCCCAACCGAAGCCCCTGTCGCGCCAGAGGTAGAGGTTCCCAATCTTGAGGCATGGCAGGGTTCTGCTCATAATGCCCTTGATACAGAACCCTTCTTGCACTGGAGCAATGAGGACAGCAAATTCGAAGTCCCCGCCACCTGCGCAAAATGCCATACCAGTGCCGGTTATCAGGATTACATTGGCGCAGACGGTACTGAAGCCAATAAAACGGACGCCGCTGTGTCTGTGAAAGACGGCAACCCCGGCATTCAATGCGTGACCTGCCACAATGCAGTCACCTTCACAAAGACCACCGTCATGTTCCCCTCCGGCGTAGAGATCAAAGCCGGAGACGATGTCCGTTGTATGGAATGTCATCAGGGACGTGAATCCAAAGTCAGCGTTGATGAAGCCATTGCCAAGTTCGGCGAGAACGTTGACCCGGATGCCGTGCCTGCGCCTTTCAAAGACGACAAAGGCAACGATGTCGTTCTTGGCTTCCGCAATGTTCACTACTTTGCCGCAGCCGCCACTCTCTATGGTAGTGAGACTCATGGCGGTTATGAATATGACGGCAATACCTACGACGCCAAGAACACCCACGTCGAAGGCTATGCCACATGCACCGGTTGTCACAACCCCCACACCCTCGAGGTGAATGTTGAACAATGCGCGAACTGCCATGAAGGCGTTGCCACAGTGGATGACCTCAAAGATGTCCGCATGGTTGCTTCTGCCAAAGACTATGATGGCGACGGCAATGTGGAAGAAGGCATGTACTATGAGATTCAAGGCTTGCAGGAAACCCTCATGGCTGAGATCACCAAGTACGCCACGGATAAGGCTGGCGCCGCGATCGTTTACTCGCCAGATGCCTATCCCTACTTCTTCGCAGACACCAATGCCAATGGCACAGTAGACGAAGGCGAAGCCGTCTTCCCGAATGCCTACAAGAATTGGACTCCTCGTCTGCTCAAAGCCGCCTACAACTACCAGGTCTCCCTCAAGGATCCCGGTGCCTTCGCCCACGGCAACAAGTACATCGTCCAATTGCTCTTCGACTCTGTCGCCGATCTCGGCGGTGACGTCAGCAAACTCGCCCGCACCGATGCAGGCCACTTCGCTGGAAACACAGAAGCGTTCCGTCATTGGGATGAGGGAGGAGAGGTGCCTTTTGCATGTGTGAAATGTCATACCGCACAAGGCCTGCCCACCTACCTTAAGGATGGCGGCACGACAGTTGTGACATCCAGCGGCACAACCGCCATCACTGGTCTAGCTCCCCTGCCGTCCAGTAATGGCTACCTGTGCACCACCTGCCATAACGAAGAAGCCTGGCCCGAACGTTATGCTGTTGCTTCTGTTATATTCCCCAGCGGCAAGACGGTCAGCTTTGGAGGTAAGGATGCCGATGGTAAGTTCGTTGCCGATGACTCCAACCTCTGTATCTCCTGCCATCAGGGACGCGAATCTACTACCAGCATGAACAATGCCCTCAGAGGCAAAGACCTCGATACTGTTGATGCAGGTGTTCGCTTCAAGAACATCCATTACTTTGCTGCCGGTGCTACCATCTTTGGCGGCGATGTTCAAGGCGCCTATCAGTACGAAGGCAAGGAATATGTGGGACAGAACTTGCACGCCAGCGATACTGGCAAGGTGAACAAGTGCAAGGATTGTCACGATGTCCACGCGCTTGAACCGAAAGTTGAAACATGCGAGACCTGCCACGACACCACTGACCCAACCACCATCCGCGAGACCGATGTGGATTACGATGGCGATGGCGACGTGACCGAAGGCGTCAAGGGCGAAGTTGATACGCTCGCAGAAGCCCTCTATGCCGAACTTCAAACCTACGCGGCGGCAAATGGCGGCGCAATTGAATATAAGGGCGGCGCCTACCCGTACTTCTTTGGCGCAGACGGCAAAGGCTATGCCACCTGGACACCTCGTTCAGTCAAGGCTGCCTTCAACTATCAATACAGCCAGAAGGACCCCGGTGTTTACGTCCACAACAACAAGTACATCATTCAGATTCTGATCGACTCGATCCAGGATCTGGGCGGTAATGTGAGCGCATACACTCGCCCATAAGAAACACCCAGTAAAAAAGATGGCGGGCAGAAATGTCCGCCATCTTTTTGTTAATCACACAGAATTTATGATATTTTGCACTTCATTCTCCTGACAACCCCCCTTATAATATGGGGCATGTACCCCATGACATTGTTTCACACCATAATCCAGCAATTATTTTCATACTAGGAGAATGTAATGCACCAAAGGACACGGCTTCGCCCGTCCCGTACCTGGACACTTCGGCCCTTCGACACGCTTCGCAGCATGACAATGCTTCGCTCTGTGCAAGCCTTGTTCCTGCTCCTCGGACTTGGGCTTTTCACCTTCGCCCTGGCATCTTTAACCACATCCGCCCAGGCAGCACCTGCCTATCAGGAAGACAAACCCTCAAACGACTTTTGTCTCGCCTGCCATCAGGAAGAAGGCTTAGACATCACCCTTGGCAGTGAATCCCTGCCCGTTACCATCAACCCGATAAAGTTTGGCAACTCCGCCCACTCAGAAGAAGGCCTCAGCTGTGTAGACTGCCACACGAACATCAGCGACTACCCCCACCCCGATGTAAAGGTTAAAAACGTACGCGACTTCACCTTAACCTTTTTAGATTCCTGCAAGGATTGTCACGAGGAACAATACACCAAGGTTCATGACAGCGTACACCAGCGCGCATTTGATGAAGGCAACAAGAATGCCGCCGTTTGCATGGATTGTCACAACCCGCACACACAAACACGCCTGACCGGCAAAACAAGCGGCGAACTTACACCCTCCGCTCGCCTGCACATCCCGGAGACCTGCGCGCAATGTCACAGCGGCATTTATGACTCATACAAATACAGCGTGCACGGCAACGCGCTCACACAGGAAGGCAATACAGACGTCCCCACCTGTATTGATTGCCATGGCGTACATAACATCCAGGACCCAACTGTCGTCACCTTCCGCAATAGCACGCCCTTTCTTTGCGCCAAATGTCATACCGATTCAACCATTATGGACAAGTACGGGATATCCACAAACGTACTCAATTCTTACGTTGCAGATTTCCACGGCACAACTGTAAAATTGTTTGAAGAAGAATTCCCCGGGCAACCCACCAACAAACCGGTCTGCACTGATTGTCATGGCGTGCACGACATCTCCAAAGTGAGTAATGTGAAAACAGGCATTGCCCTGCGCGATAACCTGCTGAAAAAATGCCAGCGTTGCCATCCAGATGCGACAGCTGATTTCCCCGACGCGTGGATGAGTCACTACGAACCCAGCCCTGAACACAATCCCATTGTCTATTACGTCAACCTCTTTTATAAATTCTTTATCCCCGCCGTATTGGCAGGCATGACCTTTTTCGTCATCACCGATATATACCGGCGCATCATTAACCGCGTCAAAGGAGTCAAGCACTCATGAGCAAGCAAACAACCAATCTCTACATGCGCTTCCCTGTGGTGCGCCGTATTGAACACCTCCTCATGTTGCTTTCCTTTATAACGCTTGGAATGACAGGCCTTCCCCAAAAGTATCCAACCTCAAGCCTCGGCGCCTTCCTCCTGAATATATTGGGAGGCATTGAAACCCTGCGCTTCATCCACCACACCGCCGCTATTGTTATGATGCTCGGGACTGCTTATCACATCCTCGTCATGGGCTACAGCGTTTATGTCCTGCGCGACCAGATGTCCATGCTTCCAACCATACAGGATGCGAAAGACGGCATACAAGCCCTGTTCTACAACCTCGGTTTTGCAAAGACCTATCCCCAAATGGGACGTTATACCTTTGAAGAAAAATTGGAATATTGGGCCTTCGTGTGGGGTGCAGCTGTGATGGGCGCCACAGGCTTCTTCATGTGGAATCCCATCACCGCTACACAATACCTGCCCGGTGAATTCGTCCCAGCTGCCAAAGCCGCGCACGGAGGCGAAGCCGTGCTCGCGGTGCTTGCCATCATCATCTGGCACATATACGGCGTGCACATCAAACGCCTCAATAAAGCCATGTGGACAGGCACACAGACCGAAGAGGAAATGCTCTACGAGCATCCCCTCGAACTTGCGGATATTAAAGCAGGCCTAGCGGATCGAAGACCCGACGCCGCGACACTGCGCAAGCGCAAAATGATATATTATCCCATCGCCGCAATCGTGACCATCGGCATGCTCGCTGGGATCTTTGGCTTTATCAACACTGAAGAAACCGCTCTCACCACCATCACCCCATTGACAGAAACGCAGATCTATTCCCCTCAAACGCCGCAGCCATAAGCGCGGTTGAAAACGTTCCACAGGTTAGTCCGAACACGCTAACTCAAAACAATTGAAACACATCCATTTTAATTTCAAAAGGAAAAGAGCCATGGATAAATCAGAAGGCAAACAACTTGGTCGCCGTAATTTCATGAAAGTGGCAATCGCCAGTATTGGCGGGGTAATTGGCGCGGCAATTGGCTTGCCGGCAATTCCTTACATCATGGGACCTGCGCTCCAGAAAGAAAGCGATGACTGGATCCAACTTGGTTCCATCAGCAAGGTGGAGCTCAATATTCCCACACTCTTCAAAAAAACAATAGAAACCCAAACCGGCTGGATCGATACCGAGGAGGAGATCTCGGCTTACGTGCTCACCTCCAATGGGCAGGATTATGTTGTGATGTCCAACGTTTGCACGCATCTGGCTTGCAGGGTGCGCTGGATCCCGGAACAGGATAGTTTCTTCTGCCCATGCCATAATGGGGTTTTTGCGAAAGATGGCGCTGTCGTAGCTGGTCCCCCGCCCCGTCCTCTCGATCGTTTTGAGAGCAAGGTGGAAGACGGGGTAATTTTTATAAAGCGAGGTTGATATGTTGGCAAAAATTGGCGACTGGCTGGATGAACGATTCTCCTGGCGTGAGGTGTGGGCGGCGATCTTTGAACGCAAGGTTCCGCATGTAAATTGGTTCTATACACTTGGAAGCGCCACTCTTTTTGTGGCGATAAATCAGGCGATTACGGGTATATTGTTGACCCTGTATTACGTCCCTACACCTGATCATGCCTATGACAGCGTTGTCTACATTACCACCCAGTTGCCATTTGGCTGGTTAATCCGCGGCTTGCATCATTGGGGAGCCAGTGCAATGGTCGTGCTGACGGTCCTTCATCTGTTGCGTGTCTTCTACTTCGGCGCGTATAAGTATCCGCGCGAAGCCACCTGGATTACCGGCATAATCCTGCTCCTGATAGTCATTGGCTTTGGCTTCACTGGCTACCTGCTCCCCTGGGATCAGAAATCGTTTTGGGCAACCACTGTGGGAACACAAATTATAGGTCTTGCCCCATTTGTCGGAGATTGGATGCTGCGTATTGCACGAGGAGGCAGGGACATTTCAGCCGTCACCCTGGCGCGCTTTTTCGGCACCCACGTGTGGATATTGCCCGCCACACTCGCGGCGCTGGTTGGCATCCATCTATACCTTGTCATTCGCATCGGCATTACCGGTGTGCCAAAGAAGGATGAGTGAGCCATGAACGAACAGGAAAAAAAGAAATATCTGGATGAATATAAAAAGGAAAAGGAAAAGGGAGTACCTTTTTTCCCCGATATCATCTTCAAGGATACAATTGCCGCCCTTTTGATATTCATCATTCTGGCTGCCCTGGCATATTTTGTTGGCGCTCCGCTTGAGGCCCGCGCGAATCCAGCCGATACCACGTATACGCCGCGTCCTGAATGGTATTTTCTCTTCCTCTTCCAGGCGCTTAAATATTTTCCCGGCAAACTGGAAGTGATCGGCGCGATGGTGCTGCCCGGGCTTCTCATCCTGCTCCTGATTCTATTGCCATTTATTGATAGAAGCCCTAAACGGCACTTTCTAAATCGTCCCTTTGCCAGCATCTCTGCGTTCGTGGTGGTTGCAGGCATCCTCTATTTAACCATCGCCTCGGTACGAGAGGCTCCCCCGCCGCAAGAGGCAATTGTTGTGGATAAAGCCGCGGCGCTCTACGCGGCAAATTGCGCGAATTGCCATGGCCCCAGCATTGACGTTCCAGTTGGCACGGATTTGCATCAGGTCATCGCAGCCGGCACGCATGAGGGCATGCCGGCCTGGGGAGGCGATCTCGGCACGGATGAAATAGATGCGCTAGCCGGCTTTATTCTCTCGCCAAATGGCAGCGCGGTTTTCACCAAATATTGCGCGGTTTGCCATGAGCAGCCACTGGTGGCCAGCGGCAACCCCGTAGAATTGCAGCGTGTATTCGACGAAGGCGTAAACTACCCATCTCATGAAGGGATCGAGGCCGCAAACTGGGCCGAAAGTCTGACAGACACTGAGCTCAACGGACTGCTTAACTTCCTCGCAGCGCCGGATGGACAACGCTTGTTTGTTATTAATTGCTCCGGTTGCCATGGGCAAGCCGTAGGCTACAACGGCACAGAAGAAGAACTTACAGAGCTGATCACAAAAGGCGGCCAGCATCTGGATATGCCTGCATGGAAAGGCACTCTCAGCGAAAAAGACATGGATGCCCTGACTTCTTATGTTGTGGACCCGGCGCAGAATTCCGGCGGTGCGACTCTATTCGGGCAACATTGCGCCAGTTGCCATGGAAATAAAGTCCCGAAGGCCCCTGATAAGGAAAGCGCCATAAAGATTATTTCTTCGGGTGGAGCGCACATCACCATGCCTGTTTGGGGCGACATTCTTACCGTTGAACAACTTGACGCGCTTGTACAATACACGTTTGCAGCAAGCAAAGGCGGCGGTCCCGCGGCTGGAGCAAACTTATTTGCTGAAAATTGCAGTGATTGTCATGGGAAATCTGGGCAAGGCGGTCTAAATCCATCCAGGCATGGTGATATCATCGCCCCGATCAGTTCGAGCGAATATTTAAAGACCCGCGACGACGCCACTATTCGAAATATCATCTCATTCGGACAGCCCGATTTTGGCATGTCGCCCTTTGGGGCTGAAAATGGTGGAGCGCTTGACGATGAACAGCTGGATGCAGTTGTGGCATTCATACGTAACTGGGAATCCAATCCGCCCGCCGAAGCGCCAGCTGCAAACGCCGAAGTTCAACCTGAGACCCCGGCGGCTCCTTCTCCCAATTTGACTAGTTTGACCGGCGCGCAATTATTCACTATCGCATGCGCCCGTTGTCACGGTCCGGCTGGAGAGGGGGATGTGGGACCCGCGTTCAACACAAAGGAATTTCAAAGTAAACTCGACGATCAAGCGTTGTTCGATATGATCAGTTACAGTCGCGCCGGGACAGACATGATCGCATGGACCGATAAACTTTCCAAAAGTCAGATCGAATTGTTGATCCAATACATCCGAACATTGGATCCCAATTATGCGGCCTCGCTGACCTATTCTGGCAGGGTAAGCGCCATCCTCGAAGCAAATTGCAACACATGCCATAACCCGGAAAAGCTGCGCGGAGGCTGGGATTCCACCTCTTATCAATCGTTGATGACCAGCGGCGACAACGCCCCAGCCGTCATCCCCGGCAATGCCGCAAACAGCCTCCTTGCCCGGAGTATTTTGGGACAAGGCTCCCAGATGCCTCCTATAGGATCTTTATCTCAATCGGATATACAGGTAATCCTGGATTGGATTGCGGCTGGCGCACCAGAAAACTAAACAGGATCAAAGTATGACAAAATTTCGCCACAAACTTCGCAACTTCCTATTTCCACCTCACGGTTCCTCGCGTTGGATGTATATCATCCCGTACGCAATATTGAGTGTGTTCATCGTTTCGCTATTTGTGAGCGGGGCGTATGTTTGGGACTATACCAATTCCCCAACATTCTGCGGGACCAGCTGCCACACCATGCCTCCTGAGTACGCGGCTTATCAGGTCTCGCCTCATGCGCGCATTGCCTGCGTTGAATGTCACATCGGTCGCGAATTCATTGGCAATCAGATTTTCCGCAAAGCGGGCGACATGAGGCATGTGTTTGCCACTCTCTTCGAAACATACGAATACCCGATCCGCGTCA
>JAUXUL010000028.1 GCA_030680795.1 Anaerolineales bacterium | reverse complement strand
TGACTTCCAATCAGTTTCCAAGAAAGAGATTGAACAGGCTATGGCAAGGCTGAATTTCAGACCACGAAAAACCCTTCGTTTCAAAACACCCTTTGAGGTGTTCTGTCATTCATCTGTTGCACTTACCAGTTGAATTCACACCTATAAATATAAGTGTACAATTCGCGAATGAATAATCAAGCGATTGAAATAAATACCGCCGCACAACTCATTCAAGTAAACATAAGAGATTGCTCGCCTATACTTGCAGCCCAGGTGCAAGGGTCGTAATGAAAGTGAATCTGTGCTTCACTGAATTTAGTTTTAGAACTGCATATTCAATTGATGGGCGGCTTCACGAGCCAGCTCTTCGAAAATCTGTTTTAGGGCATCTGGGTCTGATCCGGACTGACTGGCGGCCACGATCACCATGGAGTGGCCGCTGGCAGAGGTGCCCTGAGCGGTAATTGATACTGTCGAGTACGCCAAACCGAGGTAATAGTCAGCGATGGCTTCCCAGGTTGAATCTGGCAGGGCGCCAAAGGAACTATTAAATTGATCGTGCATTTCGTCCGAACCGCTGGGTTTGCCACCCCCGATGAGCAGCCGGAAGCCGTTATCCGACTCGAAATGGCAGTTGTTGAGTTGGTCCTGGGTCACAAAGCTGAAGGCGCCATTGATGATGGCGTTAAAGGCGTTTATGTCGAAAGCATTACAATCCGGGATGGCCGGGATCCCTGCCGGTGGAATTGCCCCACTTATTTCGGGCACATCCACCGGGGCCTTGTCGGGTGAAGGCAGCGGGAGAACAGCTTCTGTTGGGGGTGGGGTTGCTTGTTCAGCAGCAAAAAAGGTCTGGTTACAGGCCAGGCTTGTAATCACAAGCACGACCATAAAACCAAGTATTGATGAAAGTTTTGTCTTTTTGGGGCTATGTTGTCGAGGCACGTTAGATTTCCTTTCTCCTTGATGATTACAGGCTTATGGGCGGCAAAAGTATCCCAATTTAACAACATCAATTTCGATATCGTTGCCAACTGCGTTCACTTCGACATGCTCAGTGCAGGCCTGGCGGCGAGGCAATTTCCCGTAAAGTTTGGGATTGCTGACCTGCACTGGCCTGCGGCACATGTGCCGGGAAGATCACCCTCGCAACGACAAGAGTATGTTGGATTTTGGATACTCTCTGGTCGGTATTAGATTAGAGAGTTAGGAAAAGTATATCCTTTGTATTTCCCGAAATATGATCAATGGCACATTGATAGAAGTGCCAAAAGTGGGCCCGGAAGGATTCGAACCTTCGACCAAGCGATTATGAGTCGCCTGCGCTAACCACTGCGCCACGGGCCCGTTTTAAGTGTTACGTGTCAAGCGCTCCAGTGTCAGCTGACACTTAAACACTTGACACTGGAACACCCAACCGAGAGCGGGAGATGGGATTCGAACCCACGAATATCAGCTTGGAAGGCTGATGCCTTACCACTTGGCGACTCCCGCGAAAATTACACCCTTAATTGCAAAAGATATTATATTGGGGTTTTGTTTATTGAGCAAGTGAATTTATTCGGTGTACGTCGAGCATTTTTCCTCACTTACTGGCTGGCCCCATTCGACTATGTCGATTTTTTTACAGATAGGGATTGGTATAAAAATAAGTCTCACTCCCTGTCACTGTAGAGTTTACAAAAGGACTAGGCAATGCATCATACTCTCCGAGTATCTTTACCCTGCTTTTCGGTATGTAATTTTCATTCTCTCCCGCCATTGCAAAAACAGGCATAACAGTTTTATTTTTGTATTGCGGGAACGGCTCTGATATATATTCGAGGAAGTAAAGCAGCTTGCTTTCTGCATCTCTCACTTGTTCCCGCGCTGATACAGTTGGATAAAAGAACAACCACCAGTGATCGCGCGGGTTGTATTGACGATAATTCCCTGTTGGGTTGATCGCCTCGACCACATGGCAATTTGTCCCTGCCACCCTGCGCTCTCCAATGATTTTCAAAATCGTTCCACCTGTGACGAGTGGTTTGCCTTTCATTGGTTCTTTATCCAAATTATTACCGTTCACATAATCCGCATGAGTATCTGAGCCGGCAAAGTCAGTATAGAAACGCGCTGACATTCCGCTTCCAGAGGTCAGGCTTCCCCATGACTTTTTCGCTTCAGCTTCACTGGTGCCTGGAATACGCTGCCTGCATAAACCGTGCATCCACAACTGCAGGTCCTGGTGAAGCGATATATTATCCCGTATGGAATTTGCAACAATAAACCGCGCAGTTGCGGGCAATCCCCGTATTGAATCGTCTGCATTATTACGTGAAGGGCGGGATTTCTCCGTGATGATACTGCCGTCATCCTGTATCCACGCTTGGTCGTAATCCTGTTTCACGACCCCGAACAGCCCAATGCGCTTAGGTGTTTGACGAGGCTCGAAGGCAATATCTCCGTCTTCGGTGTGTGCAATAATACGTATCATTGGGCAGGGTAAAATACTTCGGTAGTATTCGTACCATCTTCATAATTCGTAGTAACGGTCAGCGATAAGATTTTCACTTTTTCGCTTGGAACAGGCAGGGAATATTCGGCTTTGCATATCGCGTTGCCAAGATAAACAATCGCCATCCAAGCAGGTTGTGTAACCGCTGCGCCGTTTTCTTTTATAACCCTGCCCCACTTATCACCTGCTTTCACATACTCTGAACCCACGGTTTCGGTGTACTCCCGCACCAGATCGATTTCAACCTGAGCGCCGGCGGCGGATGAACTAATTACTTTTGTGTATGTGCTTGGCGCAATTCGAATCCGTGTTTCGTTGTACAACGGTACAACCTTTCCGTTAACTTCATAATCTTTATACTTTGCCATTTTAATTCCTCTTTTTACAAATATGATCTGCTCGAAGTAATTTAGCGAAGCCGCAGGAATGCCTGCGTGAATAGTTTTTTCAAGCCTGTAGTATTAAGCGGTATAGATGCCAATTTCCTTTTCGGGAGCAGGCACCTTCAATCGTTCGATAAACATGCACCAGTACTTCCAGCCATTGTATGTGCCATTATACTTATCTTCAAAGCCGCCGAACAGGGACAGTTCATCTTGGTGGCCTTCAAAGAAGGCTAATCCGCAATTCCGGCTGTCGTATCGGAGCGATACGGCTATTATAAAACCGGCAAGAGCCGCAAGGCAAGCCAGCAACTTTCGCCGCTCGCCAGTTATGCTTAAAGTCCTGGTCTGCCCACACATTTTAACCATAATTTCCACGCGAGGTTTCGATGTGAATGTCAATGCGGGCAGACCGTTTTTCTTAGATCCGCCTTCTGCACTTTTCCCATGGCGTTGCGCGGCAGGTCATCTCTGAAAACAATAGACTTGGGAGATTTATAAACCGCGAGACGTTCGCGACAAAAGCGGATCAATTCTTCGCCGGAAACTGTTTCGCCTTTATGGAGCACTACCACGGCTGTGACTTTTTCTCCCCACTCTTTGTCGAGACAGCCGATCACCGCGCAAGAATCCACGGCGGGATGTTCGACCAACACACGCTCAACTTCGGGTGGATAAATGTTGAGTCCGCCGCTGATGATCAAATCTTTGGAGCGGCCGCACAAGGTGATGTAGCCGTCCTTCTCGCGGAAGCCCAAATCACCAGTGCGGAACCAACCGTCGGCTGAGAAAGAAGCGGATGTTTTGTCTGGTTGGCGCCAGTATCCTTTGAAAACGTTGGGTCCGCGCATCTCCAATTCTCCAATCTCTCCATCTGGAAGCGGAGCGCGGGATTCAGGATCGACTAATCTCACTTCGACTCCAGGGAGGGGAAGTCCCACCGAACCGATGCGCCGCTCGCCATGCAAGGGATTGGAACAGTTCATGCCCGTTTCGGTCATGCCATAGCGTTCAAGCAGGGTGTGACCAAAGGTACCCTGAAAACCCGTGAACACTTCATCAGGCAGGCGGTCTGAGCCAGAGGTGATCAGTCGGAGGTGAGAGAGATCAAAGGTTTTCGCATCGGGCACATCCAACAAACGCTGATGAATGGTGGGGACTGCCATGAAGACTGTGCAGCGCCGCTCAACGAGGGTTTGCAGAGTCTTGCGTCCATCGAAATCGCGCATCAACAAAGTGGTCGCACCCGTGTTCAATGCACCGTGCAAAGCGACAAACAATCCGTGGACGTGAAAGATGGGCAGAACGTGCAGGAGGATGTCATCATGCTGCCAGCCCCAGGCTTCATGAAGAGCTTGGAGGTTGGAGATCAGGTTGCCATGCGTAATCTGCGCGCCTTTGGGCCGTCCCGTTGTGCCACTGGTGTAGATGATGACGGCGGTGTCTTGGAGACTAGAGATTGGAGATTGGTAATTAGTAATTAGAGAATTAGCGATTAGAGAATTGAATTGGTTGGGTTCTGATGGATTGAGGAAGATACATTCCTGCAGATCGGGCAAGTTGGGGAGAATGGATTGGATTTTTTCTTCGGACGATTCGAGCGCAAAGAATAATTTTGCGCCAGAGTCTTCGAGAAAATATTTTAGTTCATCGGGCGGATAGGCAAGGTTGAGCGGGAGGGTGATGGCTCCCAAACCCACAGTCCCCAAATGCAGAAGGATGAACTCGAGGCATTTGGATAGTTGCAAAGCGACGCGGTCGCCGGGCTGAAGTCCAAGACTCTGCAAATAACCCGCCGTGCGCTGAACTAACTGATCCAATTCTGCATAGGTGAGGCGTTGAAGCGGCGGGTCAATGAATTCGAGGGCAGTTTTATTTGGGTACTTGCGGACGTTTTCAATGAAGGAGTTTAGAAAGGACATTCGCCAATTATACGTTCATTGAACGCGGAAAGCACCCCAAAGAATCCAGCCAGCGCGTCGGCACCTGATGTCTCGCCTACCGAAAGTAATTTAGTAATTTGTAATTGGATACCAGAAGCATCGCCCGAAATCAACGCATCGAAAAATTCATGCCACAAGATTCCTGCATCCCCCCTCCCCGCTGACCTCAGCCACGCCGCCGAAAGCGACGTAGTCAACGGCACGGCAGTATCAGTTATTTCTTTAGCAAGCACACTCGCAACTTCATGTGGATGTATGATCCACGCCGCAAGAATTGCGCCCATAATTAAGTCGTCACCTGCGGGGGTGAGACCAATGCCTAAGCCGGCGATTTTTTGGGTGGCGATGAGGGAGGATGGAAGGTCTGCGTTTGCGAGAGAAGAGATTAGAGAATTGGAGAATTTGTAATTGGTAATTGGTAATTGCGATAATGTCATTGCCAGGAGCCGCTGGTCGAGTAGTCTCGTGTTCGTCGGGGCGTATCGAGACCGAGGCGACGAAGCAATCTCCAAATTGGCAATGGGATTGAGAATATCATCCTTCTTGGCGTGTAACGCTTCCCAATCGGGGCGTGGCATCCAGAGTTTTGCGTCCGCTGTGTTGATGGTTAAATTTCCGAGATGCAGGCGATTTGAGTAATTAGAGATTAGAGACTCGAGACTGAGATGTTCGGAGAAGCAAACATCCTCTTTAATAACAAGGTTGAATGGCCCGTTGCTGATTTGTTGCCTGACGACAGATAAAACTTCCCTGTGTTCGTTGATCAAATTGCAGGCATGGTCAAAGACATGCAAAATGTGCGGGTGATGCGAATTCGCCAGCCAATTTTTTACATTGGGAGCAAGGGAGAGGGCGTTAATGGGTTGCATTACGTTCCTTTGCTAATCTCTCAACAAATGTTCCAAGCGTTGTCGGCTCGCGGCGCAAAATCCATTTCAACACATTGGGATTTCCCATCAAGCCCCATTGATCATAATACTCGAACATCCTGATTAAATTCTCAAGCGCATACTCGCTCAGCCCCGTAACTCGCAATCTCCAGTCGCTAATCTCTTCTCTTTCAACCCGCACATCACGATTCAAAACACGACTCAATATCTCTGCAACCTCTACATGTGACATTGGTAATGTTCCAACGATTTCATAAACTGCGTTCTTATGATTTGGTTCGGTCAACACAATTTTAGCGGCTTCGGTGACGTCTTCAAGGTCAACGAAGCTGAATTTTGAGTGGACAGAATATGGAATTCGCAACACTCCATCTTCGACGATGCTCTTCCAACCTGCGGACAAGTTTTGCATATACGGCGCGGGTTGCAGGATGGTGAAAGGCAATCCTGACTCGAAGATCATTTCTTCCACGCGCGATTTTTGCCAGTGGTGGTTCATCTGCTCCGTTTGCGGATGCAGGACGGAATGATAGGCAAAATGTTCAACACCAGCTTTTCGTGCCTCGTCAATGACCAATTTTCCGATTTCCACTTCATCGGGATTCATATTTGGGCAAATGTGATAAACACTCCGCGCGCCTTGCACGGCGGAATGAATTGCGGATTCGTCGTGTAGATCGCCTACGATGACTTTCTCCGCGCCCAAACACTTTAGGACAGAGACATGTTCTTCGCGATGCGCGAACGCGCATACGCCCTCGATTTTCGAGAGCCTTTTAATCAGAGTCCTGCCTGTCTTACCGCCGGCGCCTGTGATGAGGATCATAATATATTCTCCGTTGGTCGAGCAGGACAAGCGTGTTCCCTGTCCGTGTTTCGAAACCAACAAATAATAAAAACCCAATTCTCCTGCAAACTGAACCGACAAGTGCGTATAATTCTGAATAAAGCCTATTATACAGAATAGTTCTGTTAAAAAGGAGTCCCTATGAAAAGCAACAAAGTTCGCTTTAATTCAATTGATGAGTACATTGCAACTTTCCCCGCAGATATACAAAAACTACTGGAAGAAGTACGGGCAACCATAAAAGCCGCCGCACCTGACGCACGGGAAAAAATCAGTTATCAAATTGCCGCATTCGAACTGAACGGCAGAAATTTAGTTCATTTTGCCGGGTGGAAAAATCATATTGCAATGTACCCGATTCCCTCAGGTAGTGAAGCGTTCGATAAAGAAGTATCGCAATATGCGGGCGGTAAAGGCACTCTAAAATTCCCGCTCGACAAACCATTGCCGCTGAAATTGATCGGTAAAATTGTTAAAATGAGAATTGCCGACAATCTGGAAAAAGCTAGGATAAAATCAAGTAAGAAAAAATAAGTTAAGCGTAAATTGGTAGATTAAGTCCATTTAATTCCAGATAAAGTCTATTATCAGGCTCTCGCTACCGTATATATCCTTCGCAAGAAACCCTAAAGGTCTTTTTTGTTAATCGGGTTTTTACGAACGCCAAACAGACCTTTAGGGTTTGGATGTACGGTAGAGAAATCGGGCTAAACAAAAAAGGAGTCTTTTGATGACCGAGAATATTCTTGCAAAGTTATTTGTGCACAACAACTGGGCGAACGGACAGATCATTCAAGCCTGTTCCTCATTAAGCGATGACCAGTTGGATACGCCGCCTCAGTCCGCGACGGAGGGGAGTATTCGCAGTACCTTGCTGCATCTTGTATCGGCACAATCTAGCTACCTGAGACTGTTGACCCTGCCCCTCGAAGAGAGACAGGACCGTGTCACAGTAGGGTTTGCTGAAATACAGGAATCTTTGAAGAATAGCGGAGAGAGGTTGTTGGAACTCGCCAAAGATCAGAGCAAACTTCCCGCGACCCGCATCCAAACACGGGATGGATACCATGTAGAACCGTGGGTCATCATGGTGCAGATCATCAACCATGCCACTGAACACCGCGAGCAGATCAAGAGTATGCTCACCGCCATGGGAATAACTCCTCCGTCCATTGACGGCTGGGACTATGGAGAAGTTGCAAATGCGCTCATCCCGATATCAAAGTGATTGAGCCAATCTTGGAGAATACTCATGAAGGCAATTGTTTATCACGAATATGGTTCACCCGATGTTCTTAATCTTGAAGAGGTTCAAAAGCCGACCCCTGCGGACACAAACGCCTTTTGAAGTTTATGGTTATTCCCAGATAAAAGGTGATATACGCATCCATTTCACGGATGTGTACCTGCCTGTTGAAAAAAAACAATCAAACCAAAAGAATTGAATTTAATAAGGAGAACAAAATGACTGGATTTAATATGAGTGAGTGGGTTGCCCGTCCACCCAAAGAAGTCTTTGACTTTATCGCCGCTTCTGAAAACGCGCCGAAAATTGTTAACTCAGTAACAAGCATGGTTAAGTTGACGGAGGGTCCTCCCCGCGTTGGGACGCGCTATCGCGAAACCCGTTTAATGAGCGGCAAGGAACAGCAAGCTGAGTTGGAAATCGTTGAATTCGAGCCGACTCAGAAATATGCCGTGCAAAATGTGACCAGTGGAATCGAAACGGTTTATCGCTACAACTTCCAACCCGAAAGGGACGGCACGCGTATTGACCTGGTGTGTGAAGTCAAAGCAAAAGGTATTAAGAAATTGATGCTTCCCCTGGTCGCATCCATCCTTAAGAAAGAGGATGGCGATCATTTGCAGAGAGTGAAGAAGGTATTGGAAGAGTAAATGATGGGATAATCATTGTAGGGGCACAGCGCGCTGTGCCCTTGTCATTAGAGCCTGTTTGAAAATTAAGTATCGCCTCTCTAAGCTCGGACATGGCTAAGGATTTCGTCCACGACGCTGACAAGCGGCTGTGTTGCATCGATTACGATGCCACTGCTGGGTAGGTCTTCTTTTGTGGCGTGTAAACGGAGGATGAGTTCCCGCTCGCTCTTGCTCTTGCCCGTGTCATTATCAGTACGGTTGTCGAGCCGTTCATTGAGTGTCTCTGCATCAACGTCTAAGATGAAGATTTCATCAAAAAGGTCTATGAACTGATTGAAATTTCGAGAACCGCCACAGAAGAAAGTGACTTCGTCGTCCTGATTTGCTGCCAACCTCCTCACTTCTTCTACATCCCAAATATGATGTTCGTGGCTAAAGCCTTCGGTTTTCTCGCCAGTCGTTGGGTCTCCTTGGTAGGCAAGTTCTCTATCACCATTTATGGCTGCGTAACCGCGTCGGCGCAGCTCTTGCCATACCGAGCTTTTGCCGGTGCCGGAGACTCCCTCAATAAGATAATTTCTCTTACCCATTGTTCTTACCTCGTCGGGGTTGGCTCCAGAAGTACCCCGTTCTTCGATACTTCGGGTTCGGTGCAGATAAACATATATTCTCTACCACATCATCCTCCAAATGTGCTCTAAGGGATAATCCCCAAGTCAATACCTCAATTTTCGCAAGTTGCTTATCACTGAGCCACCGATGGATCGCGCGTCACAAAGTCGAACAGCTTAGCCCATTCCGGCGTAATCGAAATCTTCGCCATCTGCCGATAGCTTTGGCGTACCTGCTTTGAACATGGAAGCTCCTACTATTAAAATGAATTTTTATTCAATGTCCTACAACACGGAGATGGAAATACAGGTACGCATAAAAGAGTCTGACCAACATCAGCGCAGAAAAGAAGCCGACTCCATGCCCTCTCCCTTAAGAGAGGGGCAAACGGACACGCCGATCAATCATAACAATGAGGGTGAGGTCTGTTACGATGCAAGTGTGGGATAAGCAGAGTGGGGGTGGGAAGGGTGATTTACTGCCTTCCATGTTATAATCTTACTGGTAAGAAAGGAGTAAATCATGGAAACACTAGCGACCACTCGCATGTCGTCCAAAGGACAGGTTGTCATTCCTGAATCCATTCGCAAGCGCCTTGACCTGAAAGAGGGAGCGCAATTTCTCGTCGTCGGCGATGCAGATGTTGTCATCCTTAAGATGGTTGTTCCGCCTGATATGAACGAGTTTGACGCCCTGATCAAACAAGCGCGCCAACAGGCAAGAGAGGCGGGATTAAAACCAAAAGATATTGCGTCAGCCGTTGCCAAGGCACGGGGAGGTAAATGAAAATCATTTTGGATTTGAAGGTGGTGATGGACACTAATGTGTTCGTCTCAGGAGTCTTTTTCAGCGGACCTCCCTATCAAATCCTGAAAGCATGGCAATCGGGCGAGTTTGAACTCGCGGTTTCACAGGAAATTCTGGATGAGTATCGACGGGTTGGGGAGGTTTTGTCTGTGGAACGCCCTACCATTGACTTGAATCCCATCTTGAACTTTATCATTGAACATGCAAAAGTATACAAGCCTGCCAAACTCAAAGAGCCTGTTTGTGAAGATCCCGACGATGACAAGTTTTTCGCCTGCGCGCTGGCAAGCGGAAGCACAGTTATTGTTAGTGGAGACAAACACTTATTGAAGGTTTCAGGCTATGAAGGAATTGAAGTCCTGAAGCCGCGCGAGTTTGTGGATAGGTATTTGGCTGACTGACTCCCCATCTCTCGTCAGCCGAACTCGGCAAAGCTGATGTTTTCCTGACCACCGACGATCAGATTTTGAAAGTTGCCGCTCGAAAGAAAAGTTTGTTCTCCTTCACCGTAGAAAATCCAGTAAAATGGCTGGAAGAGGTTTTGAAATGACGACCACTTACTTAACCCTCAACGAAATCCGAACCATTGGATTCGAAGCCCTGCTCCGCGAACTCGGACCCGCAGGAACAATTCGCTTTATCCAGCAATACGAAACGGGGTGGGGCGATTACACGCAGGAGCGCAGAAAATGGCTGCCAAAGAAAAGCGTGCAGGAAATCGGCAAACAGATTGTCAAAGAACGACAGAAATCCAAATAACATTGCCAGCCCTCGTGAAAAACGGGGGCGTTATTTTACGTCGCGTTTCCTCTCCTCTGGACGCGATGCACAAGTTTTACGAAGAAGTGGTGGAACTCGAAATGCTTAAGCGGGAAGAGAGTTTTGTGTTATTCAAGATCGCCGAAGGCTATGGTCATACTCAGAATCTCGCCCTCTTTGAGGCATCTAACACGATGTTTCTTGATAACAAGGCTGTGCAGTTGAATCTACAAGAGACGACGCTCCATCTTATTGTGCTCAATGTAGCGCTTGAAGACTTCGAATCTGAGAAAATACGTCTTGATGGTTTGGGATTGAAGGTCAATGCGACCATACACGAGTGGTTGCATGTTCGCTCGCTGTACTTCCCCGACCCAGAAGGGAATCTGCTGGAATTTGTCTGTTACGATGCAAGCGTGGGATAAGCCGTGGACTGGGCGATTTGATTTATTCACATATGCTAAAATCTAGGCATGAAGGTTCGAGACATTATCAAACTCATTGAAGCCGATGGCTGGTATTTGGTCACAACCAAAGGGAGCCATAGACAATATAAACACCCTAAGAAAACTGGTCGAGTGACCATTGCAGGACATCCAAGCGATGACCTTGCACCAGGAACCGAGAACAGTATTTTCAAGCAAGCTCAAGTAGAAAAGCCTAAAGGCAAGAGGTAACCATGTATCGCTTTCTTATCGTAATCGAAAAAACAGAAAATAATTATTCAGCTTATTCACCAGATTTACCTGGCTGTGTGGCAACGGGCAAAACCCGCGAAGAAACCGAACGCAATATGCACGAAGCCGTGGAAATGCACATTCACGGAATGATTGAAGATCAATTGCCAATTCCTGAAAGCACTGCCTACGCAGAATATATCGCGGTTCCTGCATAAATAATTTTCAATACGCCAAAACATTGCCTTAGAAAACCAACCAGCCTCATCTGCCAAGAACAGAAGCAGACTCCATGCCCTCTCCCCTGGGAGCCCACAGGGTGCTTCGCGAAGGGGCAAATGGACACGCCGATCATTCGTCACAATCGGGGTGAGGTCTCTTACGATGCAAGCGTGGGATAAGTCTTAGAAGCGCAGGGATATTTCACCAACCCCTGGACTGGGCGATTTAATTTATTCATAACGCCTCCTCAAACACAAGATGATCTTGCCACGGGAAGTTACTAGCCCCTTCAACCGACATGCCTCTTCCCAAATAGGAAGGGCAGGGGGATAGGTCCCACGCTCATCTCTTCCTATTCTATTTCCCTTAATTTATGAAGCCTATTGTTAGCTTGTATAAGAAAAAAGAGTACAATTCAAACATTGAATAAAACGTGTGGAAATTGATAATGGGTGAGAAAATGAGAAGTAAAGAGAAAATCAAAGTATTCATAAGTTCGAAATGCGGCGGCGAACGAATAAACTATGATAAATTAGTTGAGGCTGAATCAAGCGATAAAAAAGCCGTCGCAAGCAAAGCTGTCAGAACTAGTTACGATCTTATCAGAAGAGCATTAAAAACATCTCTTGAAGAGACTGGTTTATTCAAGGTCTATATATTTGAAGATGATCATGCGTCTACATCTGCAGCGGGGGAGGATTATATAATCGAACTTGATAATAGTCATGTCTGCTTGTTTCTAATAGACAATTTTGATGAAAAGATATCAGAGGGACTACTAAACGAGATTACTCGAGCTCAAAAAACGAACAAAAAATCTTTCTATCTTTTCTTAAATGATCCCAATCGCGAGATTACAAGTATTCAAGAAAATATCTTGGGAGTAAGAGGCGCCCATTTTTATGAGGTAAGAGATATTAGAGAATTTATTGACAAAGGTTATCAGTCGATAACAAACGATATCGTAAAAAAATATCAAAATTACTGTGACGGGAAAATTGATCTTGTTGATAAAACTCCCCCCTCTGTTGAGATAACAAACGAAAGTTTTCCAATTGACACCATCGATATTGATAAACAAATATTCAAAAACTTAGGGGAAACAAAAAACAAAATAATCAGTTTGATTTACCATCCCGATGAAAAAGAAACTCAAACATCCGACTTAGATAAATTGTGTTTATCTATTTTAGAAGTTCTACTCGGTGAAAAAAAGTTTGAAGATGTCAATTTACCATCCTTGTTGAAAACTTTGAGCGAAATCCAGTCTCCTAAAGTGCATGAAGTCGTAAGTCGAAGATGGGCAATAATCGCAAGTCTTTTCAACGGGGATTTAGACGCTGCACTAACAAATATTGAGGCTGCTTATAACACTTTTTCCGAAGACGTGTCTATTCCAAAGTGGTTGATTAATGACATTTTAATAGACTGGCGTAACCTAAAAACTATTGACATCCAAATCAAGAATATAGTTTACGATTCTTTAGTTCAAGAAAAAATTAATCAACAAAATTCATTAATATTCTTCCCTCTGACTGACAGATTTAGCACAAATATAAATGATGATATTTGGGACAGAAATTTCAAGGCAGTAACAGGCTCCCCCTATTCGACTACTTATTACAATTTAGAACATCTTTTTGGCTATATTTCGAATTATCTATTTGGGGCAATTTATTACGGATCATATACACACATTGTGTTTACGTTGAAGGAAATTCAGAAAGCGCTATTTGATTTAATACAAATAGAAAATAATCTGCTGTATAAAATTCAGTTAATGAAGATTAGTATATTACTTGGCGACGAATCAAGTTTTAATAATATCGCGAGTAAATATGGGTCTTCACTGTCTCATAGCACAACAAGAGAAATTCTTGAGCTGTATGAGCTCGCCAACACAAAACCATTGCGATACGAAAAAATAAAATGGAAAATTATTCTATTTAGAGAGTTTGGGTATTATTTTTCGGATACTGATTATGAAATTATTTCAAATGAGCTGCTTGGTTTTTCGCGTGAGTGGATACAAGAAGATAATACAAATATCTTTTTAGGTGAAAAGCTATTTAAGGCTCTAAAATCTAATATTAGGAGGCTTTCACAAGAAACAGTTGTTGTCTTCTCAATGGAAATTCTAGACAAAAAATATTATCGATTTTTTGATTCTGTTTTTGAATTATTATCAGATTTAGATTTTCCAAAACTATCAAAAGAACTTACTAAGAGACTGTTATCACAAATTGATATTGCACTGGGCAACGAGGATAAGAAGCGGGATTACCAGCATATAAAAAACCTTCTTATTAATATGAGAAGAGGGCAAGATAATTTCCACACTGAAATAGATGAAATTGCAGAGAGGTATTACCCCGAGTTTTATAAAAGAGATTACAACTTAGAAATTTTTCCAGAAAAACGAGATACACATATTCAAAGATATATTTCTAACATCAAAATTAGAAATAAAACACAAGGTGAAGGTGGTAGATTTATTGGTTTTGTCGACCGTCCATATTACATAGTAAGAAGAATCATAGAGCTTGAAAACCCCTTGCTGTCAGAAGAGCTTCTTGATGATTTACTCGAAACAATTTTTAACACCTTGAGCCTTGAAACCCAAACACACGCAGAAAAAATCGACGCAATTGAATTAATGATGACCTTGAAGAGACAGGAATTATCATATATTTACAATTGGGATGACTACTACTCAAAACTTGAGCAGCATTTTTCGGAAATAGAAAAAGGGCACTCTGGATTCTTTATGAAAGACGAGTCTCTTTCATTACGATTACACCTAATATTTATCCGAATAAACTTTGATGTAGATTGCCTGCAAGAACTTCTAGAGATACTGGCTTTAATTAACAGCAGTGAGGAATATGAAATAATATCTTCGCTAATCTCTCTAAAAGATTTCTTGAGCTTTGAAATAAAAAACCTAGTTGAAAACCCTGTAATGCCTATATTAGTTCAATATATATCATCTTTCTGTTTCCATGAAAGTCATGATGTTAGATATCGTACAGTGCAAGCTCTATATATGTTGATAGAATCGCGATATGCAGATTTTGTAGTTAATCGATTGTCAAAAATGATAGACGATGATGATTACAAGGTTAGGTGGGCTGTTTTACATCAAGTGTCTATGATAAAGAAGATTAATGAACTTACTTATAATTACATAGTTGGAAAGGCAAAAATTGATAATAATTATTTAGTTAGAAGAGTTGTTGAAAATTATGCTTAGTTATTTTGTCCATTGCCAACATCTTTTGTAAAATTAAAAGCCGATGGTCAGAATCAACCATCGGCTAAGAAAGAAGCGGTGCACTTCATCCAATTTCTACTTCCCACTCACCAATTCCCATAATCTGTTCGAGTTCAACGGAATCTCCAAAATCTCAAAATCGGCATCATGTAACGCGTCTTCCAATGCCTGCGCAAAAAGCGGACCGACGGGAATCGCGCCCGCTTCACCCGCGCCCTTCACGCCCATCGGGTTGAGCGGCGAAAGCGTTACGCCATGTCCCGTTTCGATGCGCGGCACATCCAGGCTCGTGGGCAGGTGATAATCCATGAACGTGCCGTTGAGCAGTTGCCCGTTTTCGTCGTAGGCGAGCCGCTCATAAAACGCATTGCCAATGCCCTGCGCCACGCCGCCATGGATCTGCCCATCGAGGATCAGCGGATTGATGACCTTGCCGCAATCGTGCACGACGAGATATTTTTGGATGTGGATCTGCAGCGTCTCGGGATCGACCTCCACGATCATGGCGTGGATGCCGCTGGCAGTAGCGCCTCTTTCTGGACCGAAATAGCTGGTCGCTTCCAAACCAGGCTCTGTCCCAGGCTTGACCGCGCCGCGCATCGGATTGGCTTTGCCTGCGAGTTCACCCAACGAAATGGACATGCGCGGAAGATCCTGCACTTTCACCATGCCATCGGCGAGTTCGAGTTCATCTTCGGGCGCGTTGAAATGTTCGGAGGCGAGTTTGAGAATTTTCTTGCGCACAACTTTCGCGGCTTCGTTGATGGCATTGCCCGCAACGACCGCGCCACGGCTGGCGAACGTCCCCGCGCCCCAATAGAATTGGTCGGTGTCGCCCGTGACGACATCTATTTTATTTACATCCACGCCGATCTGCTCTGCGACGATTTGCGCGAAACTCGTGAAGTGACCCTGTCCCTGTGTGCCAACACCCGTGACGACCGAGACACGTCCGCTGCTCATCACCTGCACCTTCGCGCCTTCGTACGGTCCGATGCCTGTGCCTTCCACATACGCGACAATGCCAATGCCAACGTGTTTTCCTTCGGCGCGCAATTTCGGTTGAGTCTCATTGATGAATTTGTGATAGCCGATCTTTTCCATCGCTTGATCCAACAACGGTTCGTAGTTGCCGCTGTCATACACAAGCGGAGCGAAATCCTGATAGATGATTTCGTTGTTGTATGGGAATTGATCAGGCGGGATGAAATTGCGTCGGCGGATTTCGGCGCGGTCAATCTTTAATTCTTTCGCGGCAATATCCAACAAACGTTCGATGACGAATACGCCATGTTGACGTCCCGCGCCGCGATAGGGTGTGACGATGGTTTTGTTGGTGAAGACCGCCGTGAATTCGCTGTAATAGTTTTTGATGTCGTAAGGTCCGAGCACGTTGGCTTGCGAGTTGAGTGCCACAGTCAAGCCATAAGGCGCATACGCACCCGTATCATGCAAAAAGACGTCATGCACGCCGAGAATGCGACCATCCTTATCGAACGCAATTTCCGCATCGTGGATTTGTCCGCGTTCGTGCGTGGTAGCGACGAAATTTTCGGCGCGGTCTTCGATCCATTTGACGGGGCGGTTCAACTTCATCGCCACCCACGGGACGAGCACTTCCTCCTGATAGAACATCATGATCTTCGGACCGAATCCGCCGCCGATGAATGGAGCGATGACGCGGACTTGTCGTTCCGATAGCCCGAGCATACCCGCCAGTCCGTTTCGGATCACAACGGGAGCCTGTGTGGTATCCCAGACAGTTAGCCGTCCCGCGCGCGCATCCCATTCCGCGACGATGCCGCGGTTCTCGATTGCCGCCGCGCATCCATGTTCATAAAGAAAACGACGCTGAAATACCAGCGCGGCATTTTTCTTCGCTGATTCGTAATCGCCTTTTCTCTGCACCAAATGCGCGGCGACGTTTGTTCCGAGTTCGTCATGGATAAGAGTGCTGTCAGGTTGAATTGCTTTCTCAAGATCAACGACGGCATCCAAGGGTTCGTAATCCACTTGAATATCAGCCAGCGCATCTTCGGCGATGTAGCGACTCTCTGCCAGCACCATCACGATCGGCTCACCCGCAAACTTGACCTTATCTTTCGCAAGCGGAACCTGCGTCTTCTCGTTGAAGACTATATCATCCACAGGCGGCGGTGAGACGAGCAGTGGTCCAGGCTTCCAGTAATCGCCCAAGTCATTCGCAGTGTATACGGCAACGACACCTTCACGCAGTAAGGCTTGAGATACGTCAATGTTATTAATCCGCGCGTGCGCATACGGACTCCGCACGAAAGCCACGTGGAGCATGTCCGGTAATTTTACATCGTCCACAAACAATCCCTGCCCCGTGAGGAGACGTGGGTCTTCGTTACGTTTAATCCGTTCGCCGAAGTATCGAGTTGCCATGAAGTCTCCAGTCAGTCTAATCTCCAGTCTCTAGTCTCTTTTTAACTCGAGACTAGAGACTGGAGACTTTTGCTTACGCCCAAGCCACCGCTCTACAAAACGCCGCTTCGCCGCCTTTGAACTTCCACGGGAAGACGCCGAGGGTGATGCGTTTGTTGTGCAATTCCTTCAAGCCAATGTCGCCGCCGAGATTTTCCACATGGATACAATCCTTAGGGAACAGTGCGTTATGCGTCAATTGATAAGCGGAGTCGGGGAATAGCACATCCATTTGATTTTCGCCAAATTTTTCTACGGTCTTCGCGCGGACTTTCTGCCAGTGTTCCAGCCCGCCCTTGCCGAGGAAGCGACCGATGGGCAGGTTCATCGGGTGGTCGGTCGAGATCATGTCCACGCCCCATATGTGAATCTTCTTCTTCAAAAGCCAGTCACAAATGCTGAAATGCGGACCTGGGTGACGCTGAATGTATCTTTCTTCGTCCCCATCGGGACTAAAGAAAGAATACTTGTGCCAACCAGTATGGATGAACAAGATGTCACCATCGTGTATGTCCGCGCGCTTTTCGATATCTTCGGGGGTGAAGAGTCCCACGTCATCGAGCATGTCGCTCAAGTCAACGATGACGCCCGGACCGTAGCACCATTCAATCGGGATTTGGTCAATCGTCTTGCCATTGGTCACAAAATGCCGCGGCGCATCGAGATGCGTGCCCATGTGGTTCGAAGTCTGAATGTACTGCGCGTTCACTCCTTGTTCAGACTTGCGCTTGATATATTTCACTTCAAATGGCGGATAGAAGGGCCAGAACGAGCAGTCTTGATTGAGGTCTTGGGATAGGTCGTAGATTTTGGTCATGTTAACTCCTTTGGGTTTGTTGAGTGATTGAGAGACTAGAGACTGGAGACTGACGGCAAAGTCATTAACCAGTCGAGTTCGGTATTGGTAAAAAGAGGCGCTGAATCGTCAAACCAGTCTTCAACTATATATTCTGCGCCTGGCTCGCGAACAGTTTTCGATTGGGCTTTGGTGTCCTTTCGTTGAGATTTCAAACTGCCGGCAAATGTATTCAATTGACGCGCCACATCAGACAAACGAGCCGCGTAGCCTTTCACTTCATCCGCTTGCATGAGTTCGCGTGCAAGCGCGCGGTTCAACCAGTATTTTGTTTCAAATAAACTACCGCGCGAATAATACAGAAACTGGAGTTTCTCCCCATAGTTGAAGCGACCATAAGATTCGGCGATGTTTGCGCCAACAGAATCTACAGCTCGAGTGATCTGTTTGCCAACGACATCCTTCGCAAATTGCTCCCACTGAACAACGCGTTTCCATACAGAGTCCGCAATGTTTTCTGCATTTTTCAAAATCTTCAAATCCTCAAGCTCCGTTGCCATCACCTGCCTCCTCAGTCTCTAGTCTCCAGTCTCTTTTCACAAACCATATTTTTCAGCATAAGCCAATAACGCCTTCTCAAAAATAACAAGCGGCGGTCTCACCAATCCCGCGCCCACCTGACCAACACCTGCATCCTTGTGAGCGATGCCTGTATTGATACGCGGGGTGATTCCTAATTCAACAACCTTGCGGATGTCAATCCCAGTTGGTGTGCCGCGGAAATCCAATGATGGCATGGTGAAATATTTGCTTTCGGCAAAAGTGATCTCATACATTTCGAGCGTCGCATTCATCGCATCTTTCGGTGAGCCGCCCACAAAGGTGACAATCGCGGGCGCGGTCGCCATCGCGAATCCGCCAATGCCTGCCGTTTCAGTTATTGCACTATCACCAATATCTGGGTTCGCATCATCCTGCGTAAAACCAGGAAAGAACAAGCCTACTGGAATTTCAGCGGGCGCGGTGAACCATTGCTTCTCGCCAAGTCCGCTGACGCGGATGCCGAAGTCCGTGCCGTTGCGCGCCATTGTCGTGACAATCGTACTTCCTTCCACGCCTAGCGCGGCATCAGTCATTGCTTTGCACGCCGCCATGACAGGATTCAACACACTCAACGCGTTATCGCCAAGAAATTGCAATATTTCTGCTTCAACCACATCATCCTTTACAACCTTTGCGATCAACGGCGAGAGTAACTTCAAATAGATCAGCGAGCCAGCCTTGTTGCGGTTGTGTCCCTCATCACCCATATGCAAGGCTTCTGCGATCAGCGCACGCAAGTCAATCCCATTAGACTGTGCCAGTGCATCTGCCAGCGCCCTGCCAAGCACATCGTTCATCCAATGCAACTTCTTCAACACGTCTGCGCTGTACGCTCCGTAGCGCAAAACTTTTCCGTAACCTTCATTCAAATTGGAGAAGGACTTATTTCCATGCTCAACATTCTCGACAACATAGACTTTCATCGAAGCGGATGTGACGCCTGCCATCGGTCCGACTGTGCCGTGATGGTGACAGGCATCGAATTCGATCTCGCCTCTTTCGACCATTGAGGTTGCTTCTGCCTCCGATTTGGCAAATCCCTCGAACAGCATTGCCCCGATGATCGCCCCCCGTAACGGACCTGACATGCGCGCCCACTCAATTGGCGGGCCCGCGTGCAGGAAAAGGTTGTCTTTCATCCCAGGGATGACATCACGTGCAGTTGCGACGGCTTTCAAGATCGGTCGGGCTGACATCATTCGTTCAACGGCGGTTTGATTAGCGGTATCAATATCCATAATTATCTCCATGATTGGTAGAGAATTGGAGAATTCTCCACGCGAAGCGTCTACTTCTCTTTTTTACTCTTCATCTTCGCCAGCAACGCGGCTAGCTTTTCATTCCCACCTGCAGGCGGACGCCACTCCACGTGAACTGCTTCCGCGTCTTGTGTTATGAGGCTTTCGTAAAAGGATTCCAGTCCAACGTTGATGGCGGCAAGAGGTTGTTTCAATTGTTCAAGGTTGACAGGTGGGTACTCGTTGGACGCATGATGACCAAATCGTAAACTGATATATTCCACCGCTTCGGTCACACTACGAAACATGATTGTGCCTACTTCTTTTAATTGCTCAATTTGCAATTGAAGGTTTTGCGGATCATCATCCGTGCCAATCACAATCGTTACAAACTCCAATTCTCCAATTCTCTGCTCTCGAATTTCCTTTATCACAGGCGCTAATTCTCTCACAGGATCTACATGCGAACCTTCACCAAGAACCACATCGAAAAGGATCATCCCAACTTCTGGGTCAGCCGCTTCCTGTTTGATGCGACGGATTCGCAAATCGTTGTCGATCATGGGATGTAAGCGGCCGACCATGAAGAACTCGTCGCCTAGGTCAATGATGGTGTGGGCGCGGCTGTGTAGCGGATCAGAGAGGGCTTGAATATTAGAGATTGGAGAATTGGAGTAAAGTGGGGAAAGAATTGCCTGCAATCCAACCATCGTTTCGTAGGCGAGGGTTCCGCCAGAGAACAAACCACGAAGGTAGAGACTGGAGATTGGAGACTTGGCGTCTCTAGTCTCTAATTCCCAATCCTCCAATTCCCTAACAGCAACCTCCGCTGCCTCTCTCAAACTAATCGCAAAGTGTAAATTACCAATCTTCCTCGCTGGCAGTGGATAGCCAATGAAATAGATCACAACAGGTTTGCCTGTCCCTTGCGCGGCAGAGATTAATTGTGTGGCAACATCTGGTGATGGAGGCTTGGATACCAGCACAATGACTTTCGTTTCGGGGTCGTGTGCGAGCAGGTCAAGTGCTTGATGGGCAGTGATCGCCCCAACTTCAGACTTAAGATCACGTCCGCCAGTGCCGATGGCGTGAGAGATGCCGCCACCCAATTCGTGGATGTGACTCGTCACGGCTTGGGTCCCTGTCCCTGAAGCGCCGACCACCCCAATCGCCCCGCGGCGGACGCGGTTGGCGAATCCCAGCCCAACGCCGTTGATGATGGCTGTGCCGCAATCTGGCCCCATCACAAGCAGTCCTTTTTTGCGCGCGGTCTTCTTCAATGCAATCTCATCTTCAAGCGAGACATTATCGCTGTAAAGAAAGACGTGTTTATCAAGTTCGAGTGCTTCGCGCGCAACACCCGCAGCATAACGACCCGGGACGGATATCAACACCCAATTTGCGCCGGGTAATTGTTTGACCGCTGCGCTCAAACTGCGCGGGCGGAAATCTTCTGAAACTGTGGCTGATTTTCTGCGTGTGAGCAATTCGTCTACTTTATCGATTGCATCCAAGGCAGATTTTTCTGTATCAGCTTTGACTACGATCAGCAAGTCGTCGGGGCTGGCGGAAATTGAATTAGGCAGGAGGTTGTTGGCGGCGAGTAGGTCACGGTTGGCAGGGGTTGCCATCACGACTCCTGCGTCAAGCACGCCAGGCAATCCCAACAAACCACGTTGCAACTGCATCAACACGACCGAGTCATAATAAGCGCCGGCACGGACATTCCACTTAACAACGGTCATAGATGACTCACAACTTTCTCAAGGTCTTCTGCCCAAGCCAATAATGCTTCATCCTTATTCCATTTACCAATTATTTGAAATCCCATTGGCAAACCATCTTGATCTTTTCCTGCGGGCAGGTTGATGGCAGGGAAACCAATTTGAGTCCAGGGGAGGTTCATGACGGGGTCGCCCGTACTGTCGAGTCCCTTGGGCGCGGGACCGATGGTTGGCGGGGAAATCCATAAATCAATATTGTTATCGTTCATGGTTTGTGTCATTTCCTCGCGGAATTTATTACGGGTAGAGAGCGCGGACTGTAATTGGGAATTGGTAATTGATTTGCCACGATGGATTAACTCAGTAAACTTGGATGAATAAAGGTTACCGTATTTATTGAACCATTGTTCGTGAACCCGCGCGGCTTCGGCAGACATGATGACATCGTGACGTGCACGGATTTCCTGGTAATCGTCCATAACCTGGACTCGGCGTAGTTCGTATCCTGCGTCAGCCAGGGAGTCGCAAATTGTATTGAAGCAGTCTAAGGCGTAGTCAGAAGCGGAATTAATATATGCACCATCAGGAATCCCAAGAGTCGGTTTTCTATCCAATGAGATTAAATCGTTCCAATCCTTATATAAAGAAGGAGCAACAAGTTTTGTTGTAGTGACATTGGGAGTAAAAAATCCAATGTGATCAAAAGATGGCGATAGCGGGATGACACCAGCCCTTGAAATGCGTTCATAGGTTGGCTTCACGCCGACAACTCCACAAAAAGCGGCGGGACGAATAATGGAGCCGATGGTCTGAGTGCCAAGTGTGAGCTTGCAAAGACCCGCGCCAACCGCCGCCGCCGAACCACTGCTCGAACCGCCAGGTGTGTGCTCGTGGTTATGCGGGTTGCGCGTGGGACCAGGCGTGAAGTATGCAAATTCAGTGGTGACGGTTTTGCCCATGATGAGCGCGCCCGCGTTTTTTAATTTTGTTACGCTTTCGGCTTCATTGCCTTGCAGATCTTGCGATGGCAAGCGACTTCCTGCCTGTGTGATGAATCCATCCACATGAAAAATATCCTTCACGCCGACGAACATCCCAAAAAGAGCAGGGCGTTTTGCTGGATTTGGAAAACGGGAGATGAGCGCTTCTGCTTCTTTGCGTAATCGGCTAAAGCGATTCTCTTCAGGGATGAACGACAGGACAGAAGGTTCGCACTCTTCAAAAAGAGACTGGAAATTGGAAATGTAATTGGTAATTGGTAATTCGCCAGAGCGAAAGACGCACGGTAACCGATGTTGATTGAGCATCTTATTTCAACAAGGATTCAAATTCTTCCGCCTTCAAAAGAACCTTCAAGATGAAGGGTGGCGGCTTCAGCGGATGTTTTTCCCTGTGAGGCAACATCCAATGCAGGGCAGAGTACGCTGAATTCTTTTTCTCCCTTCCAGAGACTGCCAGCAAAGACGAATATTTCCATGGGTGATTACCTGCGAAAATTATACACCGACTCTACAATAAAGACTTTCTTACTACCCAAAAGAACAGATGTCCACAAGGGAAGTGGGGAAGCCGTTCGCAGATTTACTTCAATAACGGACTAGAATTACAGCAACTCTTCGGCACGGTGAGCTAGGGTCGAACCGCCAGGACAACGCACCTGCGGGACGTTCCGCGTAAGCGGTAAGGTGGGCAATTTAGTGAGATTCAGGTGACAGTTGCGAAAGTGACTGTCACCTTTTATGTTAAACTTCGTCCATGCCAAAAACCCACACCTTGTTTTTTACTGCGCCAAAAAAAGTTGAGATCCGTGAAACCAGCCTGCCTGCGCTAAAAGATGATGAGGTATTGGTAAATACCATTTGCTCTGCCATTAGCGCAGGGACGGAGATGCTGGTCTATCGCGGAGAATTTCCTCACCTAGCGAATTCACACGATAGCGTGAGCAGTGACTTGAACTATCCGCTGGCGTACGGGTATGCGTGTGTGGGAAAAGTCATGGATATTGGTAAATCGGTAAATAGTGCCTGGTTGAATAGGTTGGTATTTTCTTTTCGACCGCACAGTTCACACTTTGTCATAAAAATCGAATCCCTAATTTTGATACCCGATTCCCTGACACCCGAAACTGCCTGCTTCCTACCCAATATAGAGACCGCCGTGAATTTGGTGCAGGACGGTGCGCCAATCGTAGGCGAGCGCGTTCTTGTACTCGGACAAGGCGTTGTAGGTTTGCTAACTGCTTCATTATTAAGTGAATTTCCGCTGGAGAGTTTGGTTACGGTGGATCATTATGAATTGAGGAGGAATGCGTTGAAGGTTGAAAGTCAAAGATTAAAAATCAAAAGTCTCCCGCCATATGACCTTCAACCTTTGACCCTTCGACAGGCTCAGGGCAATGCCTTTGACCTTTTACAAAGCGGCGCAGACTTGACCTTTGAGCTAAGCGGCTCCCCCTCTGCTTTGAACGATGCAATTGCCTTGACCGCTTTCAGCGGACGCGTGGTAATCGGCTCATGGTATGGACAAAAACGCGCGGAGATCGATCTTGGCGGCGCGTTCCATCGCTCGCGCATCAAACTTATTTCTTCGCAAGTCAGTACAATTTCACCTGAATTATCCGGCAGGTGGGATAAATCACGGCGGTTTGATGTAGCCTGGAAGGCTTTGGAAAGGATCAAACCAGAAAAATGGATCACGCACAGATTTGCGCTAAGTGATGCGGAAAAAGCCTACCGCCTGCTGGATGAAAATCCGCAAGAGACGATACAGATTATCTTCGAGTATAAAAATGTCCTTTGAATTGATCCTCATCAGCGTTGCCGGTCTATTGCTTATCAGCGTTTTGGTAAGCAAAGTTTCAGACCACTTTGGGATTCCCGCTCTGCTTCTTTTTCTTGCATTGGGAATGATGGCGGGTTCAGAAGGGTTTGGAGGGGTTTATTTTGACGACCCCGCATTGTCTCAATTCATCGGCATTGTTGCGTTGAATTTGATCCTGTTTGCGGGCGGGCTTGAAACCGAGTGGAAGGATATTCGCCCGGCGCTAAAAGAAGGCGTTGCGCTTTCCACGATTGGCGTTCTTCTCACCGCCGTTATAGTGGGATTAATTGCGCAGGTTTTACTGGGTTTCTCACTGTTGCAAGGATTACTGCTCGGTGCCATCGTCTCATCCACAGATGCGGCAGCGGTGTTTTCAATCCTGCGCTCCAAAAGTGTGGGGTTGAAAGGCAAACTGCGCCCTTTGATCGAACTTGAATCGGGCAGTAACGATCCGATGGCTGTGTTCTTAACTATCGGGATGATTCAAATGCTCACACAGCCAGATGTTCAGATAATAGACCTGTTCGGCTCATTCATTCTTCAAATTGCAGTTGGCGTTCTATTCGGATTTGTCTTTGGCAAGATCATTGTCTTTCTCGCCAACCGCATACAACTTGGGTTTGAAGGTTTATATCCAGTTCTCACACTTTCGATTGTTTTTCTAACCTATAGCCTGACCAACGCCGCCTATGGAAGCGGCTTTCTGGCGGTTTATCTGGCTGGCATCGTAGCGGGACATCAGGACTTTGTGCATCGGCGCAGTGTCACCCGCTTTCACGATGGCGTAGCATGGCTGATGCAGATCACCATGTTCCTCACGCTTGGTTTGCTGGTCTACCCTTCAGAACTCATTCCCATCATCGGCACAGGCTTGCTGATCGCCGTCGCTTTGATGTTCATCGCCCGCCCGATCAGTGTTTTCATCAGTCTATTGTCGTCAAAGTTCAGCATCCAGGAAAAGACGCTCATCTCGTGGGTGGGTCTGCGCGGCGCGGTGCCGATCATTCTCGCCACCTTTCCGCTGCTTGCGGGACTGCCGCAGGCTGAATCCATTTTCAATATCGTTTTCTTCGTCGTTTTGACTTCCGCCTTATTGCAAGGCGCTTCAATCCCCTATGTCACCAAATTGCTGGGCGTGGATGCGCCTGTGGTCAAGAAGCCGATCTATCCGATAGAATATACGCCCGTCAGCGGATACAAAAACGAATTGAAGGAACTTGCAATCCCGGCAGGCTCCAGCATGGACGGGAAAACCATCGTGGAGTTATCCCTGCCCCAAGAATTTCTCATCATCCTGATCGCGCGCAGTCATGAATTCATCACCCCCAGCGGAGGAATTACTTTGCTGGCAGGGGATATCTTGATCGTGCTGGCAGATAAAGAAACTTTTGCGCTCGTTGAACAAAAACTGGCGTTATCAAAAACAAATAATCCTTAAGGAGTATTCATGTATATCCTCGCAGTACGAAGAGAATTCATCGCCCGCCATTTCCTGATTGGCGGAGATTGGGGAGCAGAGAACTTCCCCAACTCGCACCACTATATTCTTGAACTGCAACTCGAGGGAGCAGAACTCGATCAACACGGCTATCTCGTGGATATCGTGGATGTGGAAAAACATCTCGAGGACGTGATCGGTTATTACAAAGAGCAAATGCTCAATGAAAAACCCGGGTTTACGGGATTGAATCCATCCATCGAACATTTTGCACGTATTCTTGCCACAACATTGAATGAAAGAATCAAAGCAAAGAATATCTCCGCACTCAAAGTTGTACTCTGGGAACATGAGAACGCTTGGGCGGCGTATCGGGTAGTTAGATAGGTTATTAGTTTGGTAGTTTGATAGTTGGGAAATTTTGAACTGCCAAACACTCAACTAGGTAACTATATAACCACCTAACCATAAAACTATGAAACTGGGTTTAATCATCTACGGCTCGCTCGATACCCTCAGCGGCGGATACATGTATGATCACAAATTAGTTGAATATTTGCGCGCGCAGGGGGATACAGTTGAGATCATCAGCCTCCCCTGGCGAAATTACGCCGCGCATCTCACGGACAATTTTTCATTTAAGACACCAGCCAATCTCGATATTCTGATTCAAGATGAGCTCAATCATTCATCCCTCATTGCCGCAAATCGCGGGAAACACCCCTGCCCCATTGTTTCGCTTGCCCATCATTTAAGATGTTCTGAATTACGCCCAAAATGGCAAAATGATCTTTATCGTGTGGTTGAAAAGAAATACCTGCAAAGCGTAGATGGATTTATCTTTAATTCGCAGACGACAAAGGATGTGGTTAATGGATTAATGATTAGTGTGAAACCATCAGTTGTAGCCTATCCACCCACAGACAGGTTTGGCGAAGCAATTTCGGAAGAAGAGATCAAAGCGCGCGCATCACAAAATTCATTACGGATTTTGTTTTTAGGAAATATCATCGAACGTAAAGGGCTTCACACGTTACTGCAGGCTCTCGTCAGCCTTCAGCCTTCATCATTCATCCTTGATGTTGTCGGCTCATTAACCACCGAACCCACTTATGCCAAACAAATGCAAGAGTTAGTCATGGTCAATGGTCTATCGTCCACGGTCACGTTTCACTCATCACTTGACAATGAACCTCTCGTCGAAAAGCTCAAGCAAGCGAACGTGCTGATCGTCCCATCATCGTATGAAGGCTTTGGGATTGTTTATCTCGAAGGCATGGCATTTGGCCTGCCGGCCATCGGCACAACGGCTGGTGCAGCGGGTGAAATTATCGAACATGGAAAAACTGGCTACCTGATAAAACCAAATGACCATCAAACGTTCGCAACTCATATCTCGCAACTCGCATCTGATCGAAATCTGCTCACCGAACTTTCCCTTAACGCGCGCAAGCGTTACATTCAACAACCATCGTGGAATGAGAGCGCAAGTCAGATCCGCGCTTTTCTGCAATCCATGATCGGATAATATGAAAAAACTCACCGGCATCCTGCTCATCGCCATCTCTGCCACCTCGTTTGGGACTCTCGCTATCTTTGGGCGCTATGTCTACGCAGACGGGATGGATATTTTTACTGTACTCTTTATGCGCTTCGGCATTGCCGCAATAGTAATGATCATCATCCTGCTTCTGCGCAAGGAGCATTTCCCAAGCCGACAGATCTTCGCGCAACTCGTCGGCATGGGCGCATTAGGTTATGTTGGGCAGTCGTTCTTTTACATGACCGCCATCAAATACGCATCCTCTGGATTGGTTGCGCTGCTTTTATATCTCTATCCGATGTTTGTTTTTATACTTTCCGTTCTTGTGTTGCATGAAAAAGCAACCTCCGTAAAGGTCATAGCATTGATCCTCGCGCTCGTCGGCTCAGCGCTGACCGTTGACCCAAATGGCGGGCAGCTCATCGGTGCACTCATGGCAATCGCGGCTGCGCTCATCTACTCCGTCTACATCATCGTCGGCACGAACGTGATGAAGCATGTCTCAGCCGTTCAATCTTCGGCGATCATTTTTGCGTCCGCCGGCTCAGTCTATGGGATATTGACCTTTGTCAACGGCGCACACCTCCCCGCAAGTAACGCAGGCTGGCTTGCCATACTTGGCATGATCGGGATCTCGACCATTATTCCCGTCGTCACATTCTTGGCAGGTTTGGAGCGGATTGGTCCCACCAACGCAGCCATGCTCTCGACACTGGAGCCAGTCGTCACCGTTTTGCTTGCGGCGTGGCTGTTTGGCGAGAGATTAATGCCAATCGTGATGGTCGGTGGTGGATTGATTTTGGTTGCGGTGATTTTGTTGACGAAGGCGGAATTGAAGAAAAGCGATTATTAATTGATGAATTAGATGCTCATCATGTCACATTCAACGAAGCGGTGGAATGTTTCTTTTCAGACTTTGAAATCCGGCGCAAAAAATCGTACCATGCCCGTTTTCAAATAATTGGATAAACCATCAGCGGAAGACGATTGAAAATCATCTTTCAACTAAAAGCAGGAAATTCTGTTTGCATTATTTCAGGTTGGCAAATATGAGCGTAATAACCAAAAAGAATCTTACAGAAAAAGAGATTGACCGTCTTGTCATTGCCCAAGCCGATGATGATTCTGCGTGGGATAAACCCATCCACATTCGCAAGGCAAAACCTGAATCCCTTTCCATACCGCCAGGACTCGCTCCGTGCCGCGTTTCTCACCCAGTTACATCGAACCAAAAATATGGAAGAATGGCTAAGGCGGGCCATTGAAGAACGCATTGAATTGGAAGAAGCGGCTTTTATTGGAGACCGACAGGATTTGACAAGCAAAGTGGAATAAAAACTTAATACCGTCGTTTTTTTAGTATGTCTTCGTGGTAAAAAAACAAGTATGGGTTCTTTTCAGTGCTATAATCCTTATATAACCAACTTATCGAGTCCCTGATTTATATAATCCGCTGACTCACTTATATCAGCAGTCCGCGCTGTTTTTACTTGAGCATTCGCTCATTTTCCCAACATTGATAGACTTCTGAAGAAAAGGAATATTTTGAATTTCGAACAATTTAATCTGGATTCTCGCCTTATGCAGGGAATCAAAAAGGCTGGCTATGATACCGCCACGCCCATCCAGGAGGCAGCTATCCCAGCCGCCCTGCGCGGACGTGACATTATCGGCACCGCGATGACGGGCACAGGCAAGACCGCCGCATTCGTGCTCCCCATCTTAAACAAACTGCTTGAAGGTCCGCGCCATGTCACGCGCGCGCTGATCGTCACGCCGACGCGCGAACTGGCTGAGCAGATTCACGATGTCGTCAAGGCTCTGTCAGCTGGGACCAGGCTCCGCAGTGCAACCATCTACGGGGGAGTCGGACCCGCGCCCCAGGTCAAGGCGCTGCGTGAGGGCGCTGAAATCATCATCGTTTGCCCAGGTCGTTTTCTGGACCTCGTCAATCAAGGCCATGCGCGCCTGGGGAAAATCGAAATCCTTGTGCTGGATGAAGGCGACCGCATGTTCGACATGGGTTTTCTGCCCGATGTGAAACGCATCATCAAGGTGCTGCCCGCGCAGCGACAAACGATGTTGTTCTCGGCGACGTTCCCATCTGAAGTGGAATTTCTCGCATCGAGCACGCTCAAGAATCCGCAGAAGATCGCGATGGGCATCAGCCGCCCCGCGCATACTGTCACGCACGCGCTGTATCCTGTGCCGCCGCATTTGAAGTCGCAGTTGCTGCTGGCGCTGCTCAAAAAAACGGATACCCATTCTGTGCTAATCTTCGCGCGCACAAAATATCGCGCGCAAAAAGTAGCGCAACAAATTGAGCGCGCAGGACATCAGGTGACGAGTTTGCACGGCGACCGTTCACAGGGACAACGCCAGTCCGCGCTTAAGGGTTTCAAAGACGGCACGCATCAGATCATGGTCGCCACCGACATCGCCGCGCGCGGCTTAGATGTGGAAAGAATCTCGCACGTCATCAACTTCGACATGCCCGACACCGCCGACGCATACATTCATAGAATTGGGCGCACAGGCCGCGCACAACGCACAGGGGACGCGTTCACTTTAGTTACACACGAAGATAACGACATGATTCGGATTCTTGAACGCATAATGGGAAGTCCGCTTAAACGCGAGACATTGGATGGATTCGACTACACGGCTCCCGCCCCACCGAGATCTGACTCTGGCGGAAGAGGCAGAGGCGCCCCGCGAGAGGATTCTCGCCGCCCACCGCGCCCCGCTCCCACGCCGAAGAGTTATGGAAGAAATAGACTCGCCCCGAGGAAAAGCAGATAAGGTTAGTGATTAGTGATCAGTAATCAGTGAACAGTAAACCCATCTCGATGAGAGGCGGGTTTTGTTATCATCAATACAATATCTCCCTCTTTATCCATGAATCTAAAAGAGCCTGACGCTTTCGCATCAGGCTCTTTTTTGTTGACTAGCTCAGAACAGTAACGTTCGTGGCTTGCGGTCCCTTGGGACCCTTTTCAACGACGAATTCGACCTTCTGGCCTTCTTGCAGGTTACGGAAACCGTCACCTTGAATGGCGGAGAAATGGACGAACACGTCCGCTCCGCCTTCGCGCTCAATGAAGCCGAAGCCTTTGTCACCATTGAACCACTTAACTGTACCAATTATTCTGTCAGACATTTTTGCCTCCTTTGGCAATTAAAAAATATTTTAGGTAAATCTGTTTGTTCCATCGGAGGTCAAAACAAAACAACCCACGGTCAAACCGTGAGCTGTTGATGTTCTTCATACCAACGTAACTTACTGTTTTCCTATCAGCGTTAAAGATAACACACTACCTTTCGCAAGTCAATCAAAAGTGAGCGTCAATATTGCGAGTATAATCCTTTCCCTATGAACTTCTTAATCACCGGAGCCGCGGGATTCCTCGGCTCTTCTCTTGCAAATTCCCTGGCCCGCGAGGGACATCAAGTGCGCGGTCTCGATGACATCTCCACCGGCGACCCGCAGGCGCTCGCGCCGGATGTCCATTTTACGCGCGGGGACGTGAGCGACCGTCCCAAGTTGTGGACTCTTCTTCAGGATGTGGATGTGGTCTATCACCTCGCCGCGCGCGTATCAGTACAGGAATCCATTTTATATCCACGCGACTATAATACCGTCAACGTGGGCGGGACAGTGGCTTTGATGGAAGCCATGCGCGACGTGGGAGTCAAACGCGTCGTTCTGGCTTCGTCCGGGGCTGTCTACGGCGACCTGGGCGACTTAACACTGACAGAGTCCGCCACGCCGAATCCACGCTCGCCGTATGCCGTCTCAAAACTCGCGGCGGAGTATTACGTGCGCACGATCGGCGGGTTGTGGGGCATTGAAACTGTCAGCTTAAGAATTTTCAACGCCTATGGGCCCGGTCAACGCCTGCCGCCTTCGCATCCGCCTGTGGTGCCGCATTACCTGCATCAAGCCCTGCGCGGCGGGACATTGGTCGCGCACGGCGATGGAGCACAGACACGGGATTACATTTACGTGGATGATGTTGTCAGCGCGATGGTGGCCGCCGCAACCTCGCCAAACATCAATGGACTGGTCATCAATGTCGGCTCCGGTAGAGATACTTCAATAAAGGATCTGGTCCGCATCGTTTTGGAAGTCACAGACAGCAAAGCCAACGTAGTCTACAATTCCCAAACCTCCGGCGGCGTCTCACGCATGAGAGCAGACTTAAGCCTCGCCAAAGAGAAATTGCGATTTGCGCCTTCGATCAAGTTGGAAGATGGGTTGAGGCTGACACTTCAACGAGATCCTAGATTTAAATGATTAAACACAAAGGACACGAAGGACACAATGCTTTAAAGCTTTTTCCTTCGTGAACTTTGTGCCATTTCGGCAGGCTCAACGCATCGCCTTCATGTTTAATATGACTCTGCTTCCATCCGACTTTTATGACCGCCCCACATTGACCGTTGCACGCGAACTCCTTGGCGCGCGACTCGTGCGGATTCTCAATGGAGTGAAGTTGGTGGGCCTGATCACCGAAACCGAAGCCTACATTGGCGAGCAGGATATGGCCTGCCATGCAAAAGCGGGACTCACGCCACGCACTGCCCCCATGTATGGTCCGCCTGGACATGCGTATGTCTATTTCACCTACGGCAATCATTGGATGCTGAACGCAGTCACTGAGCGCGAGGGTTTTCCTGCGGCGGTGTTGATCCGCGCAATTCAGCCCATTGAAGGAGTTGAAGTATTGATCAAGCGCCGTCAGGGACGGGATACTTTTGGTCCGGGCAAACTGACCCAGGCCATGGGAATCACCCAAAGCGAGAACCTTGTCAATTTGACGGAAGCAGGCTCCAGCTTAAGAATCGAAGCGGGGCAAGTCATCCCAGATAAAAGCGTGACGATTGGCCCTCGAGTGGGTTTAAATAAAACACCAGAACCGTGGTTATCCAAGCCCTGGAGATTCTTAGTGAAGGGTTCGAGAATAGAGACTGGTGATTAGAAACCAGTCATCTGCTTTCTGTATTTTCTTATTTTGGAGGAACAATGGGATTACTCGATGGAAAAAACGCTTTAATTTTTGGTCTTGCAAATGAACGCTCGATTGCATGGGGCATTACACAAGCCTTCAAACGCGAAGGCGCGAATATTGGTATCAGTTATGCAGGTGAAATGCTCGAGAAGCGCGTGAAGCCGCTGGCTGAGAAAGTGGACTGCAAATGGGTCGAAGAATGTGACGTGACCAGGGACGACCAGATCGCATTGGCGGCAGAGAAAGCCGCGAAGCATTTTGGGAAGATTGACGTGCTCGTTCATTCGATTGCCTTCGCTGGGCGAGATGAATTGAGCAAGCCGTATCACGAAACCAGCCGCGAGGGATTCAAAACTGCGATGGAAATCAGCGTGTTTTCCTTGGTCGCATTGACCAATGCGTTCCTGCCGATCTTGAATCCCAATGCTTCGATCATGTGCCTTACTTATTATGGCTCGGTAAAGGTTGCGCCGCATTACAACGTGATGGGCGTGGCCAAGGCAGCGTTAGAATCATCAACTCGTTATCTGGCTTATGATTTGGGTCCGCAAAAGATTCGTGTAAACGCGATTTCAGCGGGACCGATCCGCACATTGGCGGCGGCAGGCGTGGGCGGTTTCCGCGATATGTACAAGCATTTTGCGGATATGTCCCCCATGCGCGAGAATATCACCATCGAAGATGTGGGTAACTCGGCTGTGTTCCTGGCATCTGACCTTTCAAAGCGCATTACGGGCGAGGTGTTGTATGTAGACTCTGGCTTCAATACCGTCGGCGTTCAGATGAGCGGCAAAGAAGAGCAGAGTGAATAGATAGCTATTCAAGAATAGTGAGTCAGGATGCAGATGATGCAGCAGGAATCTATGGCGATTGGTCTCAAGAAAAATTTGAACATGGGCGACAATAGAACGCTTACGCTTCACTTTAAGAACTACGAAGATATTAATTTGACTGTCCCTGTGCAGGATGCTGCAGATATGGGTGGCTCTGGCACGGATGGTCATAATATGATGCCTTAAGAATTCGCCTTATCGCCGCTGCGCTCTCCTCATAAACTTCCCGCTATATGATATAGCGGGAAGTTATTTTGTGTGTCACTGAGCGGGGAAGAAAATAAATATTTTGCAGCAAGCTCCGCACGGGAATGAGGCGGGAGTCACATCACGCAAGGGAGGATTGTCACTTTTGAAATTCGATAATTTTAAGTGAATTTATCTTTAGTGTAAAACTATGTTTTAATGCTAAAATGTGATAAATATCACAACATATTTTTAAAAATAATTGTATATTAAGCGCACGTTAATCTTATAAGAGGTCAAGCCTATGTCAAAAATTCCTGTCATTGCTATTGTCGCTGCGGTCATTGCGATGGGATATTTTGCGTTTGTAACGGATGCCGCTGCTTATGGGGGCAGTGCGCCTGAGACCTGCGCGAACTGTCATACGATGGACTCGCAATACGAAAACTGGTATCACGGCACACACGGAAATTGGGCGAAGTGCACCGATTGTCATTTACCGCATGAAAATTTTGCAGTGTATTACGCGGAAAAGGGCAGGCAAGGCATGAAAGATACTTACGCCTTTGTAACGAACAACATTCCTATTGCGATCCGCGCCAGTGACAAGACAAAGGAAATCGTGCAAGCCAATTGCATCCACTGTCATGAGGATTCAGTGGAAGATATTGTGATGGGCGAACAGCCGTTTGAACGCTCTTGCTGGGATTGTCACCGCGCTGTAGCACATGGTTTGCGCGGCGCTTCAGGTGTTCCCTATCAAGACTCAACTATCTATCCTACCAAGTAAGGAGAATGATCCAATGAAAAATTACACTACACTTATTCTGGCTGGCCTTGTTATTGTTTTGGCGGCTGCGCTGGTGGGCGTTTTGACTTATGTCAGGAATCAGCCCGCGGAAGTACGCACGGTTGAACCGTTGGTGAAGATTACGCCAATGGAGCCGGATTCGTCCATATGGGGCATAAATTTCCCCAACCAATATGATACATTGATGAAGACAAAGACCAATAACATTGATACAACCTATGCCGGCTCTTCACAGTTTTCCTGGTTGGAACGCGATCCGCGCCAGGTGATCCTTTTTGCTGGTTATGGTTTCAGCAAGGATTACAACGATGACCGTGGTCATGCCAATGCGCTGGAGGATGTGCGCGCCACCAAGCGTTTGAACTTGAATGATCGGGACCCCAAACACACGCCGGCCACTTGCTATTCATGTAAATCGTCTGCTAACCCTGGCTTGTGGGCCGAGTTGGGCATGCAAGCTTATGATGCCATGTCATTCAATGAAATGACGCCCAACATCAATGATTCAATAGGATGTGCCAATTGCCATGAGACCGAAACCATGCGCTTGATCGTGACCAACCCCGCGCTCGAGGAAGCCCTGGAACGCCAGGGCAAGGATTGGACCACTTTCACCCGCCAGGAAATGCGCACAGTTGTCTGCGCGAACTGCCATGTTGAATATTATTTCAAGGGCGAGGGCAAATATCTTACCTTCCCCTGGGATAATGGCACGAAAGTTGACGAGATCATCTCCTACTATGAAGAATTTGGTTTCAAGGATTGGGCGTATCCTGAAACGGAGACCCCCATGCTCAAGGCACAACACCCTGAGTATGAATTCTTCACTGCTGGCTCCACACATTACAACGCCGGTGTTTCCTGCGCAGATTGCCACATGCCATACGTCCGTGATGGCGCCAGTAAATATTCATCCCACGATGTCCACAGTCCCTTGCTTAATCCAGAACAGGCTTGTGGCCAATGCCATACCGATACAGACTATGTCGTCGATCGTGTCAACATAATCCAAAAGCAGGTTGCTGAAACAAAGATTGACACCGAAGATGCGATCATTGATGCGATGAATGCCATCAAAACCTCAGTAGCCGCTGGAAATGCCGATACAGCCCTGCTTGATGAAGCCCGCAAACTGCATCGCGAAGCACAATTCATGTGGGATTTTATCTCTGCCGAGAACAGCACAGGTTTCCACAATCCTGAATATGCGTTGGAAGTTCTAGCCAAATCTGCAAACCTTGCACGCCAGGCGCAAATGCTCGCCGCACAATCAGTGGGTGATACGTCCCTGCTTGCAACCGGCACATACTATCCTGTCGAAGAAACCACTCCATAAAAACCACTTTAGCCAACTCCCCGCCATTTCTGACGGGGAGTTTATATTTAAAGGAACGTAGATCGGGACGATGTGTGAATTCCGTGCCTTCAGTGGTAAAAAGAATGGGGAACCCCACCAAACCCCAGTGAGCCACATTTTTATAAAAACATGGAAAATTACAGCAAAGAACTTCTGCGTACTGGAATCATCGAAGCGAAAGCGGGCAATCAAAGCACTGCCCGCAGCTATTTAGACCATGCCATTTACATGGCTGGCTCGCATGATGTGCTTGCCGAAGCATGGTTTTGGATGAGTGCCATCACAGATGAGCCGGTTGAAAAACGCAAAGCGTTGGAGAATTGTCTTTCACATGATCTGCGCCATGCGCGCAGTCAGGCTTTTCGGAAATATAAAAACGAACTGCCATCTCTCTTGAATGAGATAAAGATCATTCACACTTCATCTGCAAATCTTGTGATCGAGTCGTTCAAACTCAATTTACTGCCCGTGTGGATGACCGAAATCCCATTCGGCGGACGAGAACATTTGGTGCTTATCAACGGTCAAAGCGGAATTGTGGCCAGCGACCTGCCAGGGCAGGCCCAGGAGGAAACACCAGAATCAGACGGTTTATTCAGTTTTCTGGCGGATTTATTGGATGATTAATGGATAGTAAATGGGTTTTTAAGCCAATTGAGAAGGAAATCGGCAACTTGAATGCTATAATGTTTTATCGAGTTCGATCAAATTTATAATAGGAAAGGAATCCAAGTGGCAAAGGTAAACTATCAATACGAAAAACGTCAAAAAGAATTGCAAAAGAAACGTAAAAAAGAGCAGAAAGAAAGGCTCAAGCAGATCAGAAAGAATTCTCAATCTCAAGGGACACAAGAGCCGCAAGTAACTGAAGAGACTCAAAAGACGCAAGAGACACAAGCGCCAAAAGAGACTCCGCCTCCGCCCTCTCCTCCTGAAAAATAATGTTTATTCACAAGACCCCCGAGATTTCAAAAAAACTCGGGGGTCTTGTGAATCCATATATATTTAGGAGGGAAACGGTGAGGCCGCGACCCTTCGGATTATTGAAACGTAATTGGTTCCACATTCCAGCTTTCTGTGCCCATCAGCTTCTTGAGCCGCTCCAGCAGTTCAGGGCAAATGCGCGTGGTGTCGTTGGGAAAATCAATCAGGTGGCCTTTGCCGTTTTCAAAGATCTGGAAGTTGAACTTATCACGTCCATGATGCGAGATCAACGTACCGTATAAGGTCTTAATGCGGCGCTTATCGCGTTCGTGGTCCCCCGTCGAGCGCAGGGTGACGGTGATCTGCTGCGGCGGATGTTCCTTATCTTTGTTCTCCTTCACCAGCGGGACATACAAAGATGGAAGGAGCGCTTCGCGCCGCTCTCCAGCCTGCTCCAGTTCTTCGACATTTGCCAACACTGAAACAGCGCGAGTCACCAAGGGCGGGGTCACTTCTTCATTCTTCTTGAATTCCGGTTCAGGTTTTGCGGCAATTGCAACTTCATCAAAGGAAGGCTGCCATTCATTGTCCCAGCCATCGGGGAAGTTATCTGGCGGAAGCGGCATCTTGTTGGGATCATAATCAGGTTTTGAGTCTGCGATTTGGTAGGTCACGTTTTCAACGTGACTTAATGGCTTGGCTGGCTTTGTCACGCTGGAAGCATGCCCTACGTTTGAGGGTTGATTCTGTTTGGGCGCAGGAGCAGTCATCGGCTTGGGTTGAGGCGCAGCGGGGCGGCGGGGTGAGTCTAATTCTATGCGCGGAAGCAAAGGCTGGGGAGTCGCATCCTGTTTGGCGTATGGGTCATCCGCCGCCACTGTCACCTTGATCTCAGTTTTGATCGTATCCACCAAAATTTTGGACGGCGGATTGCTTTGATCAACTTTGCCTTCGACGACGATGATCTGACCGACGTTCATCCCCTTGCGGAATTTTTCCCAGGTCTTGGGGAAGAGCACGAGTTCGATGCTGCCTTGAATATCTTCCATGGTGACGAAGCCCATGGGCTTGCCTGTTTTGGTGGTGTACGGACGAACGCCCGTGATGAGCCCCGCCACGCAGACTTTTTCTTCGTGATTGGCTTCGACCAGTTGACCAGAGAAGTAGCTGACGATCTGCACGAGTTGTGTTTGGAATTCGTTGAGCGGATGATCGGAGATGTAAAGTCCGATCAGTTCACGCTCCCAATTGAGCATGTCTCTTTTTTCAACATCTTTTACTTCGGGTAGTTGAATTTCTTCCACTACACCTGTGTTCGCTCCGAAAAGACTCATTTGTCCCGCATCTGCCGCGCGGAAGTGATTACTACTGATGGCAACGATGCGATCCAATGCTGCCAGCATGGAGGCGCGATTACCGAATCGATCGAGCGCGCCCACTTTGATCAGACATTCGAGTGAGCGTTTGCCGACGGTGCGCAAATCCACACGGCGGGCAAAGTCGTTCAGGTCGGTGAATTTGCCCTCCTTGCGCACTTCAACGATGATATTCACCGCGCCTTCGCTGACATTTTTTACCGCACCAAAACCAAAACGAATGCTTGATATTTTTTTATTTTGGCTTGAGGCGGCGTACCCTTGTGAGGCACTTTCATCGCCGCCGTCCCCAAGGGATGCTTCGCGAAGGACGGCGGCTTGAGCACCTTCTTCTACCTCTTCAATGTTGAAGTCCCACATGGATGCGTTGATATCCGGCGCGAGCACAGGCACGTCCATACTGCGCGCGTCGGCAACATACAGCGCGACCTTTTCAATTTGTCCCGCCGATGCAGACATGAGCGCGGTCATGTATTCAGCTGGGTAATGGGCTTTGAGATAGGCCGTTTGAACCGCGATGACACCATAATCGGCCGCATGAGATTTATTGAAGCCGTAACGCGCAAACTCTTCCCAATCCATATAAATCGCATCGGCGGTGGATTGATCCATGCCTTTTTCGACTGCGCCTTTTACGAACTTGGCACGATGTTTTTCAATGTCCCCTTTTTTCTTCTTTGAAATTGCCTTGCGCAATTCATCTGATTCGGATGGGGTATAGCCTGCAAGTTCCACGGCGGCGCGCATGAGTTGTTCCTGATAGACGGGAATGCCATACGTGTCCTGGAAAATGGGCGCCATGTCTGGATGGCGATATTTTACTTCCGCTTCGCCGTGCATGCGCGCGATGTAATCGGGAATAAATTGCATTGGGCCCGGACGATACAACGCGACCATCGCGATGATGTTATCCAAGGTCTTTGGCTTCATTTGAATGAGCCAGCGCGTCATGCCTCCACCCTCAACCTGGAACACTCCAGCGGTTTGGCCTGCGCCCATCAATTCAAATGATTTGGGATCATCAATCGGAATGTTGTTCAGATCAAATTTGATGCCGTGACGTTTTTCGATCATGTCACAGGCGCGCGCCATCACCGTTAGGGTGATGAGGCCGAGGAAATCCACCTTCAACATGCCCAGCGAATCGAGAATGCCCATTTCAAACTGGGTCACCGATTTGATGGGCGTATCTTCTGAATTCGAAGTCGGGCGGTGCAGCGGCAGATAATCCACAATCGGCTGGTCTGAAATCACCACGCCTGCCGCGTGCGTGCCAGCGTTGCGGACCGTCCCTTCCATTTTTGCGGCGATGTCGATCACTTCGCGCATTTTTGGATTGTTATCGTAAATCTCTTTGAATTCTTTTATCGCCAGCGCATCTTCCATGGAAGAGCCTTTGCCGGACGTAAAAGGCACCAGTTTGGCAACACGATCCACTTCGGGTAATGGAATTTCCATCACTCGCGCCACATCACGAATGGCGGCTTTTGTCGCCATTGTGCCAAAGGTGATGATCTGTGCGACCTTATCCGCGCCGTATTTGTTGGCGCAATATTCAAGCATTTCCGAGCGGCGGTCATCGCGGAAGTCGAGGTCAATATCAGGCATGGAGATACGGCCGGGATTGAGGAAGCGTTCAAAGATGAGCGCATATTCAAGGGGATCCACCATCGTGATCTCAAGCGTGTACGCGATGATCGAACCAGCCGCGGAACCGCGCGCGTTGTACCAGATCCCATTTTCCCGGGCGAAGCGGCACAGATCCCACACGATCAGGAAATAGGCATCGAATCCCATCCTGTGGACGACGCTTAATTCATAATCGAGTCTTTCTTTAACCTTTTGACTGGCCGCGTCATCCTGATATCTTTTCCTGGCCCCGGCCTCGCACAACCAGCGCAGATAGGTCTCGCCTGTATATCCTTCAGGGACGGTGAACTCGGGCAGGTGATACCCTTTGAAGCCGAGATCGACATTACAGCGTTCGGCAATCAGCAATGTATTTGAAAGCGAGGAGGGCACCTCAGCGAAAAGTTGATCCATTTCTGCGGGTGAACGCAGGAAGTATGAATCGTCCGTCATGCGCATGCGGTCCGGGTCGTTGACTGTGGAGTTGGTTTGGATCGCGAGCAGAATATCCTGCAGGCGCGCATCCTCCGGATTAACGTAATGCACATCATTAGTGGCGACGTAATTCGCCTCATAGCGTACGCCCATCTCCAGCAGTTTTTTATTTAAGTCTGTGATCTCTTTGATGTTGTGCTGCTGTAACTCGACAAAGAAGTTGTCTTTGCCGAAGACATCGTAATACCAGTTCATGCGGCGCACGGCTTCTTCGGGATTGTCGTTCAACAACGCCCGTGGTATCTCTGCGGACATACAGCCCGAGGTGCAGATCAATCCCTCGGAATGTGCGCTGATGAATTCACGGTCAATGCGCGGATAATAATAGAAGCCTTCCAGCTGCGCGGCGGAGGCGATCTTTAGAAGATTCTTGTAGCCAGTTTCATTCTCGGCCAGCAGGAGCAGATGAAAGGAAGAGCGATCGAGTTTTGAATCCTTATCCTTCATGCCGCGCGCGGCCATGTACGCTTCCAGCCCGATGATCGGCTTGATCCCTTCCGCTTGAGCGGCCTTGTAAAAATCAATCACCCCGAACATGGTGCCATGGTCGGTGATGGCCACGGCTGGCATGTCCATTTCTTTAACGCGTTGAACAAGCTTCTTGATGTTCGAGAAGCCGTCGAGCAGGGAATATTCAGTGTGAACGTGTAAGTGGGCGAAGGACATGGTTAATGTAGTAGTCGCGCGAAGCGGTTTAATGGCTGGGGGGTCGAACTACAAAACTAATAAACTACATAACTATCAAACTAATATTCATTATAGCACGCATGTTCAAGAATGAATTGGGCGGCTTCGAACATCGTACCCGCAGGGCATATCATCCCCCAGGTGGGGACCCGCGACTGGAAAACAAAAACACACCCGAAAATCGAGCGTGTCTTTGCTAGCGGAGAGGGCGGGATTCGAACCCGCGACTGGTTTAACCCAGCACTCACTTAGCAGGCGAGCCCATTCAGCCACTCTGGCACCTCCCCAATTCAAATGACGATTTACGACCCTAGATTTACGATTTTACACGATTAACTAATCGTCAATTCAAAATCGGCAATCGTAAATCCAGCGGAGGGAGTGGGATTCGAACCCACGTTGGTGTGACCCAAACATGTTTTCAAGACATGCGCCTTCAGCCGCTCGGCCATCCCTCCAATGCGGACGAGATTTTACCATATATCAAAACCACCTTCGCCCCTCAACCACCAAACTAAATTACACGCAATTTCTTCCCCACACTCTTAAACGCCGCCAAACCTTTATCCAGATCATCCTTCGAATGTGCGGCGGAGATCATAACTCTAATGCGTGCCTTGCCTTGCGGCACGGTTGGAAATCCAAGCGCCATGGCGAAGACGCCTGCGTCAAATAACTCGCGGCTGAATTGCTGCGCGAGTGGCGCTTCGCCGAGCATGACCGGGGTGATGGGTGTCTCACTTACGCCTGTATTGAATCCGAGGGTCTTCATTTCGGCTTTGAAATAATTGGCGTTATCCCAAAGTTTATCCACGAGTTGAGTGGAGTCTTCGAGCAAGTCCACCGCCGCGAGGCAAGCCGCCGCATCTGGCACAGTGACTGCTGACGAGAACAGGAACGGGCGTCCGCGCTGACGCAGCCATTCAATGATGACCGCTTTGCCCGCGACGATTCCACCCACCACGCCAAAAGCCTTGGACATCGTACCAACTTCCACATCCACTTTGCCGTGCAAACCGAAGTGATCAACAATACCGCGTCCGCCTTTGCCAAGCACGCCTTCGCCGTGCGCGTCATCCACCATCAAAAGAATATCGTACTTCTTCGCCACTTCATAAATATCGGGCAGGGGCGCAATGTCACCGTCCATGCTGAAGACGCCGTCCGTGATGATCAACGCACGGCGGTACTGACTCAAATTCGCCTTGATCTGTTCTTCCAAAGATTTCACGTCAATGTGTTCATACGCGATGATTTTCGCGCCTGATAAACGACAGCCATCAATAATGGATGCGTGATTTAGTTTGTCTGAAAAGATCACATCTTCCTTGCTCGCCAGGGCTGGCACAGTTGCAAGATTGGCAGTAAAGCCCGATTGAAATGTGAGCGCGGCTTCCACGCCTTTGAATTCTGCGAGACGCTTTTCCAACTCAACATGCAGGGTCATCGTCCCGGCTATCGAGCGCACGGCGGCAGGTCCCACGCCCATTTCATCGGTCGCTTTTTTCGCGGCCGCAATCAGCGCGGGATGATTCGCCAACCCCAAATAATTGTTCGAGCAGAAATTCAAAACCTTCTTTCCGTCCACGCTCAGCCATGCGCCCTGCGGCGAACCAATCGTGCGGATGTTGTTATACAGTCCCTGCGATTTCAGGCCCTCAATCTCCTGCTGGATCCAATCTGTTTTAGACATGGGAACTCCTATATTTTGTATTGTCTATGGTGGTTGAGTAGCCCTGAGAGTTCGTCGAAGGGCGTATCGAAACCACCCATAAATAATGAACATAAAATTGATCTGTGTGGTCTCGATACGGTCTCGCTATCGCTCGATATACTCGACCACCAGCTCATTCACAAAATTATTATAGCGACTTAACAAAAAATGGAAGTCACGAATTCACCATGACTTCCATTTACTCCCTTACTTCCGCAAGCAAACCCAACTCCGCCAGAGCGGCCATTACTTTTTGGATGGCTCCTTCCTTGACCACTACCGCCGTTGGACTTAATAATTCACCTAAAAATTTTCCTGCCTTCGAGCTTCGCAGCTCTTCCATAACCTCGGGCTGGCTGACTCTTAGCAGGTGCAGACTCTCCACCCGCGCCTCGCTGCCGTGCATCTCCCAGCGTTTAAGCGCTTTCACCAAAGCCGGCGGGACATTGCTATTCGTGTATTTCACCAGCAGTGCAAGCAATTGCTCGGTTTTTAATCCCTGCTGACCGGCGCGCTTCAAAGACTGTGAGTTGACCGAGTAAACATACTCATTGGTGGCCGAGTGATCGAGACCATCTTCGTCCCATTCACAGAACCGCGCAATTTGATACCGCACGGCTCGTGAAAAGAATCGAGATACTGTAATTTTTCCGTTGGAAGAGACCACGATTTTTCCACCTACTCCTTTGCTCTTGCCGCCGTCCTCGGCGGCGGGGACGCCGTCTTGAGCAAAAGGATGAATCCGAAACGCCGTTGCCTCTTTCCCCTCCTCAGGCGAAGCCAGATCCACCTTTCCCAACCAATGCAGCACTTGAATAAAATATTTGACCAGCGCGCCATCCACTGAGTCCCAATAGGCGAAACCGCGCAAATACTGTCCATCCGCTTCGCGTTTAATGAACCACGAGTCATAATCGCCAGCGGGTCTTTGGAAATCGGGATATTTTTCCTTGATTGCACGCAGAAATGCGGGCAGACTCCACCATTTATTATATGGAATGGAATTAACCAAATTCATCAAAAACCCGCGTGTGACCAAAGGCTGGTTCTGCCACTCGCCCTCGCAGACCAAGCCAGGAAGTAATCGTAATTCATCAAAGGTTTGCGAATCGAGCCAGGCTTTGAAGAGCGTGTCCAATGCTTGGGGGCGGGAGTCTTCGAGGAATTTTTTTACCGCTTCGGTTTGGGGAATATCCTTCTTGATAATCCCAGCTGAAGTTAATAAATCCTGTAGGTCACGCTTGAAGTGTGACCTACCCGTGCGCAAGGCGGCAAGATAGGTTGTCGCATCATCAAGCACGCGGTCTGATGCTGCGATCTTAAATGTTTTTTCAACCGGAGCCGCAGGGCGGCCCAACGGTTCTTCTTTTGGCGTGAATGATTCTTCGCGCATCTCAAGTTTAATTAGTTCAAACAAATCATCGGGAATGTATGCGAATTCCTGCGCGCCTTTCTCGGTGTCGAAAAATGCTTTGGCAAGCAGTCCGCGGTAGAAGAGAGTCTCCGCAGGCGAAATAGGTTTTAGATGCGGACGTTCCCTGTCTCGTTTTGCCTCGCCCATCTCGCGCATCTCGCCATACTTGCGGGCGAAAGTCACCCACTCGCTCCTGCCGCCTGACTCAACGAGGGTTGTCAGGGCGGTGCGCGCATCAGCGGGGAGAATGTCCATTGTTTCGGTAACAGCTTCAAGATCCAGAAGAGAGGCAGAGAGTTCTTGGGCGGCCGAATCCGCATCCTGCGAGTCGAGTTCAAGTCCCCATAATCCTGCAATGATGCGGAGATGTCCAATATCGTATTTGAGGAGGCTGTGATAAAGGTCAGGCATGAGACAAGTACAAATGTAAACAGGTAAACAAGTACACACGTATTGTACCTGCCTGCCTGTTTGCGTGTCTACGTATTTACGGTTTTAGCCTTTAACTACTCTCAAAGCCCCTGGCAAAATTTCGAAACTTACTTTACGAAGGTTGCTTCCGAAACTTGTAAATATTTCACCGTCGGCGTGGATGTAAAGCGGGAGGTCTGAAGAAAGGGTTAATTTATTGAATTCGCCCATACGGACCTGTTTGAAACGCATGTGTGTGCCTTGCATGAATTCAGGCACGAGGCGGAACATCATGAGGCGTGAAACCTTGTTGACAATGACATATTCCATTTTGCCGTCGTTGTTCTGTGAGTTGGGCGAAAGCATAAAGCCGCCGCCTTCACGCGGGCCATTGCAGAGCGTGACCATGAGGACGCCGTCTTGTATTTTTTCTGAATCTGTTTCTATGACCACTTTGGCAGGATTGTGATTTAAGATGATGGTTTGAATAACTGCCGTGAGGTACATCAGAAAACCTTTGACAATGGGCAGTTTATGTGAACGGATGGTGACGACGGCGTCAAAGCCGATGCCGAGGGTGTTATCAAAATATTCCTTGCGGCCATGTTCGTCGGTCATCAAGCCAATATCCACCAGTTGACTATTCTCCGCTTTGAGCGCGTGCGCAAGTGCATGCGCGGATTTCTGGGTGATGCTCATGGAGTAGGCAAAGTCATTGCCTGAACCGATGGGGACAATGCCCATGATGGGCCGTTTGTTTTCAGGAACCTGCATGAGACCATTCATCACTTCATGGACAGTGCCATCCCCGCCAATCGCAATGACCAGGTCACAGCCTTCTTCAACGGCTTGTTTGGCAAGTTCAATTGCATGGGTTGGGTAGACCGTTCCACTCCAGGTCAATTCGCCTTTGAACTCCTGCGCAATCGGACGCAGGTCATTGGCGGTCTTCCAGGCGCGTCCCATGTCTGCCATGGGGTTGAGAATGAGTTTTACTTTGTGGGGCATATCGGCTCCTGCGTTTGGTTTTGTATGAATACAACCCCGCGTGTATCTCTTTGGTTGCAAGAAAAAAACGCCGCATAAGCGCGGCATTCCAATGAATTGTTCAACTCTTATTAGACCGTGGAGCTGTTATCGGATTTAAATCCCCCGTCATCCCTCTTGCGATACTGAATGAACCGCGGTGATGTTTTTTGGCTTGATACAAGGCCGTGTCGGCCGCGCGCAAAAGATCGCCTGCATTGCGCGCGTGTGTGGGATACAAAGCAATGCCACCTGTAATACCCAACCTGGCATATTTATGTTCTGGGACGGGGGGAGTGTAATCCTTGACCAACTGAATGATCTTCTGCGTAACGATCTCGGCAACACCCTGGTCTGCATCACGTGTGATCAAAGTGAGTTCATCACCGCCATAGCGGGCGAGAAAGTCTGTGGGGCGGATATTTTCGGCGAGATAATTGAAAAGCGAGCGAAGGATCTCATCACCAATAACATGTCCATAAGTATCGTTCACATTTTTAAATCCATCCAGATCCATCATCACCACGGAAAATTGCGATGAATTACGCTTTGCAACGCGAATATCCTCCTGCAGGCGTTCATCCAGTGCACGGCGGTTGGGCAGGCCGGTGACACTGTCTGTGTTGGCCAGCCCGGATACAACTTTATGCAAACTCGCATTCGAGATCGCCGCTGCGGCCTTCTCTGCCAACAAGCCGATCAGGCGCAACTCAGCCATTGTAAAACCTCCCGAAATGGTTCTCGAGAGATTCATTACGCCAACAATGGAGTTGTTGAATTTGAGCGGAATACCGATTATGGAACCTGCCCAATCAGGAGGAGTATCCTTATAAAGCGGATGACGGGAAAGATCCTCAACGATGATCCGTTCGCCGCTGTTTGCCACAGAATAAGTAAGACCATGCGGCCTTAGCACAGAAATGGCTTTGTTCCTGACACCGTCCATATTTAAGGAGGCTCCAAAATCCAGAGTCCCGTGTGAATACAAATAAATGTGGGCCGCGTGCGCATTCTTTATCAGCCTGAGCGCCTCGGTTACTACTGAATCAAGCACAGTCTGCAAGTCCAGGCTGGAGGTCAAATTCATGCCGATGCTTTTCAAGGCATCCAGTTCATCCGCCTGCTGTTTCACCAGAACCATCAGGGAATGTTTGTAAATGATCTCCTGGGTAAAGATCTTTATTAGATTATTCTTATTTTGTGGATAGGGAGAGGCTTCGGCGACTTCAATCAACATCTGAATTAATTTCAATATCCCTTCTTTTTCTTCAGGTGGGATCGAAGCATCCTGGTTAATGATTTCCCTGGCACCATGGAACACGTCGTTCCGGTCTTCATTTATATTATTCATATATCCTTTGGATCATTCACTGATACGGTATAACATATGAGTCTACTGCAAAAACTATAAACTTAACACGAAGGCGCAAAGACGCATAGAAAATCTGAAATATGGTTTGAAAATCTTGAAAACTTTACCGCCAAATAGCGCACGCTGCGCAGTCTCTTTGCGACTTTGAATCTTGGCGGCTTTGAGTTATGCTCTTGACCTTTTTGCAGTGGGTAATCACATATAATTTTTACCATTATACAAGAGGTTGATGAATTACAGCGTCTGTTTTCGACAATAAATGGACTGTGTTAGAATGACATTCTCAAACTTTTTATGAGGTCTCCCGTGTCTGACTCACCCAAGCCCTTCGATCATACTCCCCCTTCGGGGACTCCGCAAGGCAAGCCTGCTCCTGCCACGCCGCTGACTCCACGCCGACGCGGGATCATCGTCGGCGCATCCGAGGGGATCGGCGCCGTCCTTGCCCAAAAACTGGTAAAAGAGGGCTACACCCTGGCCGTGATCGCGCGCAGAAAAAGTAAACTAAAAACGCTTTGCAAGGAAATCAACTCAACATTAAATGAAACCCGCGCTCTGGCTTATGCACATGACGCGGCGAATTATGATGAAGTGCCGGCCTTGCTGCGCAAGATCGTTGCAGATCTCGGCGGCCTCGACCTGATCGTCTTCATGGCCGGCATCAACTACCCACCCGGGCTGAACAACTACAACTTTGAAGGCGACCGCAAAATGGTCGAAGTCAATCTGATCGGAGCAATGGCCTGGCTCAGCCCAGTGGCAGAGATGTTCCAAAATGCAAAAGCGGGACAGATCGTCGGCATCTCCTCCGTTGCCGGTGACCGCGGGCGGATTGCCAACCCCGGCTATAACACCTCCAAAGCCGGGCTGACGACTTATCTCGAAGCGCTTCGCAACCGGCTTTCACGTCACGGTGTGAACGTGTTAACCGTCAAACCCGGTTTCGTAAAAACTGAAATGCTCAAAGCCGCCCAGGGCGCGACACCATTTGCGATCACACCCGAAAAAGCCGCAGACGATATTTACAAAGCCATGCGCCAACGCAAACAACTGATCTACACGGCATCCATTTGGCGCTGGATCATGCTCATCATTCAACATGTGCCGTCGGTGATCTTCCGCCGCATGTCGTTCTAATTCCATCCAAAAACCCTAAAGTTCTTAAAGACCTTTAGGGTTTCTTAAACAACCATGCGAAAAACTTTCACCCAACTCGACAACTTTGGACATTCGCTCAGCGCGGCATCCTATCTCATCCAGCCCAAATCTGCCGAAGAAATTTATTCAGCCTTCAAACTTGCAAAGCAGATGGAGCTGACCGTCACGGCGCGAGGGGCAGGGCGCAGTTACAACGACGCCGCTTTGAACGGCGGCGGGATCACGCTCGATATGTCAGCGATGAACCGGATCATTAAGTGGGATCAGGCCAAAGATCAGGTACGCTGCGAACCCGGCGTCACATTGGAACAGCTTTGGAAAAAAGTCGAGCCGCAGGGCTGGTGGCCGCCGGTTGTTTCAGGCACCATGAAAACCACATTGGGCGGATGCCTGGCCGCAAATATTCACGGCAAAAATAATTTCAAGATGGGCACGATTGGCGAGCACGTGATCGAGTTCACCGCTATTTTGCCGACGGGCGCAGAGATCACCTGCTCCCAAAAAAAGAATGCGGATTTGTTTTACGCCATGATCGGCGGATTGGGGATGCTTGGAATTTTTACATCTATCACCTTGCAGATGAAACGCATCCATTCCGGACTTCTAACTGTTGATGCGTGGCCTGTGCAGAATCTAGGCAGACAACTCTCCAGCCTGCGCGATGGCGCTCCCGATTACGATTATATCGTCGGCTGGATGGATGGGATCGCGGGCGGAAAATCTCTGGGGCGAGGTCAGATCCACGCCGCGCGCTATCTGCAAGAAGGCGAGGATAAAAATCCACAGGAGACGATGCAGATCAAGAATCAGATTTTACCGCCGCGCATCTTTGGCGTTTTCCCAAAGGGGCTGCTATATTATTTTATATCACCATTTACGAATAACCTGGGCACATGGGGAGTCAACACTGCGAAATACATCGCTTCATTAAGAAAACATACCTTCCGGCAGTCTCATGCGGCGTTTCATTTTCTTCTGGATTACATCCCCGACTGGGAACTTTCCTACGGTCGCAGCGGCTTGATCCAATATCAATCCTTTCTGCCAAAAGAGAGCGCCGAATCCGCGTGGACGGAGATGCTGAAACTTTCGCACCGCAACCGCCTGCCTTTCTATCTTGGCGTAACCAAACGCCACCGCCCTGATAAGTTTTTGCTGACCCACGCCGTGGATGGTTTCTCACTTGCCATGGATTTCAAAGTGAGCGAGGGCAGCCGCGCAAAGTTATATGCGCTGTTACAGGAGTTCGACCAGATCGTGCTTGCCAACGGTGGAAGATTTTATTTCGCAAAAAACAGCGAAACCACAGCTGAAACCGCGCTCATATTTTACGGAAAAGAAACGCTGGCAAAATTCAAGAAATTGAAAAAACGCTGCGACCCGAACGGGTTATTAGAGTCAGATTTATTTAGAAGAATTTTTGGATGAGTTACCGATTACGCATTACGGAATACGTATTCCGTGATGGGTAATCGGTAATGAGTAAAGAGCCATGCAAGAACTTGTTGTTCAAGATCTCGGTTTGATCGAATACGAACGCGCCTGGAAGTTACAGGATCAATACGCGGCGGAAATTGCGGAGGGGAAACGTCCGCCAACCTTGCTTTTGCTTGAACATCCCCACGTCTACACATTTGGAAGAAGAGGCCAGGTGGAAAATCTATTGTGGGACGGGAAACAATTAAAGCAAAAAGGCATATCCATTCACTGGGTGGATCGCGGAGGTGATGTCACCTATCATGGGCCGGGGCAGTTGGTGGGATATCCTTTAATTCCTCTTGTTCCACTAAGACCTGACAGGTCTCAAAATGAGACTTCTGCTATGGAAGACGACTCGGTCAGACCTGTCAGGTCTGATTATGTCGGTTACGTCCGCAAGTTGGAGAAAATGCTGATCGGGACGTTGATGCACTTCGGGATCGCGGCAGGTCAACGCTCCGGCTTGACCGGCGTGTGGGTTCAGCCGGATGTGCATTCACGCTGTCAGCGCTGCCGCCCTGAAGACAAAGAGAAACCAGCCAAGATCGCCGCCATCGGAGTAAAAGTGGATGCGCGCGGCATTTCACGTCACGGCTTTGCGCTGAATGTGAACCCGGATATGGAATATTGGGATGGCATCATCGCCTGCGGTTTGAACGAAGCGCTTGTTTCACTTGCAGACCTGCTCAACCCCGCACCCGCAATGGAAGATGTTAAAGAGAAAATAATATTTTCCTTTCGTAAAATCGGCTGGGACGCGGCGAGTCCGCTTCAGCGGAGTTTGCAGGAGTAGCCCTACGCTTCGTCGTCGGCATTGCGGGGTATGGGAAAAGATTACGAAAACAAAAGAACTTAACCCAAAATATCATTGCCAGCGGAGAGCTGGTTTTGATCCCTGAGTCCATTACCGCCTGATCTGGAAGAATGTTACTGATTCTCCAAAATATTCTTCAACTCATTCCAATCTGTGAAGTGCGCGTTGGCGTCATCCATTGTCCATGAGTCCCTGTATAAAATGCTGAATAAACCTGCCTCGCGCGCGGCGCGTGTGGTGCGATGGATGTCGTCTATTATCACGCATTTCGAGGGATCCGTCTCGCCTGCGATCTGCAAGGCGATCTCAAATGACTCGGGCATTGGTTTGCAATACGGGGCGACCGTGTTTACATCCACGATGGTATCAAAGAGGTCATTGAGTTCGAGGGCAGTCAACACTCTGCGGGCGTGGACCCTGTCTGCGTTTGTAAAGACCAGGTTGCGGGTCGGGAGCGAAGCGATGATCGAGTGCAGGGTCGGGTTGGGAGTCAAGTAATCCCTCAGGGGCAGGTCATGCACGTAGGCCAGGAAATCATCCGTATTGATGTTGTGGTTGGCCTGCAAGCCGCGCATGGTCGTGCCGTATTCCAAAAAATATTTTTCGCGTAAAGATGGAATTTCGTTTTCGGGAATATCCATGTGCTCGCGCATGTAATCGTTCATGCGTTTCTTGATGGCTTTCCATAAATTTGTGCTGGGCGGATAAAGCGTATCGTCGAGGTCGAAGAAAATGGTTGTGAATCGCATTGGGCGATTATAATCGCGTCATGCCAATTCGATTGCTTTCTTCTGAAGTGTCTTCTCAAATTGCTGCGGGCGAGGTGGTGGAGCGCCCTGCTTCGGTTGTGAAAGAACTGGTTGAAAATTCATTGGATGCGGGCGCGAAAAATATTTCCATTTCAATTGCGGATGCAGGCCGCGCGCTGATCGAGGTTGCGGATGATGGAGATGGCATTCCCGCCGCTGAATTGGATTTAGCCGCCTCGCGTCATGCGACCTCGAAACTGGTTCAGTCCGAGGACTTGTTCCACATCTCCACCTTGGGCTTCCGCGGCGAGGCGCTGGCTTCGATAGGTTCCGTTTCGCATTTTACAATGATCTCGCGCGTGGCCTCTGCAAAAGAAGGCGCGCGCCTAAAAGTGGACGGCGGCCTTGCAGGCAAAGTGGAAAAAGCAGGCGTGCCCGTGGGGACGGTAATGCGCGTGGAAAATTTGTTTTACAACGTGCCTGCGCGTTTGAAATTTTTGAAAACAGATGTGACTGAAAGGCGCGCCATTGATGCGATGATTACACGCTATGCGCTGGCTTACCCAAATGTGCGTTTCAAAGTAACGGATGGCCGGCAGTCCACTTTGCAAACTGCCGGCGATGGTGATCGCCGTGCCATTTTCGCCGCATTGTATGGCGTGGATGTCGCGAAACAAATGCTGGAAGTGATGGCTCAGGAAGATGGCTCAGGACAAGGCTTATCGTTATCTGGCTTTATCAGCCCCACCTCGTTGACTCGCTCAAACCGCAAGGAAATTACCTTCTTCGTCAACGGGCGCTGGGTGCAGTCAATCTCTTTAACCTCGGCCTTGTTGCAGGCCTATCACACCTTGTTGATGGTGGGACGTTATCCGCTGACAGCCTTGTTTTTGGAAATAGCGCCCGAAGATGTGGATGTGAATGTGCATCCCACCAAGGCGGAAGTGCGCTTTAGAAGCCAGGATAAAGTTTTCAGTTTTGTGCAGCGCTCCGTGCGCAAGGCCTTGCTGGCGTACACACCTGTGCCCTCCGTTTCGCCGCAGTTGTGGGGAACCCGTTCGCAGAGTAACCTCCCAGACAGGCATGTGGGTATTGATTGGTCTATTGCGCATGATGAGCAGTCGTCAGTGGGCAGTGATCAGTTGCCAGTTGCCAGTGATGAGTCAAAAGTCGAAGGTCAAAAGTCGTTTTCAACGGGTGTGCCTTTGTTGAGACTCATCGGTCAGATCGGCTCGACCTATCTTGTCGCTGAAGGTCCTGATGGACTGTATTTGATAGATCAGCATGCCGCCCATGAACGTGTCTTGTTTGAAAGACTGATGGCGCAGCGGGCAATAAAGAACATCCCCGCCCAGGCTTTGCTTTCCCCGGAAGTTGTCACCCTGCCGCCGCAATCTGCGAAGATGCTCACCGAACAATTGCCATTCCTGAATCATTTTGGTTTTGAAGTGGAAGAGTTTGGCGCGAATACGTTCCAGGTACGCGCCATGCCTGTCCTGTTTTCGGGCGCTGATTCTGCGTCCGCGCTGCGGGCCCTGGTCGAGGATTTTGAAGAGGATGAAACGCCGCTGCAGGCTGAGGTGGAGGCGAGACTCGCGGCGCGGGTCTGCAAACGACTGGCTGTAAAAGGCGGTCAAACCCTGACGAGCGACGAACAACGCAGTCTGTTGAACGATCTCGAAGCCTGCCAGTCACCGCGCACCTGCCCGCATGGCAGACCGACGATGATCCATCTCTCAGTGGATCTGCTTGAACGTCAATTTGGAAGAAAAGGAGCGCGGTAATTAACTTACCTGACCTGCTCCGCCCTGAAGCGGGATGAGCCCGCCGTGTTTTACAAGCAACTTCGCAGGAGCGTTCGACTGCGTAATGTCATTTACCTAAAGTTGCGGCCCAGCATTGTATCAAGCATCACTTGATGGGGAAAGCCGCATTAATAAATCCGTGACCCATCCTTTTACGTTACAATTGTCCCGCTTCTTATGAAAGAAAACATCTCATTTTTCAGCTCCCGCGCCGCGTGGATTGGGTCCCTGCTCGTCATTCTCATCCTGGGCTTTGCAATCCGTCTGTACGATCTCACCGACCTGCCGCTTGATTTTCACCCCACGCGGCAATTGCTTTCAGCGCTCAAAGCGCGCGGTATGTACTATCAAACCCTGACCGACGTCCCTGCCGAAGAACGGACTTTCGCCATCCAGCAGTGGAAGTTCCGCGCCTCGGTGGAGCCTGAATTCTTGGAGCGTGTGGTGGCGTTCACTTATCAATTCACAGGTGAAGAGCTTTGGGTGGCGCGTGCGTACTCGTCCCTGTTTTGGATCATCGGCGCGGTATTCCTTTTTCTGCTTGCGCGCAAATTAACCTCAACCGACGGCGCGCTCGCCTCCACCGCCTTTTATCTTTTCCTCCCTTATGCAATCATCGCCAGCCGCAGTTTCCAACCCGACCCATTGATGGTCATGCTCATCATCTTCTTTTGGTGGGCAGTCTATGAATGGTCTAGCCCATCTCCCTCAGGGAAAGGAGCAGGGGTGAGGGGTTGGGCTTTCGCGATCCTCGCCGGCCTCTTCGGCGGCTTGGCCATCTTCATAAAATTCGTGGCGGCATTCTTTGTGATTGGCGGCGGGTTGGGGGCAGTGCTCGGGCGTGGGTCACTGCGTGAAGCGCTGAAACAGCCCCAGGTTTACGTCATGAGCGTTCTGGGAATCCTGCCTGGCGCGGCCTACGTCATCTACGGCGTCTTCATCGCGGGCTATCTCGGTCAACAGTTTGGCGGACGTTTCATTCCATCGCTTTTTCTCGATCCATCATATTATTTTGGTTGGGTTGCGATGCTCAACCTCGTCATCGGCGGCATCCCTTTGATGATCGCCTTGCTTGGTTTGTTTTTCTTTGAGGATAAAAAGCGCCGTTTCATGTTCTCGCTTTGGGCTGGGTACGCCCTCTTCGGCATTCACTTTAACTATCAAATCTCCTCCCATGATTACTACTCCCTGCCATTGATTCCGATTGTGGCATTATCGCTCGCACCTCTGGCAGAATTGTTATTTGCACAACTCGCAAAACTCACGACCACCCGCTGGCTCCGCTTTTCGGCCTTCTGTCTTCTGTTTTTTGGCATCTTCGCATCGCTCTGGAATACCCGGGCACAAATGAAATCGGTGGACTATCGTCCCGAAGCGCAGATGTGGGCCGAGATCAGCCAAAAAGTTGACGGGTATAATCTCGCCGGCCTCACACAGGATTACGGCTCGCGCATGGCCTATTGGGGTTGGAGGAACATCACCTCCTGGCCCACCTATGGCGACTTGATCTATCACGATGACCTGCGCGGCGCGCAGCGTGATTTCGAAGAACAATTTGCGAACATTGCTTCCAAAAAAGATTTGTTCGTGGTAACCGATTTCAACGATTTGAACCGTCAGCCATTTCTCAAGGGAAAATTGGATGGGTATCCCATTTTTGCAGAGGGCGCTGGCTACGTGATCTATGACTTAAGGGAAGAATAGACTTACAAATTATGCTTTCATCTTCAACTCGAACTCAAATATTAAAATATCTTCCCTAGCTTGCTGGCGACATCCGCTGCTCTCGCTGTTTACATGTATTTTGGAACCTTTACCCGCTGCATGGCTGACGATTACTGCCTGCTCGTGGATTTGAATTCAGGCAAACTGTTTCTCCAACCTGTTCGTGCTTGGCTTATACCTTTTAGGCCCGCATAATGTGGCCTACCTGCCTGCCTTGTTGATCGTGTTATGGGTTGGCTTGCTTGTACTGGCTGTTCAGTGAAATTAACAACCTCGATGACTTGAAGCTGAATTTCCCCGCCTTGTTGTTGTCCGCGGAAATTCTGGCCGCTTTTCTCGCCAGGGTTGTGCGCTTGCAAAAAGACCCATATCAAGTGGGGAATATTGCTCCCAGTAGACCCAGCCCTGCTGAAATACTACTCGGACTGGCTCAAGGCTTGAATGGCTGTAGTAGAAATGAGTGCACGGAACTAGAAGCAGGTTATAAGCCTGATTCGCAGCCATTTTCTGTATATTTATATATTGTCCACGTGTCGATTTCCTGCACAATACAGTAATGGGATTGCAGGTAGGCGATTCTTGTGGCCAATGCCTCTGTATGAATTGGAAATTCGTACATGGGGGTTGGTGTATCTGTCATGATTATTAATTGCGGCTGATTATTAATGACATCGTCTAAAAACTCAATAATAAATTCTTCGCGCGCATATCCTTCTTGAAGGAGCGGTTTTTGATAGGTGAAACGGGTCGGGCTTTTTCGCTCCGTGAAATAATTCATGGATGTCTCGCCGCCCCATAATAAAACAGACTCATTGGGATTGGTGTTGTCTTTTATGTAATTGATCATATTTTTATTATCGTAGAGTTTTCTATAGGTGTAAAGCGTGTTCATGTAACCATTAAAAGAAAGCCATACAAGAAAGCCTGCGGAGCCAAATGCCAGAGCATACTTCACCATGTTGGGGATTTTCCAGGTAGAACCCATTGAAACGAATATCCAAAAGGCTAGTCCTGTGAAAAGGGCCAGGACTGGAAGCAAGGTCATATAGTAATGGGGGTAGGTTCTTCTGGGGATGTTGATCAGAATTAACTCAATTGGCAGGTTGATCAATCCAACTAAAAGCAGGGGCAGGGCCTTCTCGATGGAGCTTTTCCTGAACAGGATCAATATAAGTCCGGCAGCGTATCCGATTATGGAAAACTGGAACAGGCCTGTTCTTGTAAGCGGTTTTATTCCGTTGATAAAAGAAGCCCATCGGGTTGTAAAACCAGCATCGCCAAATGAAGAATAGATAAAATTATATTCAAAAGCTGCGCTCCAGAATTGCGGAAATGCGCCCTGGATACTAAAGAAGGCCGCTATGATTATGCTGATGGCCAAACCTCCAAGGGAAATAAGCGATAACTCACCAAGCCATTGCCTGCCTTGTTTTGACATTAATCTCTGGACGGTCAAATAGATCACAATTGCAATCCATATTCCTACAGCGGTTTGTTTCATAAAGAAAGCGATGGCTCCTGTTAGCCCAATTAAGAAAAAAACCCAGTGCGGGTGCCTGGTTTTGTCAACGTGATAAACAAGCCATAATGCGGTGAACTGTAAAGAAAGAGTATATTCTGTGGATAAATTTCCGCCTTGAAGCACATGCACAAGGGATATCAGCCAAAGCAGTAAACTAAATAAGGCCGGGAAAATCCCAAGAGTTTTCTTGAGTAGTTGAAAGCCAATGTATGCCGCCAAAAAAAGCGCAGCCAGTTCGATCAGCCAGACGCCCCAGCGTGAATTATCTGCGATAGCCAATCCCAGTGCATTGACGTAATAGACGACGGGCGGTTTATGATCCCATATATCCCGATATGGAAGTTCGCCATTTAGGATTCGCCAGCCTGTATACAGAAACACCCCCGAGTCACTGTAGGTGAATTGCATATTCAATGGGCTGACCGGCAGCAAGACGCCGAGCGCTCCGCAGAGTACAAGTAATTTTTCCCAGCTTCGATCCATGACTTTTTGTAATGATTTCATGCCTTTAATTTGGATACCTTGGAAAAAATAGATAATTGGGTGAGATATGGCAACAGGAAAAACCGGTCTGATTTACCTTCCATGTTGATAGTATACCAAAGGGGTTTATAGACAAGGGTTACCCAACTTAACTTTTTACCTCAGGAATTATTAAATCCCTTTCATACTTTTACGATACAATAAACTCTCCCTATGAAAGAAAACTCATCTTTTTCGCCTCCCGCACAGCAACGTGATTTGGAAAAACAATTCGCGGACATTGCATCCAAAAAAGATTTGTTGTGGTAACTGATTTCAACGATTTTAACCGTCAGCCATTCCTCAAGGGAAAATTGGATGAGTATCCCATTTTTGAAGAGATGGCTGGTTATATCATTTGGCAGTGAATTATTAATAAAGGATTTGTTCCTAAATGCAATTAAAAAAAAAGATGTTTGCGAATGAATTCTTCCGTTGTATTGTGTGGATAGGTATATTGGCCATGCTGGCTGCGATCGGCATGTATGTTTATCTGGGTACTTTCTCCCGCTATCTATCGGATGATTATTGTGAGGCTGTGCGTGTAAACAAGTCTTCTTCCCCTGTTACTGCCGTAATCGAACGTTATACTGCTGAGAGTTGGCCAAGAGCCACCATGCGTTATTCCAACCTGCTTTTTATCGGGTTGAGTGAGTTGATTGGTAAAAACAATATGCCGATTACGATCGCTTCCATGGTGTTGCTCTGGGTTGCGAGCCTGGTTTTGTGTATCCATGAAATCCGAAAATACCTATACATAAATTGGTTTTATCAATTTGACATCTTTTTAGGGACAACACTTGGATTTTTTAGCCTATTGCAAGCCCCAAATCTTTTTCAAACAATTTACTGGCGTTCAGCCATGATGACGCATTTTGCGCCGTTGGTGTTCGGCTCAATTCTCTTTGCGTTTTTGGTGAAACAAGCGAAGCGCTCGGAGAATAAATTTCTTTCCCTGCCCGTTTATTTGTTCGCCTTAGCTGCCGCATTTATCATTGCAGGATTTTCCGAGCCGCCAACCATAACCATGCTCATAGCCCTGCCTTTGCTTATGTTTGTTATCTGGTTTTGGGGAAAGCCACCCGCCAAACATAGACAGCTTAACCTGCTTTTGTGGACTTTCGCAGGCGCAGTTCTGGGGTTATTAGCGATGATCCTTTCTCCAGCGAGCAGGAGTGTTGTAAACGAAAATACCATGGGGATTGTAGCGATATTAAGCACTTCGTTTCTATATAGTTACCTCTTTATTATCGATTCACTGAAGACTCTTCCTCTTCCAGCCTTTCTTTCCGCGCTCATTCCATTCCTGCTGGTTTGGCTACACAAACAGGGGAACCCCTCCAAATTATCTCATGAGAAAAAACGTGCGCTTTTCCTCATGATCATCGTCACCCCTTTTTTGGTGTGGCTGTTGATTGCGGCTGGATTTTCTCCCAGCGTTTATGGACAGGGATTTCCAGTTGAGCGTATGCGTTTTCTAGCTCGCACCATGATGATTGCAGCCTATATGTCGGAGGGCATGTGGTTCGGTTTATTGCTAAATGACTTACAATTCAAGTACGATCGGGCATTTGGACAATGGGCAGTTTTGGTTATATTCGCAGCGCTTGCCATGGTTTATCCTTTGAGAACGTTATTCAATATTTATGAATTTGATGTCCCTGAATACCGCTCCCGCGCCGAATTGTGGGACCTGCGCGAAACATACATCATCCGCCATGCAGGTTTGGGCGAAAGAGACCTCGTTATTCCAGGTTTTTCAGGCGTGTATCAAATAAAAGAATTGGACAGCGACCCAAATCATTGGGTCAATAAATGTGCGGCGCAATATTATGGCGTGGATTCGATCCGCAGTATAACTGTGCCGGGCGAAGAAATTTTGGAATATTTAAGTGAATAAAAATCTTCCCATGCTCGTCACTGGAGCGCATCGCAGCGGCACAAGCTGGGTTGGCAAAATGCTGGCCGCCGGTACCGATACCGCCTATATCAGCGAGCCACTGAATGTCCTGCATCGTCCAGGCGTATTTCGCGCCCCGGTCAAATATTGGTACGCCTATATCAACAATGAGAACGCATCGGAATACCTGCCCGCTTTTCGCGAATTGCTCAATTTTCAATATCATACCTGGCTTGAAATCAAATCCATTCGCTCGCGCAGGGATTTTCTGCGCATGGGGCGCGACTTTCATACCTTCTTCATCGGCAGTATACACGGACAGCGTGCCCTGCTCAAAGATCCATTTGCTGTTTTTTCAACCCCCTGGTTCGCGCAAACATTGAATTGCCAGATCGTGATCACAGTCCGCCACCCGGCCGCATTTGCCAGCAGCCTCAAACGTTTGAATTGGCATTTTGATTTTCGTGACTTGCTAAATCAACCCCTGCTGATGCGCGATCATTTGGAGGCAGACCGCGCCGACATGGAATCGATCCAACCTGACGACATCATCGGCCAATCTGCATTGCTCTGGCGGATGATCTACCGCTTCGTTGACTCCGCCCGCGGCCTGTTCCCGGATTTCAAAATTGTCCACCACGAAGACCTTTCCCTTGACCCGATTGCGGGGTATAAAGCCTTGTACGAAACGCTCGGATTAACCTTTAATGAAAAAGTCGAAGCCACCATCATCAATTCCAGCAGTTCTGAAAACCCGCGAGAACTCTCACAGAAAAACACCTATTCTGTAAAATTAGACAGCCGCGCCAACATAGACAACTGGAAAAAGCGATTAACTTCGGATGAGATCAACCGCATCCGCAAAATGACCGAATCCGTTTCGCATCTGTTTTACTTAGATAACGAATGGTAATAATCATTCACTGATCACTGATCACTGGTAACTAATGACCACTCTTCCTCTTGTTTCCATTATTACTCCGTCTTTCAATCAAGCGCAGTTCCTTGAGAAGACGATTCAATCTGTGCTGGGGCAGGATTATCCGCAGATTGAGTACATTATTGTGGATGGCGGCTCGACCGATGGCAGTCTGGAGCTGATCAAAAAGCATCAGGGTAGACTCGCCTGGTGGGTCAGCGAGCAGGATCAAGGCCAGACCGATGCGATCAATAAAGGATTCAATCGCGCAAAAGGTGAAGTCCTGGCATGGATCAATTCTGACGACACCTACAATCCAGGCGCGGTTGGCGAGGCGGTGAAGTATCTGCTTGAAAATCCTGGATTTGCAATGGTGTATGCGGATTGTAATTTCATCAATGCAGAGGGGCAGGTCATCGGCAGGTTCAACGCCGCGCAGACAGATTATCGCCGCCTGCGTCAGGGCTATGTTCACATCCCGCAACAGACCATGTTCTTCCGCGCCAAATACTGGCAGAAACTGGGCCCGCTCGACCCGTCCTTTTATTTCGCAATGGATTATGATCTGTGGACTCGTATGGCCGCACACGCGCCCATCAAATATGTGGCGGGGAAAGTTTGGGCAAATTTCCGCATTCACGATTTGGGAAAAACCACATCCGCAGATGACCGCTGCTGGCCTGAAATGATCCGCGTGCATTATCGCGATGGTGGTGGTTTTTTCTCTTTGATTGTGGCAAAATACTATCTAAGAAAAATAATCGGACCGCTTTGGACATGGCGGATAAATAGTAATTCGTAATTTGTAAATTACTGATTACTATTTACATAAACACTTCACCATGAATTTTCTTTTTACTCCTCCCTCTCTCGATGACATTATTCGCCTGCTCAAAGCATGGCGCTTTTGGGTTTTAGGCGCAATGCTTGGCGCATTGATCGGCGCAGCTGTTTATTTTATTGCCACGCCTCCGTATCGGGCGCGCGCTACCGTTAATGTGGATTTTAACCTCGAGCAAGCCTGGCCTCAGGATACAGATCGTCAGCAGTTCTATTATCTCGAACGGGAAGCGCGTAAATTGGAGGAGCTGGCCTGGCATGATGAGATCATGAGCCGGCTATCTTCTGAATTTGCATTTCCAGTGGAAGATTTACGCGGGGAGACATTACAGCTCAGTCAACCGGCCGAAGCAGGCTGGCATTTTTATGCCGCTGATAATGACCCACAGGTCGCCGCAGGGCTTGCCTCCGCCTGGGCGGAGATATTTGTGCAACTGGTTCAAGCCGAAATAGATGCTGGAAATATCAATGAGTTTGTAAAACTTGAAGTAACCCAATATGATAATTTGCCCGTTGAGCGCAGCATACCTCTCAGCGGATATTTACTCGCTGGCTCGGTTGGTTTCCTCACGTTTGCTGTTTTTGTTGTGCTGTTCATAAAACCAAAAGATAAATGAAAAAATCAGCACTTTCCTTGTTCTCCACGGAAAACCTTACCCGCCTCCTTTGGGGCGCGGCTTTGCTGGCTTTGCCAGTCACCAGTTTTCGCTGGTTTCCTTTTCTAGGTGAAGGTACACTTGTGCGTCCACTGGCGCTGTATCCACTGGCATTGCTTCTTCCTCTTTTACTCATTCAAGCAAGCCGCAAAAAATTAAATCTATATTGGACGGGCGTGTTCGTTGCGCTTGGGGCGTTTGTGCTCTTTGTAGTTTTTGCAACCAGCTTTGGGGCGCTGATTAATCCGATCCCCCTGCGCGGGCAAACCTACCTCGGGCGCACAATCCGCGCATTGGCAACACTTTTCATCGGGCTGGCTTTCTTCATCAGCGCGGTCTGGATGAACAAAGAGGAAGCCGACTTTCGTTTTACCGTCAAATGGATCCTGGCTGGCTTGTGCCTTGATCTTGCCTGGAGTGGTTTGCAGGCGCTTACGTTTTATACCCATTGGCTTGAAAAAGAAATGGTGACGCATTGGCAGCTTGCATTTTCGATGCGCGAACTTGTGCGCACGAATCGCGTTTCGGGGCTGGCCTATGAACCTGCCTGGCTTGCGGGACAACTGGCTACGATCTTTATCCCGTTTTTATTTGCCGCGGTACTGACAAATTTTCGCCTCACCCGCGTGAAATGGCTGGAGCCTGTTCTTTTGGCATTATCCTTGCTGGCGCTTTTAGCGACCTATTCACGCGGTGGTTTATTGACCACAGCCGCCGCGGCTGGAGTAACTTTTTTATTACTTGGAGGCGATGTCATTCGCGCAATATGGACCTGGTTCATCAATGGCTTTCGGGGAGGCATGTTCGATGTTTTATTTCGGATCAGCATGATCATTGCTGTCCTGGGTGTGTTTGCAGGTACAATTCTTTTTCTCGGACAGAAGAACTTCTTCCGCCGTTTATGGGAAACAGACGCTCATACTCTGAGCGAATATATGGTGAATATCAGCGCTGGCGCGCGCGGCGCATATTCAAGCGCGGCAATTGCGGCTTTTGAAGAACATCCTCTTACTGGCGTGGGTCTGGGTGCGAGCGGATTTTATATGTATCAAAATTTACCCGATTGGTCATTGACCACAGTGCCGGAGATCGCGCGGCAATTGAACCCGGAAAATCGTTTGTACCCCAACCCGAAAAATCTTTACATACGTCTGCTGGCCGAAACAGGTTTGATCGGATTCTTTTTATTCGCTGCCTTTCAATTCAACGTGCTTGGCGAAATACTTTCTCTTTTGGGCCGCAAGGAGCCCTGGGCGCGTTTTGCCGCCACTGCCGGAGTATTTGCAGGGCTGGGGATCACCTTATATAATTTCACCCAGGATTCGCTCACAACGCCAAATATCTGGCTGGTCTCTGGCATACTGGTGGGGCTGGCTGCCACTTCATCGCAAAAGGAAATCAAATGATCGTTCTTTCCGTTGGTATGCCGCGCGCAGGTTCAGCCTGGCATTATAATCTCATCCATGATCTGATGAAAACAACAGGCTGTGCTGATGCGCATGACATTCGTGAGAAATACGGCCTGAATAAAATACTTACCGAAGTCAATAGCAACATCGGCGTACTGTCTGCGCGCAGGCTTGGGATGGTGAGCGTGCCCGCTTTGTTGGGAAATACTTTCGTCATCAAAGCACATGCTGGGCCCACAAACGCCTCGCGCCTGCTCTCGACTGTGGGCCTGCTGCGCATCACATACATTTATCGTGACCCGCGCGACGCCATGCTTTCCGCCTATGATTTCGGTCAGCGCGCGCTTGCAAAAGGACAACCTAATGCTTTTTCACATCTCTCTGATTTTGAAAAATGTGCGGACTTTATGATGCAGTATGTCCACGTTTGGGAAAAGTGGATGGATGAGAAAAACGTGCTCATCGCCCGCTACGAGGAGTTGTTGACAAACTATGATGAGGAATCTGCCAAACTGGTGAATTATCTCAAATTGGACGGGAACATGCTCGCGGTCCGCGCGGTAATCGAGCAGTATCGTCCGGGGGCAAACGACGGGCAGTCGGGTCTGCATTTCTTCAAGGGCAAGATCGGCAGATTCCGCGAAGCCTATCATGACGCGCAAAAGCAGGTCCTAAAAGAGAAATTAGCCAAATACCTGCCCCGCATGGGATACGAAGCCGAATGAGGTGTATTCTCGCTGTAACATCCCTGACCTTGTCGTCCTGCAGATTAATCGTTATGATTGACAAGTAATGATGCAAAAATCTGACACACCCTACATGGCAGACTGGTTTGCCATTTCAATACGATGGATCATGCTAGTAGGCCTGATCGTATCGCTTGGGCTGGTTCAAAAAATTGACGCGGTTTCCATGTGGCCCTTGGCCATAATAATTATATGGAACCTCGCGATGACCGTTCTTGCGGGTTTGAATGTGCGTATCACCTATCTTCGCCATATCAGCCTTTTGGTGGACCTGATTTTGGCAGGGGCGTTTTTCCTGGTGCAGGGTGGACTGCGTGGGCCCGCATTTTGGACAGGGTTGCTGCCGATCCTGACTGGTTCGATTTACTTTGCATTTTTTGGGGGATTGATCGCCGCATTACTATTTTCCGGTCTGGTTTTTTATACAGGAATCCAGGTCCAGGAAGACTTGTCTCTTACTCTGGTTGTTATCGGGATATTGGCCAGCTTGAGCCTTGTATTTGGTTTCCTGGGACGCCGCATGATGGTACATACGGGACAAAACCGCGCCTTGTCTATGGATGCGGAGGAAAAGGCACGTGCCATTCAAAGCGAGCGCATGCGCGCTATTTATGAGTTGACATCAACTCTATCCTCCACGCTCAGTTACAAACGTGTACTTGAATCCACTTTGGATATAAGCGTGACGGCATTGAATCCTGACCCTGAACAATCAGACAGTGAATCGCTGGTTGGCGCGGTGTTGTTGTTTAACAGCGGCAAACTTCGGATCGGCTCTGCGCGGCGATTCACGAACGCAGATATGCGCACAACTTTTGACGGCGCGGATGGTGTCTTGAAAAAAGCACTTGATGAGGGTGAGCCAATCTCTTTCAAGGACATTGGCCATGACCCTGAACTTGGGCATGTGATCGCGCTCAGGAACTGCGTCAGTGGATATTGTTTCCCTTTGCGCAGCGGTTTAAATGTTTATGGCGTTTTATTATTTGCACATCCCCAACCTGATTATTTTAATCAAGAACGCCTGAATCTACTTGATATTATTGGAAAACAAGCAGTGATTCCCCTCCAAAATGCGCGTTTGTATCAGGACCTTTTCGAAGAGAAGGAACGCATGATTGAAGTGCATGAAGAGGCGCGCAAGAAACTGGCGCGGGACCTGCACGACGGTCCTACTCAATCGATTGCGGCGATGGCAATGCGGCTGAATATCATACGACACATAATGATAAAAGACGTCAAAGGCGCAGGCGAGGAAATCGTCAAGCTGGAGGAACTTGCGCAGCGCACAACGAAGGAAATCCGTCACATGCTTTTCACCTTGCGCCCACTCATCCTTGAGTCTCAGGGGCTGGCTGCGGCAGTGCAAGCTATGGCGGATAAAATGATGGAAACATACGCCCAAGAAGTGGTGGTAAACATTGACGAACGAGTTACAACTCAATTGGATATGGGGAAACAAGGTGTCATCTTTTACATCATTGAAGAAGCGGTCAATAATGCGCGCAAACATGCTTCCGCTGAGTCCATTACAGTGCGTCTGCGGCAAATGGAGTCCGGTATTGCGTTCTTAGAGATCCTGGATAACGGTGTAGGTTTTGATATGAAATCCATGTCAGGGGGATATGACCAACGCGCAAACAGTAGTCTTGGTATGGTCAACTTGCGCGAACGCTCTGAACTTGTGAATGGACTCCTGCAAATCGATTCTGCTCCTGGCAAAGGTACAAAAATACAGGTATATATTCCTCTCACCGAAGATGCTGCAGATCGTTTAAATAATCCGCAAAATAAATAATGCCAGTATCCGCGGGGTGTCATTATTTTACCCATCAAACACAACAAGGACATTTCAAACGCCCGCCCGTGATTTTGATCCACGGGGCGGGCGGCAATCATTTAACCTGGCCTCCGCAAATCAGGCGGTTGGCTGGCGAAAGAATTTACGCGCTCGACCTGCCCGGGCATGGGTTGTCTGAAGGGATTGGCAGGCGCTCAATCCATGAGTATGCCGATGATGTACTTGCTTTCATGAAGGCATTAAAGATCCGTGCGGCAGTTTTCGCGGGTATTTCAATGGGGAGTGCCATTGCCCTTACACTTGCTTTGAAATACCCCAATAAAGTTGTGGGATTGGCTTTACTGGGCGGCGGCGCGAAAATGCGTGTGGCTTCCAATATCCTTGAAACCGCAGGCAACTCAAATACATTTGAAGCCACTGTGGAGATGATCAATGAGAATTGTTTCAGTGCCAATGCCCCGCAAAGTTTGGCACAGCTTTCAAAACAAAATATGATGAAAATACGGCCGTCTGTTTTGCTGGGCGATTTCCTGGCCTGTAATGAATTTGATGTGACGGATCAATTGGAAAAAATAAAAATCCCCGGGCTGGTCGTTTGCGGCGCAGAGGATAAGATGATGCCCTTGAAACATTCACAGTCTTTGCATGAGGGCATTGTCAACTCCCAGTTCCATGTGCTGGAAAATGCGGGCCATATGGTGATGCTGGAACAGCCTGATCTGGTTGCCAATCTGTTAAAGCAATTTATGGATGCATTAGCGCTTCGTTTTGCGCCTTAGCCTTTCGATCAAACTCAGGACAAGCCTGCTCTTACAACCCAAACATTTTATTTAAGACAGGCCTTGCATTCATCACCGCCAGCGCACGATGGCTGAGGCGGTTTTTTTGTTCCATATCCAATTCAGCCATGGTTTTGTTCAGCTCAGGCAGGAAAAAGATCGGGTCATAACCAAAACCGCCACTGCCGCGTTCTGCGGGGATGATCTCGCCAAAGCAATTGCCCTCGGCAAATTCCACTTCACCGGATGGTGTGGCGATGGCAATCGTGGCATGGAAATGAGCCTTCCAAGGGCGGGGTTTGTATTTTAAATTCTGCAACAAAAAAGCGCGGCGATCCGCATCACCCCCCTCTTGCTCTTTCATTTTCCCTGAAAATGGGGGGAGGCGGAGGGGGGCGTAACGCGCGGAATAAAGCCCAGGCGCGCCATCCAGCGCATCCACTTCGAGGCCGGAGTCATCGGCAAGTGAGATTAGTCCGCTGGCTTGGGCGAAGGTCAACGCTTTCTTGGATGCGTTTTCGGCATAAGTGCTGCCATCTTCGTCCACCTCGAGAGATAAATGAATATCCACCGGTGTCAGGAGCTGGATACCTGTAACTTTCAACAGGTCCTGCAATTCAATGACTTTGCCATGGTTGTTTGTGGCGATGAGGAGTTTGTTCATAATTCGTCATTGCGAGTAAAACCACAGCGAAGAGAAATCGCTGTTCAAAGCGAAAGAAACAATCTGGCATAAAATATGTCATCATGTACAGACAGCGAGACCGATCACCCAATGGTGCGAAAGAGCCCGTTTGCGAGTATGGTTCCGATTATCTGTGGTTTGATGTTTGGTGGCCAATTGGACCCCGTTTAGTAGAGTACGAGCAAAATAGATAAGCGGGTCTGGACATGAAATATTTTTCAAGACAGGATGCCTGATATGAAAAAGGACAAAAAGAAAGAACAGAAAGTGGTTGAGCTGGATGCGTTTGAGCAAATCAATCATAATGCGGCCGGGATCGATGTTGGAGCGAAAGAATTCTATGTAGCCGTGCCGAAAGGCCGTGACACAGAGAGCGTTCGCTCGTTTCCAACATTTACTGCCGACATCCATCGGTTAGCCGACTGGCTGGCGCAGTGTGGAGTGAAAACGGTTGCCCTCGAATCGACAGGGGTCTATTGGATCCCATTGTACGAGATTTTAGAAAACCGTGGTTTCGAAGTCTATCTGGTGAATGCGCGCCATTTGAAGAATGTGACTGGGCGCAAAACCGACGTTTTAGATTGTCAATGGCTGCAACAATTACATACATACGGCTTGCTGAGAGCCTCCTTTCGACCGTCAGAACAGATTTGTGCGATCCGCAGTTTGGTGCGTCATCGTGACATGCTGGTCGCCTATCGTTCGGCGCATATTCAGCACATGCAGAAAGCCTTGACCTTGATGAATGTTCGTCTCACGAATGTATTGAGCGATATTAGCGGTGTGACGGGTATGAAGATCATTCGCGCCATCGTCAGCGGTGAACGAAACCGCAAAATACTCGCCAGTTATCGTGATGCCAAGTGCGCCAAAAGCGAAGAAGAGATCGAAAAGTCTTTGGAAGGAAACTACAAACTGGAACATCTTTTTGTTCTCAAACAGGCCTTGGAATTGTACGACTTTTACGATCAACAAATCAAACAATGCGATCAGGAACTCGAAATCCTATACAATGAATTTGAAGAGCCAGACCAACCCGGCACCCCTGCGCCAGAAAAACGAAAGCGCAAACGCCGCAAAAATCAGCCTAATTTTGACCTATCCGAATCTCTTTACCGCATGACAGGCGGCATTGACCTCACAAAAATCGATGGGTTGGAAGCCCAGACCGTGCAGGAAATCCTGAGTGAAACGGGCGCGGATGTGAGCAAATGGCCTACGGTCAAACATTTTTCTTCCTGGCTGTGTTTGGCTCCAAATAACAAAATTACTGGAGGCAAAGTGAAAAGTAGTCACACGCCGCATACACAGAATCGAGCTTCGAATGCCTTTCGAATTGGCGCACAAAGTTTGATGAAGAGCAAGACTGCGCTTGGCGCATATTG
>JAUXUL010000017.1 GCA_030680795.1 Anaerolineales bacterium | reverse complement strand
TGTGTTTCCTCTGCGAGTTGCGTATCCCTGTCAGCTCCTTTCCCAAGTGAACGGCGTTACCGTCTCAGAGTACTATGGGCTGATCCGACCCCCGATTGTCTTCGGCTTTCCTACTTGATGTTTCGGTTCGCCTACCTGCTCTCAGTATGGTGGACGTATCCCAATGCACACCGACACAGGAACATTTCGGGTCTCCCAAGCCTGTCCTGAGCCTGTCGAAGGGTTCTTGTGCGTTTCTCTCGACACACGCCACGCTTTTGAGTAGAACCCCGACAGACCCTCAGAAAACTCACCATGACGTTTTCCTTGTGTAGGCTTCCAGACCGTTGAGACTGTCGCCATCTGTATTTGTGCGGCTTTCGCCGCAGACGCTTTCTCTGCTGAAAGGATCGCCCCGACCCAGTTTCCAAAGGTTGGAGAACTGCGGCGCAGGTCCACGGCGACATCAAAAACCTCACCGACGATCACGCGCACCAGTTTGCCCTGAGGCTGGCGGATTTGGTAATGCAATCCACGCAAAACGCCTTTTGTTGAAGCTGAATGATTATCCTGGACAATATTTACATCAATTCCAGATTGGGAAAAACGATCCTTCCGATAAGTTTCAAAAAAGAAGCCTCTCCCATCTTCAAATACTCTGGGTTGAACAAGGATCACATCGGGAAGCTGGGTGGGGGTAAATTTCATTATTTGCTAATTGCTCCTGGTAGTTGTAGCCTGATTTTTATTTTACACGAAAACATATAAAAACATCACCATGTTAACCAAGTCCAAGCCATCGCAAGCCAAGCTATTCAGGATGCTTTAGAAGGTATACTCGAACAATCTTATGACAAACTACATCACCACCAAATGGGACATCGTCATCGCGGGCGGAGGACCGGCAGGTTTCTTTGCCGCGATTCGCTGTGCAGAGTTAAATCCGAAACTGCGGGTGTTGATCATCGAGAAATCCAGCCAGACGCTTGGCAAAGTACTCATCTCGGGCGGCGGACGGTGCAATGTCACCCACGCATGTTTTGATCCTGCGCAACTTGTCACCTACTATCCGCGCGGAGGCACGGAATTGCGCGGCGCATTCACGCGCTTTCAACCTGCAGATATGGTCAAATGGTTTGAAGCACATAGTGTGAAATTGAAAACCGAATCAGATGGGCGTATGTTCCCCGTCACCGATGAATCGGCGACGATCGCAAACTGCTTGCGCGAGACGGCGAAAAATGCCGGGGTGAAGGTGCATACTGGCACGACTCTGCTAAAGGTGGAGAAAAGCCCAAAGGGTGGATTCAGGCTTGAGGTCAGGCAGGCTCGCGTTGAGCCCAGCGTTGCCCTGAGTTTATCGAAGGGTCGAAACGACTCGGAAGTTCTGCCTCTGCAAACAAAAAAATTATTGATCGCCACCGGCAGTGATTCCAAAACCCGCGAGCTCGTCAAAGCGCTTGGGCATTCCATTGAAGAGCCGGTGCCTTCCTTGTTTACATTCAATGTGAAAGATAAAAGAATTGACGGGCTGGCGGGCGTGGCGGTTGAGCATGTCAGAGTAAAAATGGATACGATCACACAACAGGGCCCTTTGCTCATCACACATTGGGGTTTAAGCGGCCCCGCTGTTCTGAAACTCTCCGCCTGGGGCGCGCGCATCTTATTTGACAAAAAATACCGCTCCAGCTTAACCGTCAACTGGCTCGGCGATTACAAGCTTGATTCTGTGCTGGAAATTTTACAGCGCAACAAAGACTGGCATGAAAACGCCCACAAAAAGATTGCGACACAACCCGCATTCTCACAAATCCCAGTGAGATTATGGAAGCAGTTGACTCAATTCATCGGCGATAAAAACTGGGGCGATATTTCAAAAGCCGAATTGCGTAAACTTGCACAGGAATTAACGGCGGGTGAATTTATGATATTAGGCAAGGGAATTTTCAAGGAAGAGTTCGTCACCTGCGGCGGCGTGAAATTAAGCGAAGTGGATTTCAAAACCATGCAAAGCCACGTTGTGGATGATCTATTCTTCGCGGGCGAAGTGCTGGATATTGACGGACTCACAGGCGGTTTCAATTTTCAATCCTCATGGACAACGGGGTGGCTGGCGGGAAATGCGTTGGGGAATTAATCTGGAGTCCAGGGGCTTGCTTCTGGTTGCTGGCGAAGCAAACTGTCGTACTCCATAATTTTTGCATTGACCTGCAACTAATCATCCCGTAAAATCCCCTTGTTAAAATTATATATAATTTCCAAGAGGATCAAGCATGGCAAAATACCGAATTTATTACTGGAAGCACATCCCCTCTTCTATTACCGTGGAAGGAGAAGGCAAAACAATCAAGAAACAGCTTTCACAGAAAATCCAAAATGCGATTGACGCTTATGCAATGGCTGAGGGATTAACAGGAACAACTGAATATGCCTCGCAATATAAACGCGGAGAATGGATCGAACGTGAGGGCGCCCCCGAAGAAGTTGCGGATGCGCTTCTCGCGGAACTGGAAACTGAGTTTGCAAAAATTGAGATTCCACGCCCAAGCAGACAACAGACCATAGACCGTGGACAATTGCTGGCAAAATAACGTGATCCATCGTGCATCGTCGATTGTCGAATGCATGACATTTCAGGTTATTTAGGCAAATAGAGAAATACCCTCATCATGACTAAAAAACACAGCATCATCCTGCAACCCTCTGGCAGCCGCGGGCAAGTGGACGAAGGCCAGTCCATTCGTTCTGCCGCGCGTGACCTCGGTGTGGAGATCGAGTCTATTTGTGCTGAGAATGCCACATGCGGCAAGTGCATGGTTTTAATAGAAGAAGGCCGCTTCGAGAAATACAACATGGATTCAAAACGTGAAAACGTTTCACCCGTTACAAATCAAGAAGCCGCCTACTTTGCTCGCAGACCCAAGCTATTAAAGGATAAAGGCTGGGAAGTGGGACAGGTACGTCTTTCATGTCAATGCAAGATACAGGGCGATGTATTGATCAACGTCCCCGAAGAAAGCCGTGGAAATAAACAAATTGTCCGCAAATCGGCAACACAGCGCGAGATCGAGATCAAGCCGTCAATTCGAAAATATCTTGTGACGATGACCCCACCCAATTTGGAACGTCCTATTGCAGATTGGGAACGGCTCGCAAAAGGATTGGAAACCTCCATGGGACTTGTCCGCCGCGGTGAGGAGAATCTCCCGCGCTGGTCAGATTTCACAGTGGATTACACCTGCTTGCGGACTTTATCCTCCACATTGCGCGAAGCAAAATGGAACGTGACTGTTTCAGTTTGGCAGGATAAGGAAGTTGTCCAACTGCAGGCTGGGTATCACGAAGATAGTTACGGCGCAGCTGTGGATATTGGCTCAACGACTGTCGCTTTGTATTTATGCAATTTACGCACAGGCGAAATACTCGCTGCAGAATCAGAGATGAATCCACAAATTGTATATGGCGAAGATGTGATGTCTCGTATTCAATATACGATTGAGCATAAGGACGGGCTTGAGAAATTGCACAAAGCCATTATCTCAACGCTGAACCAATTGCTCAAGCAAGCGGTCAAGACAGCGAATGAACGCGCATACAAGGACGAAGAAGCAGACTCTGGAGTCCAGAAGCTTGCTTCTGAGACTCGGACGGCAAGCCGTCCAACTCCAGAGTCGAAGACTCGCAATGACATAAAAGTAGAGGATATTCTTGAGATGGTATTGGTTGGCAATTCGACCATGCATCATCTGTTGTTAAATTTACCTCCAAAAGATTTGGGACTTGCGCCGTTCGTTCCCGCGATCCATAAGTCAGTGGATGTGGAGGCGCGTGAGTTGGGATTGCATATTAATTCCGCTGGCAATATTCATGTACTGCCAACGATTGCTTCATTTGTGGGCGCGGATACAAGCGCAATGATCCTGGCAGAAGAGCCGCATATACAGGATGAGAATTGGCTTTTGATAGATGTTGGCACAAATGCTGAACTCGTTTTAGGAAATCGCAAACGCCTAGTATGCACATCCACACCCACAGGGCCCGCGCTCGAAGGCGCACATGTGGAATATGGAATGCGCGCCGCGCCTGGCGCAATGGAGCGTATTGAAATTGATCAGAACACGCTTGAGCCGAAATATAAAGTCATCGGCGAGGATGGTTGGAACACAGACCAAGCTGAGTTCAAAGGTCAAGTCAAAGGGATTTGTGGATCCGCCATCATTGACGGTGTAGCAGAATTATTCCGAACGGGGATTGTGGATTCTCGGGGCAAGTTCAAGATCGGGTTAAAGTCGAAGCGTATTCGCCAGGGTGAAAGTGGCTGGGAGTATGTCATTGCCTGGGCGGAGGAAACTTCCATAGGCCGCGACATCCCCATGACCCAACAGGATGTGAGACAAATTCAACTGGCAAAGGCGGCATTGTTTACTGCGGCGCGCACATTATTAAAGCGCTTCGGCTTGGAATCTCCTGATAAAATTATTCTCGCGGGCGGCTTCGGAAGTTTTATTGATAAAGAAAAAGCCATGCTGATCGGGTTGATCCCTGATTGTATTTTGGATAATGTATATGCAGTTGGTAATGCCGCAGGTGACGGCGCGCGCATCGCGTTGTTGAATGTAGAGAAGCGCAGGGAAATCGAATCGGTGGCGCGTAAAGTTGAAAGATTCGAGCTGCCAACCGATCCTGAATTCCAAAATCAATTTATGCTCGCGACGAGTTTCCCGCACATGAGTGAGCCGTTTCCGCATATCGCGCATTTGATCCCCAATCGCGTGGCGGACCCGATGGCGAAAAATTTTATGAAGTGAAGAATTATGTGGTGGTTGAGTAGCCCCGAGTGTTTTTCGAGGGGCGTATCGAAACCACCATGTAAGCAAAATAATTTTAGTTACTTGTTGGTTTCGATACGGCGGACAATCACCGCCTACTCAACCAACGGAGGAATTACATGAACAAATTTCTTGAAAGATTGAACGGTGGGGAAATTCTCGCTGCGGATGGCGCGACGGGATCGAATTTGCAAAAGATGGGTCTTAAACCTGGCAAGCCGCCGGAAGACCTCATCATTGACGACCCCGATACAATCTTGAAACTTGCAAGTTCATTTGCGGAAGCGGGCTCGGATATTATTTTGACCTGTACCTTTGGCGGCACACGCATGAGGATGAAAGATTCAAAATATCAGGATCGGACCCCAGAGGTCAACATGCGCGCGGCCGAGATCGCACGCAAAGCCGCTTCGATCACCGGAGGGCTGGTGGCTGGTTCAATGGGACCTGTTGGGGCGATCCTTAAGCCGTACGGTCCGCTTGAAGCGGAGGATGTCAAAGCCACGTTTGCAGAGCAGGCCAAGGCATTAGCCGATGGCGGCGTGGATTTGTTGTTGATCGAGACGATGTTTTCGTTCGAGGAAACCAATGCCGCGTTTGAAGGCGCGCGCGCTGTCAGTGACCTCCCCATCGTGGTTTCATTTAGTTATGACCGAGGTACGCGCACGATGATGGGCGTGAAGCCAAAGGATGTAATGAAGCGCTATACCGAAATGGGCGCAACCCTGGTCGGCGCGAATTGCGGGTCCACGCTCGAGAATATGGAAGCCGTGGTCAAGGAATATGCGGCCACGGTGCCTAACTTCCCCTTGTGGGTCAAGCCGAACGCAGGCGTGCCACACATGGATATCGAGACCGAACAAGGCGTCTACGACATGGGACCCGGAGACATGGCGACTTACGCCAAGAAGTATGTCGAATTGGGAGCGAAGGTTGTGGGCGGCTGCTGTGGGAATACACCTGAGCACATCGCGGCGATTGTGAAGGCTGTGAAGGGGTGATTGATAATTTGAGACTTGAGATTAGAGATTTGTGAGCAATGAGCCAACGCGCAGAACTTCTTGATCTGTTATCAGGTAATAAGATTGACAGCCAACCTGCATTTAGCGGGTTGATTCACGTTACGGCTGAGGGATTGCAAAGTGAGGGATTGATTTTTCACGAAACACATAAAGATGTGGGGAAGATGGCCAAGGCGGCGGCGAGTACTTTCAAGTTAAGCGGGATTCCTTCCGCGGTTTTGCCATTGGATATGTATGTGGAAGCCGAAGCATTGGGCGCGGAGATCAATTTCCGCGAGAATTCGGAGTTTGAGTTTCCACAGGTGAGCAAGGCGGGGCTTTTTGGGTCTGCAAAAGATTTAACCGCGGAGATTACAAAGGGCAAAGAGTTTTTGAATGAGGGGAGAATTAAGGTAGTCTGTGATGGAATCAAGTTATTGAAGGAAGATGTGGGGAATGACGTGGTCATCGGCGGATTAATTCCTGGGCCGTATACGTTATTACTGCTTGTTGCTGATGTGAAAAAAATGTTCATCGAAATGAAGAAAGAGCCGCAAGCCGTCACTGACGCCCTCATTCATCTATCTTCTTTCCTCGCTGAAATTGGCACAGCCTACAAAAACGCAGGCGCAGACTTTATCACCATCCACGATATGGGCGGCTCCCCCGCTTTTATTGGGCCTACCAAATATGAGCAATTCGTCTGGCCTGCGGAGAAATTATTAATTGAGAAGTTACCCAAGCCGCGTGTCTTGTCGGTTTGTGGAAATGTAACAAGTTCACTTCATTTGTTATCACAAACAGGCGCAGATGCGATTTCCATTGACCAGACGGTTGATCTCGCGGCGGCGCGGCTGGCTTTGAAAGACACCTTGCTATTTGGAAATCTCGATCCCGTAGAGACTCTCTATCGGGGAGATGAGGCGCGGGTACGGGGATCCGTTGTCCGCGCGAAAGAAGCAGGCGTGGATGCCATCTGGCCTGGCTGTGATCTTGTCCCGCAAACACCGATCCAAAATATCAAAACCCTTTTGCAAATATAATTCAAATCATCTTTTCTCTTATAATTGAGAAATGCTAAAACTCAACCCCAAGAAATCCACCCCCTTACTTTTCGCGGTGGTGACTGTAGTGGCCTATGGTCTTCTTCTCCCATTCACAGGCTTTTATTGGGATGATTGGCCCTTTGCATGGATCGCAAATTTTCTTGGTGCGGCGGAATTCAACCCGGCCTTTGCACCCTTTCGCCCATTTCTCGGCCCCATTTTTTATTTCACCACAAGTTTAATCCCACCCGTGCCGCTTTACTGGCAGATCTTTGCGCTGGTCATTCGCTTCATCATCGGCATCAGCGCGTGGTGGATGTTCAAACAGATCTGGCCTGCTCAACAAAGGATCGGATTGATCGCCGCGCTATTCATCTTGATTTTTCCTGGTTACAGCCAGCACTGGGTTGCACTGACGCACATCAATCAGGAACTCATCCCGTTTATTTTTTATCTGCTTTCATTTGGTTTTACCTTCAAAGCACTGCGCGCAGAAAAACCACTTGCCTATATAGTCATCGCATTGCTTCTGCAGCTCTGCGGCATCTTCCCCACAGAATATTTCTTCGGCCTTGAAGGTTTACGCTTCCTCTTTTTATTTTTCTTCTTTCAAGGAAGCTTGATTGAGCGATTCACAAAAACCTTAAAAGTCTGGTGGCCCTATTTGCTGATCTGGATGCTCAATGCCGCATGGCTGATCTACTATTACAAATTCGGTCCTTACAATTCCTACGAAGTCACAGCCGCGCAGTCACCCGATAAAATTTATTTTTTGACTGAAGCGCTGGATGCTATTTGGAAAGCAGGATTCTACATCTGGGCCCAAGTGCTCGTTTTGACATTCCGCTCCCTGCCCGCGCCCACTTCCCTCTTAACCCTCGGCCTGATTGCGCTTTCATTGACAGTGCTCACGCCTTATCTGCTCCGCTGCGCACAAACAGAAGAAAGCCATGAAAAGTCACGCTTCGCGTCCATTTCATTGATCGTCATCGGTGTCATTGGAATATTGCTCGGCAGGCTGCCGTCCCTGGCCGCAGGTCTTCCGCTGACATTGCAATCTTCGTTTGACAGATTTATGGTCTCCATGATGATCGGTGGAAGCTTACTCACGCTCGGAATAGTAGAATTGCTGATCAAGAACCAGCGCATTAAGATAACCATCTTCGCCCTACTGATCTCTCTTGGCATCGGTCAGCAATTCTTCAACGCCAACATCTTCCGCAGGGATTGGGAAAAGCAAGGGGAAATCTACTGGCAAATGGCCTGGCGCATGCCCGCATTGGAACCGAATACCGTCCTGCTCACCCACCAAATGCCGATTGATTATGAAACCGATCTCTCGTTCACAGCCCCGATCAATTGGATCTATGCCCCGCAATACACCCGCTCAGATATTCCTTATATTCTGCTCTACACTGAAAAACGGTTGGGCGGTTCCACCCTGCCCGCGCTTGAGCCAAATATTGAGATCACTTATCCATACCGCACCGTCAACTTCCGCAGTTCCACGTCAAATGCGGTTGTGATCTACATGCCGCAAAATGGCTGCCTGCGCGTCCTGGACCCTGCGCGAGGCGACGAGGAAATTTATGCCAAACTGCCAGAGGTGCTGACAAAAGCAATCCCGCTTTCCAATCCAGCGCGCATCATTACAGAAACAGACAGGCCAGCCGCACCGATCTTCTTCGCCGAGCCAGCGCATGAATGGTGCTACTACTTTGCAAAAGCAGAAATTGCCCGGCAAAATGGAAACCATGAAGGCGTTGTATTACTTGGAAATGAGGCCATATCATCAGGATTCAGACCAGAAGACCTGAACGAATGGCTTGTATTTATTGAGGCATACGCGCTGACAGGCGATTTCAAAACTGCCGAAGATCTGTCCACTGCCGTGCTGGCTGAGGATGCGCGCATGCTCCGAGGCTTGTGTACTGTTTGGAAACAGGTGCAGGCTCAAGGCGCTGCCCTGACTGGCGAAGCCGTGCCAAAGGGTCAAGAGGGAAGCGCAGGGCTGATCGAATCTATAATCTTATCTTTTAATTGCAATCCATGAGAATGGCTTGACGCTTTAAACGTGATGTGCTACCATCCCTTGTTGATAATAGTGAAAGAGGAGAATCTATGAGCAACAAACAACGCGGCTGGCTGGCGATTTTCATTTTTGTGATTTCAACCATGTTGATTTCTGCCTGCACGCAATCCCTGTCTTCCGTACCTGCCGCAACGCAGACCTTGATCCCAACCGGGTTGTTCGTTTCGCCATTCCCTTCCGTTGAAAATCCAATGGCCATGATCGAGCAATTTGCCAAACAGACCGCTGCGGCGCAAACAACTGTGGCTGGCGGAGGCACGCCCGGCACACAGCAAGCGGTTGGCACCGGAACGCCTGCTCCTGTGATTGGAACTCCAGGCACACCAACCAATGTTATTAACACGCCTACCAACGCCGTTGCGGCTGCCGCCACGTCTGTTCCCCCCGGCGTACGTCCCGCCACTTATACATTGCAAAATGGCGAATTCCCTTACTGTATCGCCCGCCGCTTCAATGCGAACCCTGATGATTTGCTGGCGCTTAGCGGTTTGACCAGCGCACAGGCAAACAGCCTGGCATCTGGGACGGTTTTGAATATTCCTCAAAGCGGAGCATTCCCCGGGGATCGCGCTCTTACCGCTCACCCAACGACTTACACTGTTGCATCTGGTGATGAAACGATTTATAGTGTGGCCTGCAAATATGGTGACGTTGATCCTGCCGCAATTGCTTCCGCAAACAGCCTATCAGTCTCAGCAAAATTAACTGCCGGGCAGCAGTTACAAATACCCTAATTTGAAATAAAAAAGCCCAGGCCAATGCCTGGGTTTTTTTATGAAAGGACAGTTCATGCCTTTTGAACTTATTAAATCAGAACCGCTCTTTCAGGGACGCGCTTTCAAAATTCGCCGCGATTATCTTAGAACACCGGACGGCCGCGAAACAAAATTTGACATTGTTGAACACGGCGGTTCGGTCCTCCTCCTCCCTGTGGATCATGATGGGAATTTACTTTTCGTGCGGCAATACCGCCACGCGGCCGGCATGGACTTGCTTGAACTGCCCGCAGGCACTCGCGATGGCGACGAGCCGTTTGAAGCCTGCGCCGCGCGCGAGATCCGTGAAGAGACCGGCATGGAAGCAGGCACGCTTAAGAAAGTTGGCGAGTTTTATCTTGCGCCCGGATATTCCACTGAATTCATGGAAGTGTTCCTGGCCACAGACTTAAAATACAATCCGCTCAAAGCGGATGACGATGAGTTTTTATCCGTTGAGAAAATCCCTGTGAAGGAAGCCATTGGGATGGCCGAGCGCGGTGAGATGCCGGATGCCAAGTCTCTGGCGGCATTGTTGCTGGCAAGACCGTATTTGGATAAACTTACATAGTCGGCTACGCTGAAGAACGCTCCGCTCAGGGCGAAAAATCCTAATCTGACAATGTCAAAATAATCATATAAACAAAAACGCCTTAAAATGGGTCGTTTTTTATTCCTACAATTCTTATCCACAATATGACAACAGACACAAAGATTTAAGCCGATAATAACTAACCATCAATTGGTAACGGGGATACACTTATAACTCGAAGAAAAATCCAGGTCATAAACCTGTTCTCAAAGGAGCAAGCATGAATGAAAATATCGTTACGATTGACGGCAACGAAGCCACAGCCTCGGTCGCGCACCGTTTGAGCGAAGTGATCGCCATTTATCCCATCACACCCTCCTCCGCCATGGGCGAATTCGCAGACGAGTGGACCTCAAAGGGTAGGAAAAATCTTTGGGGAACCATCCCCGCAGTGATCGAAATGCAATCAGAAGGCGGCGCGGCTGGCGCGGTGCATGGCGCACTGCAAACTGGCGCACTCACCACCACCTTTACCGCCTCGCAAGGTTTGTTGTTAATGATCCCCAACATGTACAAGATCGCGGGTGAACTCACCAGCACGGTCTTCCATGTTGCGGCACGTTCGCTTGCAGCGCAAGGACTCTCCATTTTCGGCGATCATCAAGATGTGATGGCTGTCCGCCAAACAGGCTGGGCATTGCTCTCCTCCGCTTCTGTGCAGGAGGCGCACGATTTCGCCGCCATCGCGCAGACCTCCACGCTCAAAAGCCGCATCCCCTTCGTTCATTTCTTTGACGGGTTTAGGACTTCGCACGAAGTAGCCAAGATCTTCCAAATTACGGATGAAGAACTGCGCCTCCTTCTTGACGATGAGTTGGTGCGCGCCCATCGAGCAAGAGGACTCAACCCTGAGCATCCCGTCCTGCGCGGCACCGCACAGAATCCCGATGTCTACTTCCAGGCGCGTGAGACGGTCAACCCGTTCTACACAGCTGCTCCCGGCATCGTCCAGGAGATGATGGATGCATTCGCCAAAGTTACTGGCAGGCATTACAACCTGTTTGATTATGTCGGCCATCCTGACGCAGAACGCGTGGTCATCATCATGGGTTCAGGCGCAGATACAGCCGAAGCGACGGTGAACTATCTCGTGGAAAAAGGCGAGAAAGTTGGCGTGTTGAAAGTGCGCTTGTATCGTCCATTCTCGGTGGATTATTTCAATAAGACATTACCAAAATCAGTGAAGAGTATTGCAGTTTTGGATCGCACAAAAGAACCCGGTTCCATGGGCGAGCCGCTTTATATGGATGTGGTAAATGCTTTGGTTGAAGGTTCCAAGTTGAAAGTCGAAGGAAAACCTGCAACTTTCCAACCTTCCAACCTTCCAACTGTGATTGGTGGACGTTATGGTTTATCCTCCAAAGAATTCACGCCTGCAATGGTCAAAGCGGCTTTGGATGAATTGAAGAAGCCTGAACCAAAGAATCATTTCACAGTCGGCATCAACGACGATGTTTCTCATACCAGCCTCGATGTGGACACTTCCTTCTCCATCGAACATGCTGAAACCGTGCGCTGCGTGTTCTTCGGTCTCGGCTCGGATGGCACCGTGGGCGCGAACAAGAACTCGATCAAGATCATCGGCGAAGAGACCGATAACTACGCACAGGGCTATTTTGTGTACGACTCGAAGAAATCGGGTCAGATGACCACATCACACCTGCGCTTTGGATCGAAACCAATTCAGGCTCCCTATCTCATCGAGCCAAATCAGGCAAACTTTGTGGCTTGTCATCAATCCAACTTCCTTGAGCGCTTTGACATGCTTAAATATGCCAAAGAGGGCGCAGTCTTCCTGCTCAACAGCATGTCTGATAAAGACGAAGTCTGGGATACATTGCCGAGTGAAGTACAGTCGGCGATCATCAAAAAGAAACTCAAGTTCTATGTCATCAACGGCTATGACGTTGCCGAAAAGACAGGCATGGGGCAGCGTGTCAACACGATTATGCAGACAGCGTTCTTCGCCATCTCCGGTGTGCTGCCACCCGAGCAGGCAATTAACGAGATCAAACACGCCATTGAAAAGACTTACGGCAAGCGCGGTGAAGCTGTGGTGAAGATGAATTTCGAGGCTGTGGATGCGACTATCGCAAATCTTCATGAGGTCAAAGTCCCAGCGAAGGTAAGCTCGAAGATGACGCGCCGCTCCTCGGTCCCGAATGATGCGCCTGCCTTCGTCAAAGATGTACTCGGTCCCATGATCGGTTTCGATGGAGATAATCTGCCCGTATCCGCAATGCCTGTGGATGGGACATATCCGCTCGGCACGACGCAATGGGAGAAACGCAATCTCGCGCTTGAAATTCCCGTATGGGAAGAAGATCTGTGTATTCAATGCGGCAAGTGCGTGATGGTCTGTCCGCACGCGGTCATCCGCCATAAAGTGTACGATGAAAAATTACTCGCCGATGCGCCTGAGACTTTCAAGCACATGCCGTCGAAGTTCAAGGAATTTTCGGTGGACATGGCTTATACACTGCAAGTTGCACCCGAAGATTGCACGGGCTGTACCCTGTGCGTGGAAGTTTGCCCCGTGAAAGATAAAAGCGAAGTGGGACGCAAGGCGATCAATATGGCGCCGCAGCCTGCTTTGCGTGAAGCGGAAGTGAAGAACTGGGATTTCTTTATGAACATTCCAGATATGGACAGGAAATTATTTAATCCATCCACGATCAAGAATTCGCAATTGCTGCGCCCGTTATTTGAATTCAGCGGCGCGTGCGCGGGATGCGGTGAAACGCCTTACGTGAAATTGGTCTCACAGCTTTTTGGCAACCGCTCCGTGATCGCGAATGCAACGGGTTGTTCATCCATCTATGGCGGCAACCTGCCCACCACTCCCTGGGCTGTGGATGCAAAAGGACGCGGACCCGCATGGTCAAACTCGCTGTTTGAAGATAACGCAGAGTTCGGCCTGGGCATGCGCCTGACAATTGACAAACAAAAGGAATATGCCCGTGAGTTGTTGTCCCTGCTTCACGATGAGATTGGTAGCGAGCTTGTCCACGATTTGCTCTTGGCAGAACAAACGACCGAAGCTGCCATCGAGGAACAACGCGAACGTGTGGTGCGGGTTAAAAAGAAACTGGCAAAATCAAAAGACAGTCGCGCAAAAGATCTGATCAGCCTGGCAGATAACCTCGTCAAGAAATCCGTGTGGATCATCGGCGGCGACGGCTGGGCCTACGATATCGGCTACGGCGGTTTGGATCACGTGCTTGCCTCGGGCCGTAACGTGAACGTCCTGGTGCTGGATACCGAAGTGTATTCAAACACAGGCGGGCAATCCAGCAAGGCTACGCCGCGCGCGGCGGTTGCTAAATTTGCAATGAGCGGCAAGGATATGCCCAAGAAAGACCTCGGCTTGATCGCGATGTCTTATGGCTATGTGTATGTGGCGCGTATCGCCATGGGCGCGAACGATCAGCAAACCCTGCGCGCGTTGATTGAAGCGGAGTCTTATGATGGCCCCTCGCTGGTCATCGCGTACAGTCCTTGCATCGCGCACGGTTATGAACTTTCAAAGAGTCTCGAACAGGCAAAACTCGCAGTGCAATCGGGTCACTGGCCGATGTATCGTTACGATCCGCGCCTTGTTGAAAAAGGGAAGAATCCGCTGGTGATCGAATCCAAGGAACCGAGCATCCCGATCTCGCAATATGCGTACAACGAAACACGCTACAAAATGCTCACGCAAATGGATGAAGTCCGCGCCGAAAAATTGATGAAAGAAGCACAGCAGGATGCAAAATCGCGCTGGACGCTTTATCAGCAGATGGCTTCGATGCACTATGATGGAGGTCAGACAGGTACACAGATAGACAAGTAAACAAGTAGACAAGGATGATAAGATGACCGATCTAACTACGACCTATCTTGGTTTGAACTTAAAGAATCCGCTCGTGGCTTCAGCCTCTCCCCTCTCCAAAAAGATCGAGATGGCGCGCAGGTTGGAGGAAGCGGGTATTGCGGCGATCGTGATGTATTCTCTCTTCGAGGAGCAGATCATCCACGAAAGCCTTGAACTCGATCACTACCTGACGCGCGGAACTGATTCATTTGCAGAAGCCATGTCCTATTTGCCGGATGGCGGCATGTATTCAATTGGTCCTGAAAAATATTTGAATCAAGTTGCTGGATTAAAGAAGGCTCTCAAGATCCCCGTCATCGGAAGTTTGAACGGCGTCTCCAAAGGCGGCTGGACGCGCTACGCAAAGCAAATCCAGGAGGCTGGCGCGGATGCGTTGGAGTTGAATTTATATTTCATTCCCACAGACCCCGATCTAACCGCGCAGGAACTTGAAAACACGCAAGTGGAATTAGTGGCAGAAGTGAAATCGGCGATCACGATTCCGCTGGCTGTGAAGTTGAGTCCGTTTGTCACAGCTTTACCAAATTTTACGCGGAGAATTGTCGAAGCAGGCGCCGATGGGCTGGTTCTGTTCAACCGCTTCTATCAACCGGATTTTGATTTGGAAGAATTGGAAATCGTGCATAGTCTTGATCTGAGCACCTCGGCGGATTTACGCCTGCCATTACGCTGGATCTCGATCCTGCATGGAAAAATCAACGCAGATTTTGCATTAACCAGCGGAATCCACAAATCAACAGATGTACTCAAAGCCATGATGGCGGGCGCGAAAGTAGGCATGCTGGCATCAGAGTTGCTCTGGTCCGCCACCCCTGCTCCGCAACGGATAAAGGAGCTCCTTGGCCACATCCAAAATTGGATGGAAGAGCACGAGTATATATCCATCAAGCAGATGCAGGGAAGCATGTCCCAGAAAAACGTCGGCGAGCCAGCCGCGTTTGAACGAGCCAATTATATGAAGGTATTGGGGTCGTGGCGTGAATTACCATAAAAGCATATAAATTAAATCAAAAAAGGCTTCCGCAGTGGAAGCCTTTTTATTTACAGGAAATCAAAACCCAGGATGACTATTCCTGAACAGGAGCGGCTGGGGCTTGCTTGCGTTGACGGAAGGTGATGCGTCCACGTGCCATATCGTAAGGAGACATTTCAAGAGCAACACGGTCACCAAGCAGAATGCGGATGTAATGCTTGCGCATTTTACCTGAAAGATAAGCAAGCACTTCATGTCCGTTATCAAGCCGCACACGGAACTGCGTCCCAGGCAGGGCTTCGATCACAAGACCATCCACTTTAATTTTGCCTTCTTCTTTTGTCATACACGCCTCTCGATCTATTCAGTATCCTTGAAGGAGCGTCGCTTTATACGTCGAATTGCTTTTTTCTTTTCCATGCGGCGCGTCTCGCTCTTGGAGACGAACCAGCGTTTATTGCGAATGGTGCTTAAAATGCCGCTTTTGACTATTTTCTTGCGAAAGCGCTTGAGCAATGAGTCCTGCGACTCGCCACTGCGTAAATTTACTGAAGCCAATGAAATCACCTACTTCCCATATGGATATGATAAAAAAATTCGGCCGCTACACAGAATCGGCCGAGGGGTTTATCTACATAAGATCTGAAACGAACTAAATGACCGCGCGATCAAAAAATACGCTTCACACTCCTCGTTTTACGCAAAAGGCGTCATTAAAAATGAAAATTAGCCTGACCAAACCTGCGTTCGGGATTATACACGATACACGCATGGATGAGAAGATTTTGCGCGTGATATTTTAAAAGAAAATGCGAGTCCATGAAAAACAAAAAAGTCCGCCGTTTTCACAGAGGACTTTGATAAGCTTGATCGGGGAATTAATTTCAAACAGGAGTAGTGGGCGCGTTCTTACGCTGACGGAAAGTAATCCGGGCGCGAGTCAGATCATAAGGCGACATTTCCATGGATACATGATCCCCCAGCAGAATGCGAATATAATGCTTGCGCATTTTGCCTGCAAGATAAGCAAGTACTTCATGTCCATTGTCAAGCCGCACACGGAATTGTGTCCCGGGCAGAGCCTCGATCACAAGTCCATCGACTTTAATTTTTCCTTCTTCTTTTGTCATACACTCATCCTGCCTGCCCTTACTCGTTATCCTTAAAGGCGCGTCGCTTAATACGGCGGATGGCCTTCTTTTTTGCCATTCGGCGTTGTTCACTTTTGGAGACAAACCAGCGCTTATTTCGTATGGTGCTTAAAATGCCGCTCTTGACTATTTTCTTGCGAAAGCGCTTGAGCAAAGAGTCCTGAGACTCGCCATTACGTAAATTTACTGAAGCCATGAAATTCACCTACTTTCTACATGAAAATTGACAAACACGATATCATGCAGCCTTGATAATACAATCGAGGTTAAACACGATGCGTGCGCGGATAAGAAAATCCCGCGCGTGATAATGTTAAAAAGAAAAGCCCCTTGGCAATGACCTACTCTCCCGGGAGGTCGCCCTCCAAGTACCATCAGCGCTGACGTGCTTAACTACCGGGTTCGGTATGGGACCGGGTGTACCCACGTCGCTCAGATCACCAAGGGACAATTTCACAAAATTGTTCCTGAATAGCAATGGTTTGATGTATGTCTGAAAAGTACCAAGTTCTCCGCATCACGGAAGGAAGCCCTCGACCATTAGTACAGCTTAGCTTAACACATTACTGCGCTTACACATGCTGCCTATTAAGCAGGTAGTCTACCTGCGGTCTTACTCCATTAACTGGATTACAGGGATCTAATCTTAGGGCGAGTTTCCCACTTAGATGCTTTCAGCGGTTATCTCTGCCAGACATGGCTACCCAGCGATGCTCCTGGCGGAACAACTGGCACACTAGAGGTCTGTCCA
>JAUXUL010000011.1 GCA_030680795.1 Anaerolineales bacterium | reverse complement strand
GTAAGGCAAGGGTCTGCAAAACCCTCATTCACGGGTTCAAATCCCGTCGACGCCTCTAAAAACAAAGTCCGCATATGTGGACTTTGTTTTTTTCAAGCAACGATCCCATTAGTTTCCGTAGATTCAATTTACTTAACCCGCAGAAAACGCCGCTTGCCTACCTGCAAAACACCGGGGTGTGGAAAGACCGCATCGCCGCGTTCCAGCACTTCCCCATCCAACCGGACACCCTTCTGGTCGATCAAAGCGCGTGCCTTGCTTTTGCTTCCGGCGAGTTTCGCCGCCAAAATAACACCCACTATGGTTTGACCGGGCTGCAGATCAAACTCTGGCATTTCATCAGGGATTTCCTTCTGTTGGAAAGTCCTGATGAAATTCTCCTGAGCCGCTTTTGCCTCATCATCGCTATAGAAAATGCTGGTGATCTCGCCCGCCATTTTCATCTTCGCATCCCGCGGATGGAACTCTCCCGAGTCCACATCCTTCTCGATCTTCTCGATTTCCTGCGGACCCCAGCGCGTGACGAGGCGCATGTAAATGCCCATGGCCGAATCTGGCACAGACATTAATTTGCCAAACATATCATTCGCACCGCTATTGATCGGTACGATATTGCCTGTGGATTTGGACATTCTCTGTGCGCCGTCTGTGCCCGGCAAAATGCCAGTGATAATGCCAACCAATGGCTTTTGTCCCAACGCCTCCTGCAATTTACGGCCGGCGACAATGATATTGAACAACTGGTCTGTCCCGCCCACTTGAATATCCGTTTGCATGGCGACAGCATCATATCCTTGCATCAAGGCGTAGAAGGTCTCGTGCAAATAGATCGGCTCGCCCTTTTCCAACCGGTTTGCAAAATTGTCTCGCGCCAAAAATTGCTGCACCGTAAAATTCTGACCAAGACGAATTAGATCCACCAGCGTAAGTTTGGAAAGCCATTCACCGTTATAGCGGATCTTAGTCTTCACAGGATCAAGCACACGGAAGGCCTGCTCAGTATACGTTTCAGCGTTTTCGGCAACTTTCTCCTCGGTCAGGATCGGACGCGCCTTATTTTTATCAGAAGGATCGCCAACCAGAGCGGTGTAACTTCCAATCAGGAAGGTCACGTCATGTCCCAGATCCTGAAACTGACGCAGCTTGCGCATGGAGATGGTATGCCCCAAATGTAGATCCGTGGAGGTGGGATCGTATCCACAATAAACGCGCAGGGGCCGCCCCTCCTTCCCTGCGAAGATCAGACGTTCACGGAGTTCGGCAGTCATGGCTTTCTTCAAATCTTCATCGCCATATTCCGTACCCTGCATTAATAATTCAATTTGTTCTTCTATGTTCATAACATTCTCCATGTATAAAACCCTAAAGGTTTCCATCGTCAATTTTAATCATAATGGGCGATGTAATCCTGTAAATCTTGTTTCCGATCAGGTAGAAAAACCTCTAGGGTTTCGAGATTGACAAACAAAAACGCGCCCGCGATAGTTAAGGCGCGTTAATAGCACACTACCGCAATAAATTAAAGGTAAGTGTAATAACACTTGTTGGTGAAGCCCTTGCCGGACACGCAGTTATTATACAACAAGAAATTTACTGCGACAAATTGAACGAAAAACTCCAGGGGCCTTTCACCGTGTAAAACTCATCGCTGTATACAATTTGCTCGGCTTGTTCCTGCGACATTTCCGGCGGCTTGCTGATAATTTGCATCTCCAACAAACCGTTCACGTCCACACAATCCAGCACAATTCCTGTGTCTCGTTGGAGCATGGCTTGTTGGATCTTGGGCATATAAACAGAACAGTATTCGCCTTCACGCGGCGTGGCTGCAACGGAATCAATGATAATCATCGCATTGGAAAGATCAGCATCGGGCGGAACAACAAAGGTCAATGTGTCACACCGCAAACCGGTTTGATCCTCCGCCGGCTCCTGTAAGCTCACAAGTGTTGTGCCGTATTCCTGCAGGACCACTCCGCCATAATTCAAACTTGCCGACCAAATTAACCAATCGGACTTATCAGGCAATGTAAAACAAACATCTGCATTTACACTTTTTCCTTCAACCGCTACACGTTCCATGCGGATTTCGATTCCGCTCGCCACTTGATTCGGCGCGGCTAACTCCACTTGCGCTCTCGGATAGGACGGGTCAATATATGCGGTGGCAGTAGCAAGAAATTGCGGCAAGACAACGGCCGGCTCCTGCGAAAAAGACGCACACGCAGTGATAAAAACGAGGGACAACAGGATGAATTTATTCATGGGATTTTTTCTCCTTTGACATTAACCAAGTAAATCGGCCAACGCTTCACGCGCAGCTGGAAACCGGAACCGGTACCCAGACTCGATCAGCCGTTTGGGCTGGGCAAACCTGCCTGCCAGGATCAAGACACTCATTTCCCCTAAAAAGGTGGTCAGCAAAAAGGCGGGCATGGGAAACCAGTATGGACGATGAATGATGCCTGCAAGCGTACGGTTAAATTCCGCATTGGATGTAGGCATGGGTGCAATGAGATTATACTCGCCGCGCGCATTTTCATTTTCGATCAAATACCGCAATCCCCCAACCCAATCCTGGATGTGTATCCATGGCATGGCATGTTTGCCATCTCCAAGCGGACCGCCGGCAAATAATTTGATCGGCAAGGCCATCAGCCAGAGCAAACCGCCGTCTTTGGCAAGCACGGGCGCCGAGCGCACGACCACACGGCGCACGCCTAATTCTTCAACAGACTCGGTTGCGGCTTCCCACTTCACGGTAAGTTGGGCGAGGAAATCATCCCCAGGCGGGGTGGATTCATCGGCGAGGGCACCGCTCAAGCCGTAATGATTAATGCCTGATTGCTGAATGAAAATGCGCGGGCGGTGAGTCGCGTTTCGGATTGCCTCAGCAAGCGCAAATCCCGGCAGGATGCGGGAGTCGTGAAAGGCGCGTTTTGTGGAGACAGTCCACGGCCAGGAGGCAGGCGTCTTCCCTGTGAGGTGGATGATAACATCCATTCCATTGACGAGATGTCCCCATCCGTTTGTTGTTTTTGCATCCCACAGCACCGCATGGACATCTTTCATTTTGCCTGAGCTGCGTGTCAGGATGAAAACCTGGTACCCATCTGCGAGAAAGGATTTTGTCAGCGCGCGCCCAAGGAAACCAGAACCGCCCGCGATCATGATGTTCATTTCAAATGCTCCTGTAACGATTCGCCATTTTGACGCTTTTACAAATTCAATCAAGTGGATGTATAATCACGCAGAATTGCCAAGCAACCATGCACGAACCCGTATTGGTACTCAATGCTAATTTTGAGCCGATCCACGTATGCTCAACAAGGCGGGCTGTAGGCCTGATGCTTTCTGGCAAGGCTGGAATGATCGCAAACGGACGCGGACATATCCGTACAATCTCGCAACTGCTTCCGCGCCCTTCTGTCATTCGGCTGGCATCTCAGATTCATCGACCGCGGCCATGCGTCAAATTAACGCGCCGCGAAATATTCCGCCGCGACAATTATACCTGCCAATATTGCGGCAAACATGAAGGCGCTTTGACGGTAGACCACGTTATTCCACGTCACATGGGCGGACAGCATATTTGGGCTAACCTGGTGGCGGCTTGTTCTTTCTGTAATCATCGCAAAGGGGGGCGTAAAGTGGAGGAGGCACACATGCGCCTCATGCATATTCCAAAGGAGCCGCCTGCCAACGCGGCTTATATCTTTGGCAAGCACCTCACCGAAAACGGCGAGTGGGAACCTTATATTTCAGGTTGGTGATCCGTGTCCTTTGTTTCCGTTGCTGACCGAATCGATCGGCAACATGCGCTCTTTCCCCACAATGATCATGTGCGTGTTCTCACTATCCTTCGCAGGGATGGCTTTGGATGAACCGAGGATAATTACTTTGGACATGAAACTTATCTTACCCTAATTTTCAACTGGCGAAAATCTCAGTTCCGTCCCATTTATTTCAACACATTCAATAGTAAACCTGGCGTAATATACGCTTCGATCAGCGCGGCAAGGGCCAGCATTGGCACGACCAGGCCGACAAAGATCTTGGTCCAATCTGCAAGCAGTTCAAGGATCACCTCGCCCATTGATTTTCCAACCTGCGGTGTGACGATGGCAACGCCAAGGTAAAGCACTGCAGCGCTGCCGATCATCAAGGCAGGGATTTCCAGGATACCATGCGGCAGCACCCCTGCAAGGAAGATGGGCCACGGTGAAACGCCCAATAGTTCCAAAATGGCAAATACACCGCCAAGCAGGCCAATATTCATCATGTAGAATAAAACACCTAAAACACTAAAAGAGACCAGACCCGCTGCTAAAATTGCGACCATCGCGCGGGTATTATTCAAGAATAAAAATGGGGCACTGAAGTGCTCGCGCAGGTTTGCCAAATCTGGCAATTCACGCACCCGTTCTTCCACTCTTTTCAAATCTTCAGGAGAAGCCAAAGCAATGGTTTCCGAAACATTTTTTATGACCCAGTCATAACCCAGCCAGGTACTGACTCCGGCGATCAATACAACAAAAAAGACAGCGGGGAGAATGCGGCGGAAGGCCGTGCCAAGCACATTCCTATACCAATTCCCAATTGAACCTGCGCTGTCCAAAAAATTTGACCAAAATGTGCGCCAGATCCAATGCAGGTTGATCGCATCAATTTCGCGCCCAAGCAAATATTCACGCTGGAAGTGTGCAATCCCCACGCGGATCAACAACAATGCAATGATCATCACGCCCGCAACCGCCAGCCAAAGTACCTGTTCATTTCCCCAGAACAACATGACCGCCTCGCCTTGCATCAAAATAGCAACGGGAATTACAACAAATGAAGCCAGTAAATTCGCAGCTTTCACCGTAGTAGACTGCACCGAAATCACAATGGCAGCGCTCACCATCAATGTCGCATGGGCTGTCGTGAGCAGGATCAATTGCACCATCACGGAGAATGGCGGGATCGTAAGTTCCTGGCGGGAAATCATAACCAGATAAAACGCGATGGAAAGATAACTGGCGGTCAACGGCGTTGCCACACCTACCAGCAGCTTGCCAAAATACAACTGCCAGTCATCCAGCGGGGCGCTCAACAGCGGCTCAATCGTCCCGCGTTCCTTCTCCCCCACAAAAGACTCCAGCGCAACCACAAGCGAAATCGTGATCGGAAAAAAACCGATGATCATGATCGAGAATGGCACAAGCCTGTCAAGGATCAGGTTTGCGTTATATTGATTCAGGAAGTCCACTGTCTGTTTTGCGAATTCATTCATCAACACCGGGAAACACAGAACCAGGATCACCATTGGGGTCAACACGCGCCAGTCACGGAACTGGTCACGCAATTCACGCCCAGCCACCAGCCAGACGAGGTTTAGTTTATTGAACATTTTCACGTCCTTTTGCTTCTGCCATCACTTTGAGATACACCTGTTCCAACGTCCGCGTTTCCTCTTGAAAGGCCATGACAGATGCAGATGTAGACGATAAAGCCTTTAAGATCTGTGGATTTGATGCGTGCGGCGCGTCCACACGGACCTTCAAGCTGGTTGCCGTTTGCGAAAGCATTTCCACACCCGATGGTAATTCCAACCCGCGCGCGTCCCAATCCTCTGCAAACTTAATTTCATACTCTGGCACACCCAGCACTTTATGCTTTAACTCTTCCAACGTGCCTTGCAACAATATACGTCCGCGATAGATGATGGCGATCCGGTCTGCCAGCGCTTCCACCTCGGTCAGGTTATGCGAGCAAATCACAATCGTGCGCTTGGACGATTTCAAACGCGCGATCTCATCCCTCACCAATCGCGCGGATTCAGGGTCCATGGCAGAAGTGGGTTCATCCAGCAAAAGCACGCCGGGTTCGTGTATCATAGCGCGCGCCAAAGCCAGTTTCTGGCGCATTCCTTTTGAGTACTCGCCAATCCTGCGGCGCGAGGCATCTGTCAGTCCAAAATATTCAAGCAAATCATTACTGCGTGATTTCCTGGCAGCCGCCGAAAGACTGTACACCTGCCCAAAGAAATCGAGGTATTCAATGGCATTCATGCGCATATAAAGGCCATGCTGTTCTGTTAATACCCCCACCGAAGCGCGGACAGCATGTCCATTCTTGACCACGTCATATCCAGCCACGCGCGCCCATCCGCGCGAGGGATGCAACAAGGCCGTCAACATGCGCACCGTGGTGGTCTTGCCCGCGCCATTCTGTCCCAACAATGCCAATATTTGCCCGGGCTGCACGGAAAGGTTGACTCCATCCACAGCTATAAAATCATGGAACTGTTTGCTTAAATCGTGAGTTTCTATCATTTTTTATTCCTTTTCGAGTCGCCCTGAGCAACACTGCGCCGCACTGCGTTTGTTGAAGTGCAGGTGTAGGGAAGGGTCTCTGAGACGGACGTAGTGATCCTTCGCTTCGCTCACATCGTCCCGATGCCCTTCGGGAGAATGACACTGCGTGAGGTGGATCAATAAAATAACGAGTGGACTCTATTTTATTACCCGCCATGCAACTCCCCCTTCACAGAGACCTTACAATTTCCGCGCGGCTCGCGGAGCGTGGCGCAAATATAAGCCAATAGCTGCGCAGACGAGCAAAAGTGCAAAAAATAATTGATTGATATTAATTCCACCTGCCAGCGCACCATCGAGGCGCAGGAATTCGAGCGAAAAACGGATAACTGAATAAACAGCCAGATATGCAAGAAAAAGACTGCCAGGCTTGAGTCTGTTTATAAATTTATGCGAGAGCCATAATAACAAAGCCATGTTTGCGAGATTCAAGCCCGCTTCATATGCAAATAATGGGTGATAAAACTCGATTGATTCATATCCGGCCAAACGGTTGGCGGGTTGGATAAATATCGCCCAGGGTAAATTTGAAGGCAAGCCATACAGTTCCTGATTGAAATAATTTCCCAGGCGGCCGATGGCCTGCGCCAGGGCAAGACCTGGCGCGAGCAGATCGGTCAAATCCCAAAATGGCAGTTCGTGGTGGCGGGCAAAAATCAACAGGGCCAGCAAACCGCCAAAAATTGCGCCGGGGATTCCAAATCCGCCGATCCAAAACGACAATGCGTCCAATGGATGGGTGAGATAATGCCAGGTGGTCAGACCAAGCTGAACGGAAGAAAGAGGCGGGGTGAGAATATGCCAAAGGCGCGCACCCACTGTCCCCCATATCATCAAAGGCAGGAAAAGATAATAGATGATCCCAGGGTTATGGCCGCGGCGCTTTGCCTCAAATGCAGCCAGCAAAGCTCCAATCACTATGCCAAGCACAAGCAGGAAGCTATGCCAGCGCATCATCCAGGGACCGATTAAAAATCCTTCACTCATGGATTAGTGTATATATTTCTTATCGTTTTCTCGGGTTTTTTCCATGCGCACATGCCCCTGCGCGCGGACATGAATGATGCGCTGAAGCGCAGTGATGTTGCCGAGCAATGCAATCAGGAAAGCGGCGATGAACGGCTGATTAAATACAAGCAGAGGAATTAATACAAAATATCTTTCGACACGCGTGAGGATACCGGCCTTGGCGGTAAAGCCCAGTCCCTCTGCGCGCGCTTTGACGTAAGAAACCAGCACCGAACCAGCAGCCGCAGCGAAAGTGACCATGACGCCGGGATAATTTTCAAGCGAAAGAAAATAATATAAAAGTCCGCCGAATGTGATTAACTCGGCGTAGCGGTCACTGACTGAATCCACAAAGGCCCCGAAGTCGCTGGATTCACCCCGCAGACGCGCCATTGTGCCATCCAATGCATCCACAAGGACGGATGCCAAAAGGACAAAAGCGCCGGTTGTCATTTTGCCTTGCGAAATAAAATACGCCCCGACGGTGGTGCCAGTTAAACCTAATAAGGTGATGGCGTTTGGGGTTAACCCAAGCCGGTTAAGGAAGGCGCCGATGGGATCTAATATACCTTTAAATATAACTCTTAGTCTGTCGGTGAGGGTTGGTTTTGGATTCATGGGTTGGCTCGCAAATTTCCTTTCGGGGCTTTAAATCACGATTCTGGAGTCGGGCAGCTTGCTGCCTGAAATTCTCATCAGCAGGCTGATGGACACCAGAATTTCTAAATTTACTCTTCGGATTTTTCCTCGTCTGCAAGATCGTCTTCGCTGATAAGGACTTCGCGTTCCTTGCCGCCACCTTGAGAGGGTCCGACAACTCCCATCTCTTCAAGCTGGTCGAGCAGACGCGCGGCGCGTGGATAGCCAATCCGCAGGCGGCGTTGTAATAGTGAAGCAGAAGCGCGCTGGCTTGTTCGTACAATGGAGATAGCTTGTTCGATCAAAGCGTCATCTTCGCCTGCGCCGGGTTCCTGCAATAGTTTTTCCCAGGGCGGAGTTGCCTCGACCGGGGTTTCGTAATTCTTTTGCCAGTGCGAAATGATACGTTCGATTTCCATATCCGTGATCATCACGCCTTGTGCGCGGACAGGGTTGCCGACCTCAGGATTGAGAAAGAGCAGATCACCACGCCCGAGCAAGGTCTCGGCGCCGGTGTAGTCCAAAATAACGCGGCTGTCTATACCTGATGAAACTGCAAACGCCAAACGCGCCGGGAAGTTGGCTTTGATCAAACCCGTGACCACGTCTGTGGAAGGACGCTGTGTGGCAACAACGAGATGAATCCCTGTGGCGCGCGCCATTTGAGCAAGACGGACCAGGTTGTGCTCTGTTTGGTCCGGAGCAGACATCATTAAATCTGCAAGTTCGTCAATCAACACCACGATGCGCGGCAAAGGTTTAATATCTGCTTTGCGGGAAATCTTGCGGTTATAGGCATCCAGGTCACGAGCGTGGGCGGATTCGAGCAAACGGTAACGATGTTCCATTTCAACGACCACCCAGCGCAGAACGCCGAGGATACGTTCAATATTGGTCTCCACTTTTCCATATAAGTGGGGTAAGCCATTAAAGCGGATCAACTCCACCATTTTAGAATCGATCAGGATCATACGCAGGTCTTCGGGGGTGTTGTTCATCGCCAGACATGCCGCAATTGATGTGACACAGACGGATTTACCAGAACCCGTTGAGCCTGCAATCAGCAGATGCGGCATGCGCGCGAGATCTGCAATCAGCGGATGCCCGGAAACGTCACGTCCCAGGGCAATCGCGAGAGGTGCGCCTATCTTATAAAAAGCGTCTGACTCAAGCAGGGTCTTCATGCGGACGACAGTACTGTGCGTGTTCGGTACTTCAATACCGACGTACGGTTTTCCGGGCACAGGCGCTTCGATCCGCAAACGCTGGGCAGACAGCGCCAGCGCAATATCCTTTTCCAGTGCAGCGATCTGGGCGACGCGTACTTTCATTTGTTGCGCGTCTTCTTCGTCTGAACCTGGTTTTTTGAGGAAACCGGGTTGGACTGCAAATTGGGTCACTGCGGGGCCAACACGATAACCGATCACCGTGGCAGGAATACCAAACTCAGCAAGAGTCTTCATAATCAGACCGGCTGTTTGGTTGATCGTGCGGTCATCGGCGCGGATTGCGGATTCTGCGAGCAGGATATGCAATGGCGGCAGGTCTTCCCCGCGTGGGGGCGGCTTGAGTGATTTCTCTTCCGTTTTATTTGAGGCTTTCAATGAAGTGCGAAATTCAGGAGCCAATGGCTGCGCCTTCTTTCGCGAAGCGGGCGCGCCGGATTTTGCAGATTGTTCAAAGCTTTCTTCCGTTTCCACCGGGACGGGTGTTGCCACAACTACAGGAGCGGTTTCGCCGGCAATCTTCAACAGCCATATTTCAAGTTTTGCCCACAAACCAAAACCAGTTACAACTGCGAGCAGCCACAAAAGAAATAAGACAAGTGTGCCAATTATTGCTCCGAGAGATTGCCTCGCGAGTGTGACCAGCCCCCAGCCGAGGCGCCCACCGTCCCAGCCGGCCTCTGCCCGGTAGAGGTCATTGCCTCCAAAAGCAGCGAGCAGGCCCAAGGTTAGGAGAGAGGCGAACTCCAGCGCAATCAGCCGTCCCCAACTCACTTCGCTGCTAGCGCGTCTAAGAATTGAATATCCAAAATATCCAATGCCAAAGAGGACCAGTAAACTGCCCCAGCCAAACCAGCGGCGCAGAAGGATGGAAAAAGGCGTAAGCAGAATGCCATCGGTGAATTCCCACACGGCCAGCAAAGACATGAGCGCAAGTGCGATCAAAGCAACGCCAACCGCGTCGCGCAGGAAGCGGCCAAACTGCGCGTTGAAGCGGGCAAGCCTGTCCAACCAATCGTTTCGCGGAACGGGAGGGATTTCGGCTTGTGCGGATTGTCTTTTGCGAGGGTGCGGATTTTCAGGCATTCGAGTTATTCAAGCCTCATACTTAAGCCCAGGCGCTGATGGGCGGCATCCAAATGCAGGATGCGCACCTGCACTTGCTGTCCTTCGGAAAAAACTTCTCGTAAAGACGTGCCTTCTGCCTGTGGAATCTCGGATATGTGAATGAGTCCCTCCACGCCGGCCTCCAGCCGCGCAAAAGCGCCGAAGGAAAGCACGCTGGTAACAATGGCAGGTTTGATGGCTCCTTCTGGAAATTCAACGGAGGCATTCTGCCAGGGATTAGGCAATAACCGTTTCAAACTAAGTGCAACTCTGCATCTTTCTGGCGCAAGCTCCAATACTTGTACATCAAGCGGACTGCCAATCTTTACAATTTGGGAGGGATGTGAAACCCGTCCCCATGATAATTCAGAAATATGGATTAGACCTTCCACACCACCGAGGTCAACGAACACGCCAAAGTCTGTAATGTTGGTAATCACACCTTGAACGGTTTGGCCTGCTTTTAACGAATGGAATAATTCTGAGCGTTTGCCCGGCTCCGATTGCGCCGCACGCTCCGAAAAAACAACGCGGTCATCTTCAGGAATGCATTCAATGACTTTCAAATGAAGCGAGCGGCCAACATAAGATTCAAGCTCGTGGCTGCGTTCAGGATTTTCCACTTTGCCTGCCAGGTCAACCAGATGTGAGAATGGTACGAATCCATAAAGCCCGTCCCCCTCCACAAGCAAGCCGCCGCGATTATGCCCGGTGACAGTCAGATCGATAATTTGATCCCGCATATAAAGGTCTTTGACTTGAGACCAATCGGTGACAAGTTTTTTTTCTGACCAGATAGTCTGCGCCTCTTCACCGACCTCAGGCCTGCTTCCCGCCAAATGGGCTGAGAGAGGCATTGACGAGCGACTCTCCTCCGCCAACAGCGATGCCCACCAGTCATCATCAATGGCAGGCATCGGATTATCAGGTTTTTTCTTTTGACCAACCATAATGGACTCCTTCTCTTACATCAAATGTGCGTCTCAATATGCCTGCTTACCATCATTTATCCAGAAGGTTTACTTCCATTTCAAGAATTGCCCTTGCAAGCGCTTCCACAGCCACACGCTGTTTTCGATACAAATCCGCTTCAGACATTGCCAGACGTGAGGCGACATCGCGCACCTTGCGCCCTTCGATAAACTTCATTTCAAGGATATTGTACAGGATCCACTCTGTGGTGAATTTTCGATCACCTCGCGGTTTGACCTGATCCACTGCGCGGCGCAACAAGGCGCGTAAAGCATTGGCGGTGTTGCCACCATCCTTTTCGGCAAGGTCACGAACCACCTGAAGTTTATTTAATGGATTGTTTGTAAGCTTTGGCCCGCCCCAGTAATGGGTCAGCGCATCCTTGACCCAGTTCGCAAGGTCTGCCTCCTGTGGCAAAGGTTCGCTCAATAAACTGGCGCGGGAGTCATAGCGCCCGGCTGCGCGCATGCGCTGGATCATTTCAACCTGCGGCTGGAGATCTGCCAGGGAACGGAACATGCGTTGCTGCAATTGCCGGTCTTCCAGCGCAATTGCGGCGCGATCTGCCAGGAGCCACAATGCCTCGCGTTGGTCATATTCCATGATCTGATTGTCCCCTTTGGCCACACCGAGCAGGCCAAGCAATGGCGGCAATTCATCCCGATCCATTTCCTGCCGTTTGCGGCGATGCAGGGGCAGGACCCAGAAATTTCCCCATTGGAATTCACGCCGCGTATCGCCATTGACTTGTTCCAGGACTTCGGTCAAACTTTCCTGATCGAGTATCGAACGATTGCCTGCCACCACAAGCGGAGATAAGATTTCGTCATCCAGCGCGGCTACAAAAGCGGATGGGGACTGTAGGTGATCGCGCACAGCCGCCAGAATTGCCTCCAGAAATTGCTGTAAATCGCCCTGGGTCAGTAAACGCTCCTCGATATTCTGGAGTAATTCCAATTCCTTACGGTCGCGTCCATAGAACAGCCAGCGCTCCCAAAGAGGAGCGGCAAAAGTAATGGCATGTTCAAGTAGTAAAACGGTTGCTACCACAGCAAGCGGTACAAAAGCGTTATAAGGCGTGCCAAGCACTTCCCCGCCGCGGCGGACAATGGTCATCAATGCAAGTGCGGCCGAGGCTGTGACCGGTCCGCGCATAATCCATTTAAACAAGCGGCTTTTGATCACACGATCCGGCCAAGAAACGCCGAAGAAAGCCACCGCATAGGCCATCACGATTACCAATGCGCCAACCAGCAAATTAATGGCAGTCGCCGCGCCCCAAAACAGATATTGATGCTGTGAGGCCAAGCTGTACCCAAACAGAAGATAAGGATAGGAACCAAGTGCGGGAGCCGTCGCGCCAGCCATCAGGTACAACATGCGGCGCTGGCCTGAACGGGTCAACATCAGGCTGTAAGCGCGCGCGAAATTTACTCCCGCCCAGACCATGCTGAAAACATAATATAACGTGAAGACCTCGGTCCAGACCGTGCGCAGGAGGTAAGGAGCAGGCCTCCCGTCAGGAACGAGCGGACCAAGTAAATAGCCAAGCGCCAGCAAAAGAAGAAATGTCGCCGAAATAGCGTACATCCCGCGCACAGCCATCCGCCGACGCCCGCGCGAAGGCCGGCCAGCCGTCACAAGTAATGCATCCGAAAGATGTAAATAAGCCGCCGGGAGAAAAACAATACCAAACCACTGCAAGCGCAATAACAGATCAATGGCCCCAGTTGACAGCGATTTATCCTGCAATGCTTCGGAAGTAAAAACGATCACCACACAAAGCAAAATGAGCGCGAATGAACGCGCCACCCTATCACGCAAATTAAACGAAAGCGCATAGAGGAACAGCGAAAATGCTGTTATGGCGATCCCCGCCGTTAGTATCTGGTTGAGCGTCTGGATTCCCGCCAGAAACGTCTCCGACCAACCGTTAATCATACAGACCCTTCCAATAAATTTTCACGGGCGTCCATAACCTGTGCTTATTTAACTCACCTTACGCAGCTTCATGTTTTTTAGGCATGTCGCCCTGAGCGACAGCGAAGGGTTTCTACGACTATCTCAGAGACCCTTCGCTCCGCTCAGGGAATCATGCTTGGTGCATTAGGTGAATTATCAGTACTTCACGATTCTGGAGTCCATCAGCAAGCTGATGGACATGTGAGGCACCGAGCAGGCTCAAGCCACCGTCCTTTACGAAGTACCCTGTGGGCGGCGGTGTTTTGCGAGTAAACCTTGCGTCAAGGCTTGTACTGAGCCTGTCGAAGTGACGGCGCAGGAAGCAATGGATGTATATGTTAGGCGGCAAGCCGCCTAACTCCAGAGTTTTTCGTGAAGTACTGATTATTTAAGTACCTTCGCAAAAAATAAAGCCACATCCTGATTGATGTAATAATGGTCATTATACCCGCAGAATTCATATCCAAACTTTTGCGCGAGACGAATGGCCGGCAAATTCTTTGACTGCATCTCCAAAATAATACGACGATGCGATCTGGACGCCGCCCAATCCTGCCCGGCCGCCAGTAGAGCGCTCCCGACACCCTGGCGGCGGTATGCCACATCCACCACGAGATCGGTGATCCAAACCACCGAGGCTGCCCCCCGCTCAAGCAGGCTGGTGTACCCGACGAGGTCCTGTCCAATAAAAGCCGTGTACATCATGGATTTTCGCACCCAATCATCGGCAAGCGCGAACGGGTCATGGGGATAAGAAACATTAACTGAACGGGGCAAACGCACCTCGCGAAAGATGGTCATCACCTGTCCCGTATCGCGGCGTAATTCCAACTGCCAGACCGATTGACTGGTAATGGAATGATCAATCCCCATCAGGCGTGAAAGATCAGTGGCAACCGTAGGACGAAGTTGAATTTCAGACATGAATTGCATATTCCTTTTTCTATTGAAAAGGCACAACCCGCACAGGCACGATACAAGCTGGCAATAATTGTCCCTGATTGTCCGTAACCACCAATCTCAATTGATAATCACCGGGGGTTAAGGCAGTTGTATCCCAAGGTCCAAGCGAGTCGTTATTTACAATGGTGCGCCGGGCCGAAATTGTTGCCCAGGTATCGCTTCCAAGAGGTGCAACCTCATATTTATAGAATCCAAAATTTGGTATATTTACAGTGCCTATTAATTCAACAGCACCTTTGATCTCATTCCCTGCTTCAGGGAATGAGATCATGATCTGGTTTGGCACACAACCTGTATTGCCGGCTGCTGCGGTCTGCGGGGACAAACCTGAGAATTGGGTCATCATTTGCGAAGAAAGTGTCCCGGTGGGCATTGAGATCAAATCCAAGGTTGGAGTGGCAATGAAGTAATCTGCCGGAAGTCCGGGAAGGATAAAAGATGCCATAAAAAATTCTGCGCAGAATAATATGGTAATGAGTATCGAAATCGCTGCAGAACGCCCAAGTCGGCGGGCGGAGAACTCACGCTCCAAACTAAAGACAGCCACCTGCCATTCACGCCATGAGCGCCACAACCAGCGAAAAGAAAACATAGCGCCAATTGCCAGCAGGATATAGATCAGCACCTCGTACGAGGCGAGGAATTTATAAAAATCTGCCATATGTGAGACTTAATTACAACCCGCGCAACACACCGCGAATGATCTTCTCGACCTTGGGGGTGATTACTTTGCCTGCTTCGATTACTTCTGCATGGGTCGTGACCGTGGATCCATCCAGGTTGGCTTTGTTGCTGATTCCGGAAAGCCCCAGCACGCGCATATTGCCATGCCGCGCAATAATCACCTCCGGCACTGTAGACATTCCCACTGCATCTACACCCGCCTGGCGTAAAAAGCGCAAATCAGCGGGGGATTCAAATGATGGACCGCTCAAACCGGCGTATACTCCCTCGCGCAGGGTAATTTTATTTTCCTTTGCAATTTTTCGGGCAAGGTCGCAATATTCGCGGTCAAAAGACTGGCTCATATCCGGGAAACGTGGACCGATCTCATCCAGGTTTGGTCCCATTAGTGGATTCAATCCGGACATACCCATCAGATTTAGCTGATCAGTGATCAACATGACATCGCCGGGATTGAAGTCCGGGTGTACGCCACCGGCGGCATTTGTGACAACCATGGTGGGGATGCCCAGCCTTTGCATGACGCGCACAGGCAAAGTGACCTGTCCCATGCTGTAGCCTTCATAATAATGGATGCGTCCCTGCATGACCAGCACAGGCTGGCCTTCCAATTCACCAAGCACAAAACGCCCCACATGCCCTTGAACCGTTGAGACGGGGAAGTTGGGCAGGTCATGATAAGCGATGTGAACTGCCCCTTGGACGGAATCAGCCAGATCGTTAAGCCCGGAACCGAGGATGATCCCCGCAATGGGCTGGATAGAGATCTGTTTCCTTATCGCCTGTGCGGCTGAATCAATTTGAGCGAGGGAAATGAAATTCTGCATTTATACATACCTGTGTAAGAGTTTTTTATAAAAAGCTCCATCCCCTTCAGAAAGCCAAATGTTCGTTAAGATTATATCAGAAATCACAAATGGTCTTTTTGAGCAGTACTCTGTAATAACTCCTCAAACGCCTTCAACGTTTTCTCCACACCCGCATCATCCACCCAATAATGAGTCACCAAACGGAAACGCCGCGGGCCTGCCCAATCCACCAGCACACCACGTTTTTTCATTTCATCAATGATCTGATCCACACTCAATTTGACTTCATCCGTTAAATTAAAATAAACCATGTTTGTGGATATACCTTCGGCCGCATCCAAAACCAGACCGTTGACCTGCTTCAGCCCCTCAAACAGTTTCTTCGCCCGAGCATGGTCCTGCCCAAGCCGCGTGTACATTTTCTCCAGCGAGATCAGTCCCGCCGCCGCCAACACACCCGCCTGACGCATGCCCCCACCCAACATCTTTCGCAGGTGACGCGCACTATTAATAAATTTTTTTGTTCCAACCAGAATCGAACCGACAGGCGAAACCAATCCTTTACTTAAGCAGAACATCACTGAATCAGCGGGCGCGGTCAATTCCTTCACGTCCACATTCAAAGCCGCCGCCGCATTGAAAATTCGGGCACCATCAATATGAAAGAGCAGATTATTCTCTTTTGCGATCCTGCCAACTTGAGTCGTGTACTCGGCTGATAAAGGAATACCCCCGCAAACATTCTGCGTGTTTTCGATGCAAACGAGTCGTGTAATGGTGTGATGCACATCCTCAGTCTGGATGGAAGCGCGGATGTCATCCAAAGCAAGCGTACCATCGCGCTGATTCGCCAGCGGGTGGGGATGAACTCCACCCAACGCTGACATCCCGCCCGCCTCATTCATATAAATATGCGATTGATCCCCAACGATCACTTCATCCCCACGCTGGCAATGGACAAGCAGCGCCAGTAAATTACCCATCGTGCCCGAAGGGACAAAAAGCGCATCCTGCTTGCCAAGCATTATGGCGGCTTTCTCCTGCAATTTATTAACTGTGGGATCATCCATATAAACATCATCTCCCACTTCAGCCTCAGCCATCGCCTCGCGCATTTCAGGCGTGGGTTTGGTGACGGTATCAGAACGCAAGTCTATGTAGTTCATGGCCGTTTGCTCCTGATCACTGCACTCTTCTGACATCATCCAAAACTTTCTTCAACTTATCGGGCAGGTCGGCTTCAAATATGCGGGGTTGTTCTTCATTGGGAAGTAAAATCTTCAACTGAAACGCATGCAAAAAGTGACGATTAATATCAATCGTGAAATTTCTCTTGCCATAAACAGAGTCACCCACGATCGGGCAGCCCAAAAACAAGCAGTGCAAACGGATCTGGTGCGTGCGCCCCGTTTGCGGATGGAACTCCAAAAGCGTGTGCTCCTTGAATACCTCCAGCGTTTTATACTCACTGACCGCCTCACGCCCCTTCCCCGCTGAGACAATCGCCATCTTTTTGCGATGACTGGGATCACGACCAATTGGCGCTTCCACGCGGCCGGTGGGTGTGGGAGGTTTACCATCTACCAATGCAAGATAAGTCTTCTCCACTTTTCGCAAACGGAATTGATCCTGCAGCCAGTTATGAGCGCGTTCATTTTTTGCAAGCACGATCAAGCCAGATGTCTCTTTATCGAGCCGATGCACGAGGCCAGGACGCTCCTCACCGCCGATGCCTTCCATTTCAGGGTCATAACCTAAGACGGCATTCACCAAAGTCCCGGAAGCATGTCCTGCGGCGGGATGAACCACCATGCCCGCAGGTTTATTAACAACGATCAGATCATCGTTTTCAAAAACAATATCAAGTGGAATATCCTCTCCTGTTAACCTGCCTGGGATAGGCGGCGGGATATGCACTTCCACTTCAAAGCCACCATCCAACATCTGTCCCGATTTTTTGGCAGGGAGTCCGCTTACTAAAACCAAGCCTGCCTCGATCAATCCCTGCAAACGCGCACGTGAAAACTCGGGCAGACAGGTTACAAGAAATTTATCGAGTCGTTCTGCTTTTTCCGCTGAATAACGAAATTTTTCAACGCGATCACTCATGGGAAGTAACCATTTAAACAGGTAGACACGTACACAGGTAAACAAGTAACCAGAGGGGAGTATTTGTTCATTGCCCTTGTCCTGTTGTATTCGATGACTGATCACTGCTCGCAGATAACTGTTCACTGCTCACTGACATCGTCCCCGTAGGGGGTAACAGCCCTGCCGCCTTCCTCTTTTCTTTTCTTTCCCTGATCCAAACCCCCAACAGAAGAACAACTACACCGATCGTAATAGATGAATCAGCCACATTGAAAACAGGGAATGTTCCAATGGAAATAAAGTCGGTCACTTTGTCCATCATCAGGCGGTCAATCAAATTCCCAGCTGCGCCTGCAAGTTGCAAACCCATCGCCAGTTTCAGGGTCCAGTCTTCGTTCTGAACAAACGGATAGTAATAAAAGATGGCGCCGATCACGATGAATGCCAGAATTGTAAAGATCAAATTCCCATTCTGGAACATGCCAAACGCCGCGCCGCTGTTATACCAATGCACGATGCGCGCATAAGGGCTAAGCCATATCAGACTATCAGGCAGCCACATTCCGCCATATTGTATATTCTCGCGCACCAGCCATTTCGTCCACTGATCAAGTGCAACCACAATACTTGCCACGCCCAATAAGATCAAATAATCTTTTATTTTGGAATTCAACCTTCACCTCATTTTCAAATTAGTGCGCTTATTGTAACTCATGCAATTTGTACAAACACCCGCGGCACACGCGCGCCGATATTTGTCAAAACTTCATATTCGTTCGTGCCAGCCCAATCGGCAAAGTCCTCTGCGGTGATCCCCTGTCCAAATAGAACGATCTCATCCCCCACCTTCACGTCGTCATCGCCCACATTCACCATGAACTGGTCCATGCAGATGCGCCCCACTTGCGAATACATTTTTCCATTAATGCTGACCCGCGCTTGATTGGTCATGCGGCGGAAATACCCGTCGGCATAACCGCACGGGACTGTGACGATCCTTGTCTGCGCCTCAGCCTGCCACAACGACCCGTAGCTGACTCCACGCCCGGGCAGGGTCACTTTGCTATAAGCCACTTTTGATTTCCAGGTAAGTGCCGGCTTTACATCAATCGTTCTCTCAATATCGCGCGCGGGGTATACGCCATAAAACAAAACGCCGGGACGCACCATGTCATAATAACTATCTGGTAATAACAATGTCGCACCTGAGTTTGCAATATGTCTGATTGGCGGATGCGGCTCGCTGCGCTTATCATAAATGGATAGAACTTCTTCAAAGCGTTCAAGTTGTAAGGATGACTCAACAATGTCGTTGCGAGGGCGCTCTTGTTCCGCGTGCTTTTCGCGGCCCGAAGGACCCTCCAACATTGCAGGAGATTGCTTCAGCGGGAGTGCACTGCCTCGCAATGACGAAACCTCTGAATTCGCAAAATGTGTAAAGATGCCTTCTATTTCCAAATAGCTGCACGCCATAGATTTTTCTATGAGAGGCTCGGCTTCATATTCGCGGACGCCCATCCTTTCCATACCTGTATCTACTTTGAGATGCACTTTGAGTCGCTTACGGGTAGACTCGGCTAATTGTTCAGCAGCACTTAACAGGTCCAGAGAAGAGGCGGCCAGGGTTAAGTCATATTCGAAAAAGTCTGGCAGCTGCTCAGGGAGAGTCCCGCCCATGACGAGGATCGGAGTCGCAATTCCCATTTTGCGAAGATGAATGCCCTCCTCCACAATTGCCACGCCGATATAATCTGCAAAGGGTGCGATGAAAGGGGCGACTCCATCCACGCCGTGACCATAGGCGTTAGCCTTTAACACAACGAGAACTTTTGCTGGCGCAACATGTGCGCGGATGTTTTCGAGATTTTGTTTTAGCTGGGAAAGATTGACTTCAAGATATGTAGGACGCATGGTTTATTTGTGAAGGGGTTTTGCCCGCCAATGATATTCAACATCGGGTTCAGATTCAGGCGCAGGGCTGACGCCAAATTTTTCGGCGACAAAGCCGTTCTTTTCATAGAATGATCGCGCCATCTTATTTGCGGCATGGGTGTAAAGCCAGATATGCTTTGGCAAAAGTTGGCGCACTTTCATCAGCAAAGCCTGTCCAATGCCCTGACGATGATAGGCGGGGTCAACATACAGACGGTCGAGGAAGTCACCTTGAATGGCAAAAAATCCAAGCGGAACGTCTTCCCGTTCATAGACCCAAATTTGATCTTCCGCCACAACGGCTCTCGTAAAATATTCACGCGCATCTTCGAGCGTATGCCCCATGCGTTCCATGAGTTTGGGCATGGCGACAGTTTCCGCCTCAAACCACAGGCGCGTAATATCATTAAAATCTTTGGGTTTATATAATCGAATAATTGGCCGCATTGGTCGAGTATACCCGACTCACAAAAACCCCCTGAAGAACACAAGAGTCCTTCAGGGGGTTTTGATTTGAATAAGTGGACTAACGCCACGCACCAAGGATCGCACCAAATAGCACGAAGTTCACAAGATGGTTACCTGCCTCGATCGCCCAGATCTTTAAGCCATGGCCCGAGAACAGTTTGTTGACCAAATTCGTAGGCGCGACAAAACCAAGCCAGAGTATAAAGCCGGCCGTTGCGCCAGAGACAAGAGTCGCACCTCCAGTCATGCTCCCCATGGCAGTGACCATAAGAGACATAAAAACGGCTTGAACAAATGCAGCGAGCGCTGTTAACGCATATGTCATTCCCATGTTCTCCATGCTTGGTTGTTCACGACCTGCCCCAACAACTTTCCACCAGGCAGGGAAGAACGTCTTTGGGTTATACCAAAGGGTACCACTAATCATACTGACCACAACACAGACAACAACAGCCAACCAGTTTATAGCACTAAAATCCATTTCAGCCTCCATTGATAAAGTTGATCGGCACGCGCCAATCTTATAAAAACAATAACCCAAAAATTTGTTCTAAGACACGGTTCTTGAGAAGGAATTTATTAATAATGCTATGTCAAAAGCTAAGCCTTGACATAGTATGGAAGGATTCAAACAGAACCAAAAAAAATGGCTATACCTGAATTTTAGATCTTGCCAGCCACGTAATCCAATACATCTATTTTGGTGAGGATTCCCACAGGTTTGCTGTTCTCGACAACGATCAAAGCGTATCCTGCCGTAAGAGATGGCATGGTATTTTCGAGCGGAGTTTCAGGCGGGAAGACTGCGCCTGCGTTCTGCACAAGCAAGTCTATTTTTTCATCATTGTTGTGTTCGTGCTTCTCAAGCATGTGATTGAGCAAGTCCACTTCTTCGATTAAACCAACCAATGTGCCGTCTGCTCCCACAACAGGCATTTGGGAGACTCCATGCTGGTGCAATACTGTAACCACTTTGCGGATCGAGTCGCCTAATGCGGCAGTGTGCAGCATTTTATTTGGCTTGGCAAGCAACAGGTCACCAAGTAATGTTTCGCCGAATTCCATCGAAAGGAAACCAAACTCGCGCATCCATTTATCATCATAGAATTTCGAAAGATAGCGCGAACCTGAATCAGGAAGAATGACCACAGGGATACGTCCCGCAGGCAGTTTGCGACAATACCTGATCGCGCCAGCTATCGCAGAGCCAGAGGAACCGCCTGCGAAGATGCCTTCCTGCCGCACCAATTGACGCGCCCACAAAAATGACTCACGGTCACCCGCGCGTTCTATTGCATCCACAACGGTAATGTCCATTGCTGACGGTAAAAAGTCCTCGCCAATGCCCTCTACTTTATAAGTCTTCGGGTATGCGCCTGGAGGAATGATGCCTTTGTTCTGCCAGATTTCAGTTAAGATCGAGCCTTCAATATCCACGCCAACAATTTGAATATTTGGATTCTTCGACTTAAGATAACGCCCCACGCCTGTGATCGTGCCGCCTGTGCCAATGCCAATGATGACATCGGTCAGACGCCCTTCGGTCTGCTCCCACAACTCGGGCCCGGTACTCAGCTCATGCGTTTTTGGGTTATCCGGATTGTGATATTGATTTGCAAGCACGGCGTTGGGAACTTCACGCGCAAATTTTTTGGCTACTTCATAATAGGAGCGCGGGTCGCCGGGACCCGCCTCGGTTGGCGTAATGACCACTTTCGCGCCATACGCGCGCAATAATAATATTTTTTCATTGCTCATCTTATCGGGCATGACGAAGATGGTTTTGTAACCTTTCAGCGCTGCGGCAATCGCAAGTCCCACACCCGTGTTGCCTGAGGTCGCTTCCACAATTGTGCCGCCGGGCTTGAGCTCTCCCCTTTTCTCATACTGTTCAATAATATATGCCCCCACGCGGTCTTTTACCGATCCGCCGGGATTCATAAATTCCAATTTTGCATATAAAGGTACGGGCAGGTCTTTGCCAATCCGTTCCAGTTTGACAAGCGGCGTATTGCCCATCGCGCCGAGTACGTTATTAAAGACTCGTCTCTCTTTTGATTCGGGTAATCCTGTCACGTGGTCTCTCCTTTGGTTGGAGGGTATTTTACCGCAGGAGTCAAAGGCCTCCGAGATTTTCCCCTGCAGGGATGATGAGAAAATCCCGGAGGTCTGGGAACTATAGGAAACTTGACAGAAATCACAAAAAGTTCCATAATGGTTCCAAAATGGAACCGTGAGGTGAATATGGTTACTATCACAATAAAAAACATCCCCGAAGAAATCTACGAGAGAATCAAAACCCAGGCAAAGAACAATCATCGAAGCATAAATGGCGAGGTAATTACCATTATCGAAAAAGCGCTGTCCATTCCTGCGCTTGACGTAAAAACCACCCTCGAACGGGCGAAAAAAATCCGCGAACTTACCGCCCACTATGTCATTACAGCAGATGAAATTGAAAAATTCATCAATGAGGGGCGGGAATGATTGTCGCCGACACGAATCTAATCGTCTATCTCTTCATTACGGGCGACCAGACGCCGCTTGCACAGGATGTATTAACCAAAGACTCGCATTGGATCGTTCCACCTTTATGGCAAAGCGAGTTTCGAAATGTCATTGCAGGATACATCCGCCGTGGAATGCCACTAGCCCAGGCAAAACAAATCATGGCGGATGCAATATTGATATTGGAAAATAGCCAGGTACTTCCTTCTTCGGAAGAAATGTTGGATTTAATTTCTCGAACCGCTTGTACAGCTTACGATTGTGAATTCATTGCCCTCGCACAACAATTGGATATCCTGCTTGTCACAGCTGACAAACAATTACTTAAACGTTTTCCAGATTCAGCAATATCTTTGGAAGAGTTTGCAAGGTAAAGACAAAAGCTCCCGCCGAAACAACCAGCGGTGGCTTTTCTTTCGTCTTTCTTCTTTACTCAAAAGAGGGGATTGTTTCGAGCGGAAGAGCACCGCTCTCCCAATGGCATGACTAATACACTGGCAAATTCGTATCCACTTCCTTCGCCCAAGCATTAATCCCACCCTTCAAATTCTTGACCTTCTTGAAGCCTGCGCTTGCCAGTAACTCCAGCGCGCGTGCGGAACGGGTACCGCCTTTGCAGAAGACGACCATATCGTCTGCGCTATTCAATTCAGCCAAACGTCCAGCCAGCTGACCGAGCGGAATATTGACTGCATTCGGCAAAGCCGAGATCTGCAATTCGTGTGGCTCGCGCACATCCAACAACTTGAGGTGATTAGTCTGCATACTTTCGGAGAGTTCCTTTGCAGTGATATCAAAACCTGCGCCAGCTGAGCCATCTTCATGGTCGTGACCGGGAACGCCGCAGAATTCTTCGTAGTCAATCAATTCTTTGATGTCGGCATTCGGTCCGCACACACGGCAATTGGGATTCTTCTTGAGTTTGACAAAATCAAAACTCATGTCGAGCGCATTGTATAAAAGCAATTTACCGATCAATGGTTCGCCAATGCCAAGCAGGACTTTCAAGGCTTCGGTGGCTTGCAATGTTCCAACTGTGCCAGGCAATACGCCAAGCACGCCACCCTCCGCGCACGAAGGGACAAGTCCGGGTGGAGGCGGCTCGGGGAAGAGACAGCGATAGCAGGGGCCCTCCTTGGCGTAGAACACGCTCACCTGCCCGTCAAAGCGGAAGATGGAGGCGTACACATTCGGCTTGCCAAGGAAGACAGCCACGTCGTTGGTTAAGTAGCGGGTAGGGAAATTGTCTGTTCCGTCGAGGATGATGTCATATTCCTGCGCGATGCGAAGTGCATTTTCGGAAGTAAATGGCTCGTTATACACCTCCACTTGAATGTCGGGATTCAAATCCAGCAGTTTGGTTTTTGCGCTGTCCACTTTCAATTTGCCGATGGTGGATGTGCCATGAATGATTTGGCGCTGAAGATTGGATGAGTCAACGACATCGTAATCCACGAGTCCGATGCGACCGACACCCGCCGCAGCGAGATACAGTGAAACAGGCGAACCAAGTCCGCCAGTGCCGACAATCAACGCGGATGAATTCTTGAGCTTGCGTTGACCTTCCAACCCCACTTCAGGAATCAACAAGTGGCGAGAGTAACGCAAAATTTCTTCGTGATTTAATTCAGGCAGCATGTTGACCTCCCGCAATGGATGGGATCAACATAATCTTATCGCCATCCTTGATCGGCGTGTCCACACCATGCAGATCTTTAATATTGTGTTCGCCAACGAACAGATTCACAAACGGGCGCAAGTCACCGCCATCGTTGAACAAGTGTGGTTTGATGGTTGGGTATTGATTAGTCAGATCGTTTAGTGCTTCTGAAATTATTGCGCCGCTCACGGTCACTTCGCTTTTTCCGCTGGTGTAGGTGCGCAAGGGAGTTGGGATTCTCAGGGTTATCATGGATTCTTTTTTTCTCATTTCATTTTTTGATATATATACTGTTCCGCAGGCTGGTTGTGAAAACCTTCTTGATTTATTAAACGCCGGAACGTTCTTTCGCTAGATAAACAATTGTACATCCGCATCGGCGGCATATTCAAGGAAAGTTGCCGCGCCGCCGATTTCAGCTTGCGGAATGAAATCTTCCTTTTTGAAGCCAAAGACATCCATCGTCATCTGGCATCCGATCAGGCGCACACCCAGGTCCAGGGATGCTTCGCGCAATTCTTCGATGGTGGCAACGCCCTTGTTATGAAAGGTCTGTTTCATTAAAGTTGTCGCCAGGCTTTCAAACCCAGGCACATTCGCCATGAGTAAATTGGGCATGGGCCAATTAATATTTTGAAACTCTTCCGGTCCAAATGGCATCTTCATCGGCATGGCCGGGTTTCCAAGCGGTGAGACAGACGCAGTGAGTTCAGGCTTGAGCAGTGTCAGCCCATAAAAGGTAAAGAAAATACCGACTTCCCAGCCCATCGCACCAGCCGCGCTGGCAAGGATAAATGGCGGATACGCCCAATCGAGCGTTCCTTTGCTAGAAATCAGGGCAAGCCTTTTCGGGGCATTCGGGTTGGATTTAGACATTGAAATTCTCCTGTAAATAACACATCGTCCCGCGGGTTTGCTTCAAACACACAGGTACTTTATTAAAACCTGTGGGACGTTAGATCAATTCTTCTTCAAAAAGAAAACGAACTTGTCGTTTTCGGTTGTGGAACGAAGCAATTCATTTCCAGTTTGACGGCTCCACGCTTCGATATCCGGCGGCGAGCCTGCATCGGTCGCGATCATTTTCAACACCTGCCCCGCCTGCAATTCCTTCATCGCCTTCGATGTTTTCACGATCGGCATGGGGCAAAGCAAACCGGTGCAATCCAAAACCTGATCTTCTTTGATAACGTCAATAATTTCCATTATATATCTCCTTTAAATTTAAAGAATTTCAATTTCTTCTTCTTCATACGTCGTGCGGTCTTCCAACAATCGCCACGAACGGTGATTGACTGCCTTGCCTTCATCCACACGCGTGATGATGTAGCAGAAAAATGGCTGCGCCCACTCGCGGTCATATTCGGAGGGCGCGTTTGGGCAATCTGGATGCGAATGAAAAACGCCGATCAGACACTGGCCGAGGCTGTCAGCCTTTAATTCAGCTTTGAGATAATCTTCGGGTGTGATCAAAAAGCGATTATGCCGCGCCGCATCCTCACGCGCATTTGGCAAAGGCAAAATCTGTTTCACTTCGCCTTCAACACCGATCAAAAAACCTGCACCCTCTTCAGGGTACGCTTCTTGGACGTGTTTACTGATTCCATCAAGAATGCCGGTGGGAATTTTTATACTCATCATTCACCTAATAAGATCATGGATAATCTACCACGGACGGATACGATCTGGTCTGCGGGCTATCGTCCATGGTCTGATTCCCACAAGGATTTATCGCTCAAATATTTATAGCCTGCGTCAGGGAAGATCGTAACAATAATGCCCTCATCTAGTCGACTCGCAACCTGCAAAGCCGCGACAGCCGCCGCGCCAGAGGAGATTCCAACGAAGAGACCTTCCTCCCGCGCTAGGCGACGTACCATCTCGTGCGCCGCTTCTGTCTTAACTTCAAGTGGAATGCCCGCAAGTGACTCGTCATAAATCCCAGGTTTTATCGCACTAGGCATGTGCTTGAGGCCTTCGAGTCCGTGGAAGGGTGCGTCAGGTTGGAAAGCTAATATTTTTACCTTTGGCAGTTGCTCGCGCAGATATTTCCCTGTGCCCATCAAAGTGCCTGAGGTGCCGAGCCCCGCGATGAAATGAGTCACCTGTCCATTGGTTTGGGCAAGGAGTTCGGGTCCCGTGGAAAGATAATGCGCCTGCCAGTTTGCAGGGTTGTTGTATTGATTGGCGTACCAATACAAATCAGAATTTACTTCTGCCAAATCACGCGCTTTGATGATCGCGCCATCCGAGCCTTCCAGCGGATCGGTCAAGATTAACTCTGCGCCCAAGGTTTTGAGAATGGAGATGCGTTCAGAACTGGCGCTGGCTGGCACCGCCAATGTGACACGAATTCCCAAGGCTGCGCCAAAAGTGGCGTATGAAATTCCCATATTGCCAGAAGTTGAATCCAACAAACGCTTGCCATTGCCCAGGTCGCCATTGTTGATGGCATTTTGAATAATGTGCAACGCGGGTCTGTCTTTGACAGAGCCACCGGGGTTAAACCATTCAGCTTTGGCGAATACTTTTACACGCGGAGACAGGCCGAGGCTTAATCTGCGAAGCGGAAGCAGCGGCGTATTCCCCACATGAGCAGGAAGTCCATCCAAAGGAAGTGAATTTGAGTCGGTTAATCTAAAATCCAGTAAAGTCATATCATCCTTAAATCAAAAACAGCCAACGGGTAAACAAAAAGACGGCGGACAATCGCCACACATTGCAAAAATTTTGCAAGCGGGGGTCGTCCAACCGTCTGATGATCCGTTGACTGCGGAGGGGTCTGTCTCAGGCGGTGGCTACGAGCCCCGCAACAGACACAAGCAATAATTAAATGTTTTCATAGGTTTCATGTTAGATGCTCACTATTTTACGTATCTTACCAAATTTGTCAATATAAAAATTAACCACCGGCGGCGGAAGCCATCAGAATGACCTTGTCATCTTCTTTTAAAATTGTTTCCATCCCATTGAGTTCACGCAGGTGAACGCCATTCACAAAAATATTGAAATGCCTGCGAAACTCACTCTTCGAATTAAACAAATGCGGCTTAAGCGCGGGGTAACGCGCAAGGATATTTTCAAGCAGTTCAGCAACCGTTGAGCCATTTGCTGAAAATTCGCTTTGGTTATCCACATAAAAGTTCATTAAAGCAGGGAAGCGGACAATCGGCATAGTTTTATTTTACTTCGAGTCAGTTGCTTTTAGGTGATAAAGTCCCATAGCTTCTCAACTTCGGGACTTTATCACTGTCATTAATTACTGATCACTGACCACTGTTCACATTCCCTGCTCTTCCTTCTTTGCTTCCATTTCCTTCTTGTGCGCTTCAATTATCGGGCCAGTGATGTGCGCTGGAACTGTAGCATAATGATCGAACTCCATCGTAAAGTATCCGCGTCCGCCAGTGATCGAGCGGAGTTGGGTTGTGTAGCGCAATATTTCAGCCAGGGGCACCTGCGCCACAATGACGGTATTGCCGCGTTCCGAATCAGTTCCCTGTACGCGGCCGCGGCGTGTGTTGAGATCGCTCATCACATCGCCCATGCTCGCATCAGGTATGGCAACACGCACGGTCATGATCGGCTCAAACAAGACAGGTCCCGCATCATGCACTGCAAGTTTGAAAGCCTCACGTCCCGCAATCTCAAAAGCGACGGGCTTGGAATCCACTTCGTGTTCCTTGCCGTCGTACACAATGACCTTGACATTGCTCATGGGATAGCCCGCAAACGCGCCGCGTTCCAACATCGCCTTAATGCCCTTTTCAATCGGAGGCAAATAGGACTTCGACAAGTTCATCCCCACAAGTTCATCGGCAAACTCAAAGTCAGCTGTAGGCAAAGGCTCAATCCGCAGATGCACTTCGCCGAATTGACCTGAGCCGCCGCTTTGCTTCTTGTGGCGGTATTGCCCGCTGGCTTTGCGTGTAATCCCTTCGCGATAGGGAACCTTTGGCTCATGTATGGATAAGCCAACCTGAAACTTCGCCTGTGAGCGATGCAAAGCCACATCAATGTGCTGGTCACCCATGCCCTGCAAAACGGTCTCATGCGTAATGGGATCGTTATGCCAACTGAGGGTCATATCCTCTTCACACAGACGAGTCAATGTTGGGGAGATCTTGGCGGCATCCACCTGAGTCTTTGGCGTGATCGCCACGCGATATAACGCAGCGGGGAATTTTGGTTTTTCAATCGTGAGCGCATGGCCTTTATCGCAAAATGTCTCACCAGTTGAAGTTGCATTCAATTTGGAAACAGATGCAATATCACCGGCATGGACGACCTTCGCGGGGATCGCTTCCTTCCCGCGTTGAAAATGCAAGCCAGACATACGTTCATCCGCGCCTTTATTTTGATTCCAGACATGCGCATCGCCTTGAATCGAGCCGGAGAAGACGCGGAAATATGTCATCTTGCCTACAAAAGGATCGGCGGTGGTTTTCCACACATATGCGGCTAAAGGTTCGGAATCTGATGGTTTCAATATCTCTTCGCCATCCTTGCCTTGTGCAACACGCTTAGGAGCATTCAACGGAGAAGGCAGGAGGTCAATAATGTCATTGAGCAGGGCAATCGCGCCAACTTCATGTCCGCCGGCCGCGCAGAAGACGGGGACAAATTCCCCAGCGTAGACAACATCCTCCAGTCCGCGTATCATTTCTGCGTCTGAGAGGGAACCGTTCTCAAGGTATTTTTCCATCAACTCGTCTTCCCCCTCCGCCGCGGCTTCAACCAGCGCAAAGTGTGCCTTCTCGGCTGCTTCTTTTAAATCTGCTGGAATCTCGGCGGTGGTATTGCCATCACCCATGTAGGCTTTCATACCGATGATATCCACCACGCCTTTGAAACCAGATTTTTCACCAATCGGTAAATGGACTTTTATCGCGCGCTTGCCATGCGCCCGCACAAATTCTTCAACGGCGGCATAGGCCTCTTCAAAGTTCGCGTTGTCGCGATCCATCTTATTAATAATGAAAAACCGCGGCAGGTTGAATTCATCTGCGTGACGCCATGCAATTTCAGTGCCAACTTCAATGCCGGCAACCGCATCCACTAAAATAAGCACGCCATCAGCGACACTCAAGGCGGAGATCATCTCGCCTACAAAATCAGTGTAGCCTGGCGCGTCAATAATATTTATCTTGTGATCGCGGTGCTCTATGGGAATTATGCTTGAATAAATGGAAATCTTGCGACGGTGTTCATCATCATCATAATCCGAAACCGTCGTCCCGTCCTCAACCTTACCAAGGCGGGTTGTAGCCCCCGTTGCATGAAGAAATGCCTCCGCCAACATCGTCTTGCCCGCGCCCCCGTGCGAAACCAGCGCAACGTTGCGAAGAAACTCGGTGGTATACTCTTTCATCGAAAAAAGCCCTTCCTCTATGATGTAGGATGTAAAGCGTTGCACGATTGTAAAAGAACTCAATTGAATTGTCAAAGTGTGAAGCGTCACAGATAAAACATGACATTTACAGATTGCCGCATAAATAACCAACCAGAATATGGAACTCGCGCCCGTGTATGACTTTGAATTCACCCCCACCTTTATTTTTTTCGATGCAGAGGGTAACGAATTATGGCGCATGGTCGGTGAACTCGAATGAACCTCCTCCGCCGCCTAAAATTCAATCTTTTCTATCTGGGCAAAGCGCCCTGGGATAGCGGTATCACCCCTCCCGAACTTTATGATTTCATCGCGCACTACAAAACAGGCCGTGCCATTGATATTGGCTGCGGCACAGGCACAAACATCATCACGCTTGCAAATGCAGGCTGGCGGGTCACAGGCTTTGATTTTGCGTCCCGCGCCGTGCAGATCGCAAAACGAAAATTAAGAAAAGCAGGCCTTCAGGCCGAACTCTTTGTGGATGACGCCACACGAATGAAAAACATCTCGGGTCAATTTGACCTCGCACTTGATCTGGGATGTTTTCACGGCATTGAAAACAAGCAGGATTATCTGACTCAACTGACCCGCATCCTCGCCCAGAACGGATTTTGGCTCATGTACGGATTCTTCAAACCAGAGGTGCATCTTCCCGGCCCCGGGCTTGCCGAGGCGGATATAGACATGATCTCAGCCCGCGGCTTGGTCCTCCTCTCCCGCAAAGACGGCTTCGATAAAAAAGAGCGTCCATCTGCGTGGTTTTTGTATCAAAACCTCAAGTAGATACGGAAACACGTAAACAGGTAAACAACTCAACACACAGCCTTCATCACTTCGACAAGCTCAGTACAAGCCTTTTCTTATGAAACTCCTCTTCATCTTCCTTGACGGTATTGGCTTGGGCGACGACAACCCTGAGATCAATCCCTTCGTCAGTGCAGAAATGCCTTATTTACAATCTTTATTGGGCGGACAAAAAATGATAAAAGGCGCCGCACCCTGCGAAAGCGACCAGGTTACCTTGCTCCCCATTGACGCGGGACTCGGCGTAAAAGGTTTGCCTCAATCCGCAACAGGACAGGCTGTCCTGCTCACTGGCATCAACATCCCTGCCGAACTTGGCTACCATTACGGCCCCAAACCAAACCCCGAAGTGGCGCAATATCTGAACGGACACACCATCTTTTCCAAAACTGTTAACGCGGGTAAAAAAGCCGCCCTGCTGAATGCCTATCCCCCACGCTACTTTGATGGAATAGACTCAGGCAAACGCTTATATTCATCCATCCCACTCGCGCTGACAAATGCCGGCATGCCCCTTTTCACAGATAAAGATTATTACGCAGGCAAGGCCCTTTCAGCCGATTTCACTGGCGCAGGCTGGCATAGTTTCCTCGGTTTCCCCGATGCGCCATTATTCGAGCCGGAACCAGCCGGCGTAAAACTCGCCCAACTTGCACAACAATATGATTTCTCCTTCTTCGAATACTGGGCAAGCGACTACGCCGGCCACAAACAGGATATGCCCTGGGCAGTTCAACAACTTGAAACATTTGACGGCGTGCTAAAAGGTCTGCTGGCAAACTGGCAAAACGAAGACGATCTCATCCTGCTCACCTCCGATCACGGCAACATGGAAGACCTGTCCACGCGCAGGCATACTGCCGCGCACGTTCCACTCTTATTATTTGGGGATAAAAACAAAAGAAGTGAATTCCAAAAAGAAATTCACGACCTGACTGGCATTGCCCCCGCGATCAACTCATTTTTAATAATATAAGTGACGGTCATCCTGTGGGTGTCTGTCACTTAATCAATTCGTGCATCTGCTTCGCCAGCGCAGACAATTCCCTGTCGGCACGCTTGGAGGCAATTTCTTTCAACGCAGAAACAGCGCGCTCATCCTTTAACTCCCCAAGGGATTGCATGGCTTGTTTTTGCACGATCCTTTCAGGGTCATTCAACATCTCGATCAATAATGGCGCGACGCGCGTATCCTGGATCTTTCCCAGCCCGATGATTGCATGCTCGCGGACTGCAGCTTCTGGATGACGCAACGCATCACTCAACACGCCGACAGCTGGTGCGCCAAATTTGGCAAGCGCCTGCGCTGCGGCTTGACTCACTTCATGGTGCAGGTCATACACCGCCATGCCCAACTCTTCTAAGGCACGCATGTCTCGCATGTTACCTAAAACCATCGCGGCAAATGTGCGGACTGTCCCTTCGCGATCACCCAATGCTTCGATTAATGGCTCGACAACCGCGGAACCCATCACCTCAATTGCATTCAATAACACGAGTGCGCCCTCCCCGTTTTCATACCACCAATATGAATCCCGCAGGGCTTCCATCAAAAATGGGATCGCGGCGGGATGTTTCGTCTCACCCAATGCTTGCGCGGCAGATTGACGCACTTCGATTTTTGGATCATCCAGCAATATATTCGTGATCTCATCAAATGTGGAGGGATCGCGGAATTTACCTATGGCAGTACATGCCGCACTGCGGACTTCATCATCTTTATCTTTGAGCAAAGGAAACAAAGCAGGAATCACACGCGCTTCACCGATATTACCCAATGCCAAAGCGGCACGCGAACGGACGGTGTAATACTCCCCATTCAATGCTACAAGCAGAGCGGGAATGGCGGTTTTATCTTTACTGATGGAAAACACTTCAGCCGCGCGCCCCCGCAGGATGGGATGCGCGCTTCCAAGAGTCTTTATCAGAAGGGGCGAAGCAGAGGGGATTCGAGCGAGAATCTGCTGATAGTACAGGAGCAGGTTCAAGTCTTGAGTCTGAAGCGCATCAATCAACGGCGGGGCGGAGTCTGCACCCAGTTTGATCAAGTCCTGTGTGGCGTGGTCCCGTTTTGTGGAATCCGCCAGTTGGGCTATGAGCCTTTTTGCTTCTCCTTGAGTTCCACGAGTGAGCCAGTTCATATTTTTATTGTATCTTAATAAAGAAACTCCCCGCGTTGCCACAGGGAGTTAATAATCCGCCAGTGGATAATTTTTAGAGATCTTTGACCAAAATAGCGATCACTAGTAAAGCAAAGCCGATGAATAAAAGCCAAAAGGCTTCGATCGGGAGCAGAGTAAAAGTGCCAAGTTTGCTGAATAAAGCGAGCAAACCTAAAACGACAGAAATCCAGAAAGTAATTTCCTTGGGCCGGGTGAGTTTAAGATTCATGATCATTCTCCTTGAGATAATAATTATTTGATCTGGCGAATTAGTATATTTATAGCACATACAAGCTTGGTATTCAATCCTTTTATACACATTAAAACCTCTCAGATCAAAAAACGGACTAAAATTCTCTGATATAATGCCGTGTTTGCCTGATAAGCACAACGCCAGAGATACTCTGGTGTTATTTTTTGCAGTCTTTTAGCGGAGTAAGTAATGAAGAAAGAACAACAATTAGATTTGTATCGCCAGATGGTATTGATCCGGCGCCTGGAAGAACGCGGCGCGGAACTGTATCAGCAAGGCAAGATCGGCGGATTCATGCACCTGTATATCGGGCAGGAAGCAGTTTCAACAGGACTGATCGCGGCGCGTGAGCCGCGTGACCGTGTGATCACTGCGTATCGCGACCATGGCGTGGCTTTGAATTGCGGCATTTCTGCAAATGAAGTCATGGCGGAATTGCTCGGCAAGGCGACTGGTATGTCGAAGGGCAAGGGCGGTTCGATGCACATGGCGGATACATCCAAAAATATGTGGGGCGGACACGCCATCGTGGGTGGTCACCTCCCCATTGCTTCGGGATTCGCGATCGGCGACCAGTATGCAGGTAACGACAACGTAACCATTTGCATGTTTGGAGAGGGTGCGACAAATATCGGCTATTTCCATGAGGCATTGAATATTGCCAAAACCTGGAACTTGCGCGTGCTGTGGGTTTGTGAAAACAATCAATACGGCATGGGCACAACCGTGGAACGCGCTTCGGCTGTGACTGACATTCGCCAAAAGGCTGAAGGTTATGGCATGAAGAACGGTCAGGTGGACGGCATGGATGTGATGAAGGTTTACGATGCCGCAAAGGAAGCGCTTGAGTTTGTCCGCAAAAATTCCCAGCCGTATTTACTTGAAATTGATACTTATCGTTTCCGCGGACATTCCATGGGCGACCCTGAGCGTTATCGCAAGCAGGAAGAAGTGAAGAAGTGGCAGGAGAATGACCCAATCGGCATTTTCAACAAGCAATTATTGGATAAGAAAATCGCCACTCGTAAAGCTTTGGATGAGATCGAAGCGCGCGTGAAAGAGGAAGTGGCAAAGGCTGTGGAGTTTGCTGAGGCCAGTCCTGAGCCTGCGCTGGAAGAGTTGTACACGGATATTTATGCTGATTAAGAGAATAGAAAAATAGAAAGTAGAGAATAGTGTTCTGAAAGTGACTATTCTCTATTCATCTAATCTCTATTCTCTCTCGAAGAGGAAACATGGCAAAAATCACAATGCGCGAGGCGATCTCGCAAGCGCTTATGGAAGAAATGGACCGCGACCCAGCCGTTTTTATTATGGGTGAAGAGGTCGGCGTTTGGGGCGGCACGTATGCCGTCACCAAAGGCTTTTACGATAAATACGGCGCGATGCGCGTCAAAGATACACCCATCGCAGAAAATGCGATCATCGGCGGCGCGATTGGCGCGGCGATGGTGGGGCAACGCCCTGTGGCAGAGTTGATGACTATCAACTTTGGTTTCTCTGCGATGGATTACATCGTCAACCAGGCCCCCAAACTTCATTATATGTTTGGCGGACAGTTCACATTACCTTTGGTGATTCGCGCAGTCGGCGGCGGTGGACGTCAACTTGGCGCGACCCACTCGCAGACTCCGGATGCTGTCTTCGCGCATTTCCCCGGCTTGAAAGTCATCAGCCCTGGGACACCGGAAGATGCCAAAGGATTGCTTAAATCAGCCATCCGTTCGAATGATCCGGTTCTTTTTATCGAACACGCAACCATGTATCAAGTGCGCGGCGAAGTGCCTGAGGGCGAATATACAATTCCAATTGGTAAATCCAAAGTACAGCGTGCTGGCAAAGACCTCACCATCGTCACATATTGCAAAGGTCTTGAGCTTTCGATGAAAGCCGCCGATGAGCTTTCGAAGCAAGGCATCGAAGTTGAAGTTGTTGACCTGCGCACACTGCGTCCGCTCGATATGGAACCCGTGATCGAATCATTTAAGAAAACAAACCGTGCGGTTGTCGTTGAAGAAGGTTGGAAATCCTACGGCGTTGGCAGCGAGATCGTCAGCCGCATTTACGAAGAAGCATTTGATTACGTTGACGCGCCGATCATCCGCGTGGCGCAAAAAGAAGTGCCGCTCCCCTACAACCGCACGCTCGAACAAGCCGCGCTCCCACAAGTAGCAGACATCACTGCGGCGGTGAAGGAGGTCTTGAAATAATGGCTGAAACAATTTCCATGCCCAAACTCGGCTTCGACATGGCTGAGGGTTTACTCGTCCGCTGGGTGAAACAAGTGGGCGAGAATATCAACAAAGGCGACGTGCTCGCTGAAATCGAAACCGACAAAGCCACCGTTGAAGTTGAATCTTCCGCGAGCGGCGTTGTCCTGCAACTCATCGTCGATCAAGGCACGCTGGTTCCTGTGAATGCGCCGATTGCGATTGTGGGACAAGTTGGTGAACAAGTGTCAAGTGTCGAGGTGTCAGGTGTCAAGCCAAAAGAGGATGAAAAGCCTGCGCCTCAGACTCCGCCGACAGTTGCTCCAGTTCAACAAACATCATCTCCTGTTGACTCTGGTTCGGTCAAAGCATCCCCTCTTGCGAAGAAGATTGCCCGCGACCAAAAAGTTGACCTCTCCAACGTGCAAGGTACTGGCCCCGGCGGACGTATTGTCCGCAAAGACATCGAGTCTGCGCTTAGTCACCAGTCACCAGTCACTAGTCCACTAGTCTCTGATCCCATCTACCCAACTACCCGACTAGCAGACCAGACGACTACAATGACCAAGCTCCGCCAAGCCATCGGCCGCAGGTTGGTTGAATCCAAGACAACCATCCCGCATTTCTATGTGACTCACGAATTCAAAATGGATGCGTTGATGGATGCGCGCAGGCAGATCAATTCCTATGTTCCAGATAACGAAAAAGTTTCGGTCAATGACTTTATTCTCAAAGGCGCGGCGTTATCGTTACGTCAATTCCCCAACTTGAACGCGACCCTCAATGGCGACAAGATCGTGCAATTTGGACATGTCAATGTCGGCGTGGCGGTCACCATCCCCGGCGGCTTGATGACTGTCGTCGTCAAAGACACCGATCAAAAGACCTTGCGCCAAATTTCTGGGGAAGTTAAAACGATGGCAGGCCGCGCCCGCGAAGGCAAGGTCAAGCCCGATGATATAGATGGCTCGACCTTCTCCACATCCAATCTGGGCATGTACGATGTCGAAGACTTCATCGCCATCATCAACCCGCCCGAAGCCGCGATCTTGGCGATCAGTTCCGCAAGAGAAGTTCCCGTGGTGGAAAGTGGTGAGTTGAAAGTGGGCTGGAGAATGAAAGCCACCATCTCCGTTGACCATCGCGTCAGCGACGGAGCCGAAGCCGCCCAGTTCATGCAAGCGCTGGCGGGCTTCCTTGAAAATCCTGTCAGGATGTTGGTGTAAAAAGTAAACTTCCGAAGTCAAATGGCTTCGGAAGTTTTTGTTTTGCGAGAGTATAATTTCATCTAATAACCAATCAAAAGGATTATTATGGAAAAACGAGAGCTGAACAGTTGGGTTGAATTTAAAGGGGTTGTTGATGAAATCAGGAAAACCTACGGATATTATAACCTTGATAATGTAGTTCTATTTCGCGGGCAGCCAGATTTACCTCTAAAAACAACGCTGGAAAGAAAATCTACAAAAGAATTTACATTAGGTTACTATCTTGCTCTAGCAGGAATGACAGTTAATGAAATTGAATCCATCACAGAAACTAAGTGGGGTATACCTGATCATCCTGAATTAATGGATGAGATAAAGAATAAACAATCTTGGCACAGAGTCTACCTCCCTCAAGTTTGCTACTCATATTTAGTATATCTTCGACATCATGGATATCCGTCACCACTTCTAGATTGGACAACATCTCCCTACATTGCAGCTTATTTTGCCTTGTGGGATGTATCGAAAGACGAAAATGTGGCTCTGTATGTCTATATCAACTTGGTTGGTAACGTAAAATCGTTAGAAAATCCACTAATTACGTTGTTTGGTCAGTACGTGAGTACCCACAAAAGACATTTTGCTCAGAAGGCAATGTACACTATCGCTTCTAAATGGTCAGAAGATAGTTCGTCGCACACATTCTGTTCCCACCATAAAATATTCGATGAACCCCGAAAAAATCATAATTCAGTACAAGATTTATTAATAAAAATTACTATACCTACTAAAGATAGAAACATAGCGCTAAAAGAATTAGATAACGATTACAACATCAATCATTTCACTCTGTTTCAAACTGAAGATTCTCTGATAAAGACTTTGGGGATGAAGGAGTTTGATATTGGAGGTACGTAATAGTGACAAAAATGAAAGCCACCATCTCCGTTGACCACCGCGTCAGCGACGGAGCGGACATTGTACCGTTCAGGGTAAGCCGACCGGCGCGAAGCGCGCAAACGCTTCCGAAAAAGCGTCGGGACGATGTGAGCGAAGCCGCATGCACCTTCGACGTTTTCGCCCGAAGAGCGCACACTCCCTCCGCTCAGCGCAATGGACACTACGAGGAGAAAACATGACACCTCGCACATGACACCTGATACTTCGATCTACCTCCATATTCCATTCTGCAATCACCGCTGCGCCTATTGCGACTTCAACACCTACGCCAATCAAGAATCCATGATTCCTGATTATGTCAACGCATTGATTCAGGAAATTAAATTTGTGGAGAATCAACGAGTCAGTGAGTCAGCGAGTCAGCGGGACAACTATTCAACTACCGAACTAAGCGACTATCGGACTATCCATACCGTCTTCTTTGGAGGCGGGACCCCCTCGCTTCTTTCTGGGCCTCAATTTGCCTCCATCATGGACGCATTGCGCGCCGCCTTCACATTCACCGCTGACGCGGAAGTCAGCATTGAAGCCAACCCAGGCACAGTCTCCCCGGAAAAGCTGGCCGCGCTTCGCAAAGCGGGCATCAATCGCATCAGCTTCGGCGTGCAATCCGCCAACACAGAAGAACTCCGTATGTTGGAGCGCGTGCATGATTTTTTCACCGTCATCGAAGCCGTATCCACTGCCAGGAAAGCAGGCTTCGACCGCCAAAGTAACGGCGTCAACCTGGATTTGATCTACGGCCTGCCTGAGCAGACCCTGCAAACCTGGCAAACAACGCTCAAGCGAGTTTTGGAACTTCACCCCGAACACATCTCCGCCTATGCACTGACTCTCGAGCACGGCACGCCTTTTGGAAAATGGTCATCCAAAGGACTGCTCCCCCTCCCAGACCCCGACCTCGCGGCGGAAATGTATGAGTACGCAGAAGAGTTTCTCGAAAATAATGGATATGTGCATTATGAGATTTCGAACTGGGCATTGGACCATGGACAACGGACGATAGACCGTGATTCACCGTCCAAGGTCAACGGTCTACCGTCACATGCTTGCAAGCATAACCTTCAATACTGGCGCTCCCTGCCCTACTTGGCCTTCGGCGCCGGTGCGCATGGATACGCCAATGGCTATCGTTATTCCAACGCCTTGCGAATCAAAACCTATATCGAACGTCTTACGAATCCGAATTCTCCAATCTCTAATCTCGTTTTTCCTCTTTCCCCGGCCACTGTCAACCAGCACAAGCAAACATTGAAAGATGACATGTCTGAGTACATGCTGAACAACCTCAGGCTGGTGAAGGCCGGTGTTGTTAAATCAGATTTCAGGTCCAGGTTTGGAAGCGGGCTGTTGGAGGTCTATCAAAAAGAAATAGAAGAACTCCTTGTTGTTGGTCTTCTCGAAAAAAAGGCCTCCGAAAATTCGGAGGCCTTCAGGCTTACAAAACGCGGCCGATTATTGGGGAATCAGGTCTTTCTACGGTTTGTGGAATGAGAAACTAATTAGGAGGAGGGATGAGTGTTGGCCGTGGTGTTAGCCCTACCGGCGTAATCCCGGGTTGTCCAGGTTGTTCAGGTTGTTCCACGATCTGCGGTTGGACGATTTCCGGGCAGATCTTCGGCTCGAAGCCGGTGGGTTCGAACCCAACCGCCTGAAAACACGTATTATCCACCGCAAAAAGCGCCTGCAAAGGGTAATGGGTATTGCTACGGACAGGCGACCCGGCTTCTTCTTCGGTAAAACGATCCACATAATCAAGCCTGGAGACGTCTTTCAGCCCTGCATCCGCCAGCACGCCAAACAGAAAGGTGCTGCCTGCCCAGGATTTCTTGAAGGCAAACTGAACCGTTGCAGATTGACCTGCATTTGTGCGCACCCAAACCAGATCAGGATCGTCTCCCACGCCAATCGTAATATCGTGAATCAATTTGTCGTATCCATTACCGGAAAAAGGCGCATCCGATTTGGCTGCGGAAGTCCCTGCCGAATCGCGGTTGGTGTCTGCATAGACTTTGATGTTGTCTGCAGTCCACTCTTCTGAATACGGAGGTTCCGCAAGAATAAGAAAATCGCCAAAACTATCCAGGTTTGTGTCCAATTCCACAGCGAAATTAATGCCGGGGGAATTGTTGGGATTTTTACCTACCAGCCCGATGGAGACATAATACCAATCTCCATCATCGCTGATACTGAATGAGGCAATGTCCATATCGGGTATATAGGTCATATCCTGGGTAAATGGGCGCTCGAGGCGGTTAAGGTCGTATGTGTCGCCGTAAGGCGCGCGTTTTTCCGGGGCGGTGTCAGTGGAAACAACGTCCGGATACGGACTTGCTTCCGGCGCGGAGACCGGGATCAATTGATGCTGCGCAGGGGGCGCTGTCGCCGGTATTTCGGCAGCAGGCGGGACTGCTGTTTCCGTCGGCTGGCTGGGTTCTGGTAAGTTGCATGCCTGTACAAGTAAAATTAGGACAGCAAGCATGAAAAACAAATGGGATTTTCTGTTCATCTTCTCATCTCCTTTTGTTTCATTATAATGACTTCTCTTTGAAATACAAGATTACCAATGGGCTATTAATAATCCCCGCGCGTAATAGGCATTCTCTAACGCCTATTTGTGTCAATGGCGCATTAGAGAATGCGCCCTACGCAGGGTTTTACGAAAGTCCTGTACGGAATCAAGTTTTTATGCAGTTTCTGTAATTATTATGGGTAGGTGCAGAAGGAAGGAATAACCGCAATAACAACACCGCTATTATCTTTCCATGCGCACCCTGCCGCTTCGCAACTTGATTGATCTTTATATTGCCCGGGATCTGTGCAGCCAGCAGGCTGGGTATTAAGCGGAGCAGCGGTTGGGGGAATCTCCCTCGGGCAAAGCATTGGCTCGAAACCTGTTGCATCGAAGCCATGCGCCTCGCGGCAGGTATTGTCTATTGCATAGAGCGCCTTCAACGGATAATCCTTTTTGGTCTTGATAGGCGAGCCAGCCTCTTCTTCGGTAAAGCGGTCCACATAATCAAGCTGGGCTGCATCTTTTAACCCCGCATCAGCCAGCACACCGAACATAAAAGAACTGCCAGCCCAGGATCGCTTGAACGCAAACTGTATTGTGGCATTGGGACCTGCATTAATGCGCACCCAGGCCAGGTCGGGGTCATCCCCCTCTCCGCGCCCGCCGTCGAAGATCAATGAATCATAACCATCGGTATTGATCGGAGCATCGGAACGAACTGAGGAGATGGCGCTGGTGTCATGATTCGTGTCGGCATATACTTGCACGTTGCCTGCGCTCCAATCCGACGTATAAGGCGGCTGGGCAAGGATGATAAAGTCGCCAAACCCATCGCTGTTTTTGTCCAATTCGACAGCGTAGTTAATGCCGAGCGCATTATTGGGATCTTTGCCTATCAGGCGGACGGATACATAATACCAGTCGGCATCCTTGCTGAGGCTGAATGTTTCCACATCAAGGTCGGGGATATAGGTCATATCCTGCAAAAATGGGCGTTCAAGGCGATTGATATCATAAGAGTCGCCATAAGGTGCGCGTTTCTCAGGCGCGGTGGCGGAAGACTCAACATCATAGAACAATTTTGAATTAGGCGCGGAGGCGGGGAATATTACATGCGTTACGGCGGGTACCTCGGGTGCGGGTAGCGGCTGTTCAGATGTGGGTGACACAACATCAGCAGTGGCATCCGGTTCTTGTGTGGCGGTTGGGTTGCCGTCCGGCAGGTTACACGCCAGGATGAGTATAATCAACATTGCAAAAAACGAAAAAGGTCGGGTTTTGTTTTTCATGTCACTATTCTCCTTACAATAAGATTATCACTTTTACATACTGAAATGCAAGGGGTTATCTTTGAAAAGTCCCCACCAAAAAATGGCGGGGACTTTTCATCTACTTTTTGGATCTTTTCTTCCCCTTCCCCCTTCGGGGACTTCGCGGGGACTTTGTCCCAGGCTTCGCTTTTAAGGCTTTCGCTTTAGCTTGGGCGGTTTTGGGTTTCGCAACAACAACCTTCTTGACAGCCTTCGGGCGATATTTCAACGCCGCGTGAGCCGCCGCCAAACGCGCAATCGGCACGCGGAACGGTGAGCAGGAGACATAGTTGTTGCCGATCAAGTGACACCATTCAATCGAGTCAGGGTCGCCGCCGTGTTCGCCGCAGATGCCTACTTCAAGGTTCGGGCGCGTCTTGCGGCCCTCGTCAATGGCCCATTGCATCAGTTTGCCGACACCGTCGCGGTCAATCGTCTGGAAGGGATTTGTTTCCAAAATACCCTGTTCCTGATAGGTAACGAGGAAGTTGCGCTCGGCATCATCACGCGAGTAACCATAGGTCATTTGTGTAAGATCGTTGGTACCGAAGGAGAAGAACTCGGCCTGCTTCGCCACTTCCCTGGCCGTCACTGCCGCGCGCGGAATTTCGATCATGGTGCCGAATTTATATTCGAACTGAATGCCTTTTTCCTGCATGACAGCAGATGCAATCCGTTCGAGACGGGGCTGGATCCATTCCAATTCCCTGACCGTGCCAGTCAGTGGGATCATCACTTCGGGTTTCACCACAATCCTGCGTTTTGCGCAATCTGCGGCGGCCTCGAAGATGGCGCGCACCTGCATCTCAACGATCTCAGGCATGGCAATCGAAAGACGCACACCGCGCAGCCCCATCATCGGGTTGGATTCGTGCATGCCTTTGACCGCGGCGAGTAAATCCTCTTTGGCTTTCAGACCTTCGGTTTCGCCTTTCACTCTCAAAGTGACAACTTCTTCGAATAGTTTTTCCTCATCAGGCATAAATTCATGAAGAGGCGGATCAATCAAGCGAATGATGACCGGGCAGCCGTCCATCGCTTCAAAGAGACCGTCAAAATCCTTGCGCTGATAAGGCAAAAGTTTATTAAGCGCAGATGTGCGCCCTGCGCTGGATTCAGAGAGGATCATATCCTGCACAATGGGCAGGCGTTCGGTTTCAAAGAACATGTGCTCGGTTCGGCACAGACCAATCCCGACAGCGCCATAGGAGCGGGCGCGGCGGGCATCCTTCGGATAATCTGCATTTGCCCATACTTGCAGACCACGGGTGGGCCAGCCTTTTGGAGCAAGGCGCACATCCTTGCGCGCGCAAACTTCGTCCGCCCATTTGAGCAAGGTCATTAGCTCAACCTGCTCTTCAAGCGAAGGCGTGGTCATGGGGATTTTCCCAACGAAGACCTGCCCGGAGGCCCCGTCTACAGAAATCCATTCGCCTTCATTAACAACAGTTTCGCCAACGGTCATGACGCGCTTTTCAAAATCGATCTTGATCGTGGACGCACCCACCACACATGGGATGCCAAACTGACGGGCGACAACCGCCGCATGTGATGTTGCGCCGCCCTCACTGGTCACCACACCTTTGGAGGCGATCATGCCGTGCACATCATCGGGCTTGGTGAAAGGACGGACCATGATGGTGTCCTGCTTCTGTTCCTTTGCAAATTTTTCAGCCGTATCGGCGTCAAAATAGATTTGTCCTACCGCCGCGCCTGGCGATGCATTCACGCCTTTTGCGATCAGCGCGCCGGACTTCTCTGCGGCTTTCTTTGCATCTTCATCGAATTGCGGATGCAAAAGCGTATCCACATTTTCGGGGCTGATACGTTCCAGCGCTTCTTCCTTCGTGAGCAGGCCTTCATTGGCCATATCAACAGCCATCTTCACTGCAGCTTTGGCCGTGCGCTTGCCATTGCGCGTTTGCAGCATCCACAATGTACCGCGTTCGATGGTGAATTCAACATCCTGCATATCCTTGTAATGTTTTTCCAGGCGCGCTGTGATCTTCATGAACTCATCGTATGCTTTGGGCATCCGTTCCTGCAAAGCCTCAATCGGATTGGTATTACGGATACCCGCAACCACATCTTCACCCTGGGCATTGAACAGGAAATCGCCCATCATCTTTTTGTCGCCGGTTGAAGGATTGCGGGTAAATGCCACACCTGTGGCTGAGTCATCGCCCATGTTGCCAAAAGCCATGGTCTGGATATTGACCGCCGTTCCCAGATCATGCGAAATGCCGGTTGCATTGCGATAGTCAATTGCGCGTTTGCCATTCCAGGATTTGAAAACCGCCTCAGTCGCCAATTCCAATTGTTTGAATGGATCCTGCGGGAAATCAAATCTATTCTCTTTTGTAACCACAGCCTTGAACTCTTCGACTATATGCTTCCAGTCGCCTGCACTCATCTCAGTGTCCAGCGTGTAGCCCTCTTTATGCTTGTAATTTTCCAATGGGCGCTCAAATGCCTCATCAGGAATCCCCAGTACAACGGAACCGAACATTTCCACCAAACGGCGGTACAAGTCATAAACAAAACGTCCGTTACCTGTCAATGCCGCCATGCCTGCCGCAGTTTCGTCCGTGAGACCGATGTTCAAGACAGTATCCATCATACCGGGCATGGAAAACTTCGCGCCTGAACGGCATGAAACCAACAATGGGTTTTTAGGGTCGCCAATCTTCTTGCCCGTTTTCTTTTCAATGGCCATCAATGCTTTTAATTCCTGTTCCCACAGCCCTGCGGGAAATTCCCCCAATTTTTGATATGCGTTACAGGCTTCGGTCGTCACTGTAAAAAATGGCGGAACAGGAACACCCGCCCGCGTCATATCCAGCAAACCCAGGCCTTTGCCGCCCACAAGCGCTTTAACAGCATCCCATGAACCGCCGGCAACTTTCTCTACCTCTTTCACTTCATTGAATAAATAGACCCATTTCGTCATTGTGGACTCCTGCATGGATTGAAATTTTTTTTATTTTCACATTTTGAATGTGAAATATTTTACCAAAAACGGTCTAAATTCCAAATGACAAACATCACCAGATCAGCGGATTTCAATCCAATATTTTAATAAAAAGACACTCCAATCTGTAAACTCATTGCAAAGTTCAATAAAGGTTAAATCAGCGATAATAGGCAAGCGATAAAAATATGACCACAAGAATTCTAGTCATTGACGATGATCCTGCCATCACGGAATTAATGGGCCTGCTGCTTAAGGCGCATGGCTTTGACGTGATCACAACCAACAGCGGTTCAGAAGGTATTCAACTTGTCCGGGAAAAAAATCCAAGCGTTGTGCTCCTTGATCTAATGATGCCGGATGTTGATGGATGGCAGGTTTGCAAAGCAGTTCGCACATTCAGCAATGTTTCCATTCTGATTCTCTCCGCCATCAACGATCCGCGCTCGGTCGCCAGTGTTTTGGATGCAGGCGCTGACGACTTTCTCGTCAAACCTGTGTCCAGCGGCGTGCTTGTCGCGCATATCAGGAAGATGGTCAGGCAGACAGGCGCGCTGGACACATCCGAGCTAAAAAATACTGACTCACAACCGCTTCCATCCCAACTCTAGCCTGTTTCTGTAAAACGATAATGCCCGCCACTTCGAGCGTAACGGGCATTATTATTTTACTTCAATATTTTCAGCGCTTCGGCAGTTTCTATTGCAAACTCCATCATCGGCATGTGACCGGCGCCTTTCAACTCCACCAGCCTGACAGATGGCAATAATACCCATATCTCTCTCGAACGCTCGATCGGGATCAGTGCATCCACATCGCCATGAACGAGCAGAAGGGGGGCATTGAAAGTGGGAATAAACGAAGTCAAATCTTCTCTTTCTGCCATGGCCTTAAGCGCACCGATAATAGCAGGTTTACTTTGCTGCTCTATCACGCCACGCACAAACCCCTGTACGCGTATATCAGCAGAAAGTTTTGGGGTCATTGCTCCTGCCACAACACCCACACCTTTTTCAGCCACCTCAGCGGCAGTTTTATAACGACCTTCTTTACGCTCGGGAGGATCGCCGGCAGCTTGCGAGGAGACCAAGCCCATACCGCTGACTCGATCTGGATATTTCTTCGCGAATGCCAGCGCTACGTATCCACCCATCGAGTGACCAGCAATGAGAGTTTTCTCAATTCCCAAATGATCCAGCAAACCAGCCAGATCATCCGCCATATCGGAAATTTGGTATGGATTTTCCGTCGTTGTAGATTTTCCAAACCCGCGCAGGTCAGGCAGGATCAGGTCAAATTCATTTTCCAGCAAGGAAGCAACTTCATCCCACGAAGTATGATCCAAAGGAAAGCCGTGTATCAGCACGAGTGAAGTCCCTTTGCCGCGACGCTCATAAGCAATCGTTACATCATTGATCAATACTTTTTTCATTTCACTCCACTTTGTCCACGTGTTTATGTGTTTACTCGATCACTTCCATTTTACATCCACTTTCAATTTACTTCCCAATCTTGATTTATAAAATATGTGCCCGTGATCACGCCCAAATTCATAGGCACGGCGCGTGAGGTCCACATCCGCTTGGCAGTATTCGGCGACCTTCTCCAACTCGCCATTTCGAAACCATTGGACAGATTGTACACCTTCCACAGTTTTGGCTGTGCCGAGTGTGGCCCTTGCAATGGTATCAAGGCTGATGCGAAAGCCAAGAATCTTTTGCAGGTCGAGGAGCAGGTCAAGGGTCGGGAGGGAGGCGAAGTGTGTTTCAGGGGCATAGGGCTGAAGCACTCGATAGTCAAACCCGCGCAGATTGAATCCAATGATTTTGGTTGCAGATTTTAATTCTTCGATGAGGGCGGGGATATCCTGCTCCCAATAAACGGAGAAGTCGTTGGTTTTTGTAGACCAGGTGACGGCGCATGCAACTCGAAGTTTTTCGATATTTTCACGCCCGCCGACATCCTGAAACAGGTTTTGTGATTCCAGATCAAAAAAGACAAGATTCATGCTTCACCAGCCACAGGTCCTTTCGCTATTTCTTCACGCGCAAAAGATAAAGCCTGCTCGCGGTTTTCAATTTTGCCTGCGGCTTGATTCTCTCGGATAGCCTCCAGCAGTTGACCAATAAGAGGACCAGGCGTGAGCTTTAATTCCTTCATCAACTCGTGCCCATCCAGTAAACGCGGCGGGGCAACGACTTCTTCGGGCCGCTCCCAGTAATTCTCAAACAGAATGCGAGCGACATCCAGATAGGCGGTCCATGTTTCAATGGTAAGCTCATTGGCGCGCGTGGCACGCAGGTCGGCCAGCCCGAGCAGGATCAGGTCAATGCCCGCCCTGCCGCTATCGCGGAAGAAGCGGTAAATGGCTTTGCGCGAGGGTGTTTGTTTATCAAATTCCATGCGGCCGGCAAACGAATGAATCCGCATATGATGCTTGATGATGGCCTGTAATCGTTCAATCTCATCGTTACTGAGGTTGAAGGCCCGCGCGCGCTGCGCGGCCACTTCTGCTCCCTTCACATCATGATCGAAAAAGCGGATGCGTCCCGTTTCATCAATCGTTTTTGTTTCAGACTTGCATACGTCGTGATAGAGCGCGGCGAAGAAAAGCAAGGAACGATGGGAACGATCCACGTTAAGCGGCGCGGCAAAATGCCTTGCTATTTGCTCACGATATCGTCCCAAACGCAAGCCCAGCAGACCTGTGAACATGTCGTTCGTTTTTTCGGCATCATAACCGACGCGCAAACCAGAAATGATTTGATCGAGGTGAGCCAACACAGCCAGGGTATGCGTCCAGACATCATAAACATGCGGCGGGGATTGTTCCACGCCTTTCATGGCAAGCAATTCAGGCATTAAGTGTGATAGCACGCCGAGCATCTCCAGCGCACGGATGGATGTATCTGCTTTTGGACCGTTTAGCATCTTGAAGATTTCATCGCGCAGACGTTCTGCGGAAACGCTTCCGACCTGATCCGCACCTTGCTTCATTAATTCACGGGTGTTCTTCTCTATGCGGAATCCAAACGCCGCGGCTTGCCGCACTGCCCGCAAAATGCGGACTGGATCATCTGATAATGAAGTTGGTGAGCAAGCGCGGATGACTTTGGCGCGAATATCGCTTGCGCCTTCCATGGGGTCTATGATCGTATTATCGCGCAAGTTGTAAGCCATGGCATTGATGGTGAAATCACGAGCGCGCAGATCTTCAGCAAGGTTTGCGCCGCGATAGGTGGCGAAATCAAGGTAGATGCGGGTGCCATCTTGGTCGGTCAGAACGACGCGGCCTGTGTCGCGTTCATCGTCCAGGGGCATGAAGTCTGCGCCGAGGGCGTTGGCAACTTTCCGAGCGATGGAAATGCCATTCGATGGCAGTGCAAAATCAAAGTCATGTGACAGGCGGGAAGTTAAAAGGTCACGCACTGCGCCGCCGACGAGGTAAATTTCCTGATCGGCAGGCAGGGTATCTTTTATCTTATCTATTAAAGGGGGAAGTGAAAAAGGGATCGGCATAAAAATGATCTCTGGTTTTTCCTTATAGCGGCTGGACTGTGATGCGCGCAGAGCCTGTTCAGGTGTGCCGCCTTGCGCAATGACACGTCCACGCACGAGAGCCACCCAGCGACCTGTGTATGGCGAATGGAGTTTTTCAGAATTGTCAGTTTCTTCGTCCATTTTAATCCCCAGCCAAATCAATCATCAGGAGGCTGGCTTATATTTATCCAGGTCAACCACACCGACGAAAGGCAGGTTGCGATAATACTCATCCAGGTCAAGCCCATAACCAAATACAAATTTATTTGGAATGGTGAATCCAAGATAATGAATGGGAACATGCGCTTCGCGTCGTTCGGGTTTATCGAGCAGCGCGCAAACTTTCAGGGTCTTTGGCTGGCGGGTTTCGAGCATTTGCAGAACGGCTGAGATGGTATGTCCGCTATCTACTATATCTTCAACAAGCAGTACATTCCTGCCGCGAATATCTGTTTGCAGATCGAGCGTGACGCGCGCAGAGCCTGCTGCTTCACGCTTGCCCGCGCCATAGGATGAGACTGCCATGAAATCCATCATGTGCGGTATGGTAATGTGCCTGCTCAGGTCAACCATGAATGACACGCCGCCGCGCAGGATGCAAATCAGCAGAAGGTCTTCAGCGGAATAATCCGTGCTGATCTGAGCGCCCAGCTCTTTGACGCGCGCCTGGAGGGTGTCTGCATCTATTAAAATTTCAGCTAGTACATCCTGATAGTCTTGCATGAGTATATTCCTGTGTACTTGTCTACGTGTGTACTTATATATAGCATACAGGTAAAAACATAGACCGGTAGAAAAGAACTAGCGCGGAACCTCGTGATGCTGACGGCAACGCGCTTCATATAATTCGGATGCGCCGACAATCACAATCGGCTCATCATAACGGGCTGGCTTGCCATTGACCAATCGTTGTGTACGGGAGGCATTATCGCCACAGACCATGCAAATGGCATGGAGCTTCAAGACATCTTCCGCTTCAGCCATCAGCGCCGGCATGGAACCAAAAGGTTCACCTCGAAAATCCATATCTAGGCCGGCGACGATCACCCGCACGTCACGCGAGACCAATTCCTGGGCGACGGTTACCACTTCGGGGTCAAAGAACTGCGCTTCGTCAATACCGACAACGGTTGTGTCGTTATCCAGTTTCGTACGAATGTCTGCGGCTTTTCGAACAGGAATTGCATCAAAAGTGGAGCCGGTGTGAGAAGCCACTTTTTCAATTGTGTAACGCACGTCAATAGCAGGCTTGAACACCTGTACTTTTTGCCTCGCGATTGTTGCTCTTACAAGCCTGCGGATCAGTTCATCCGTCTTGCCGCTGAACATTGAACCACAGATAACCTCAATTAAACCATGGGTATGCTTCATAAAACCTCTCCCCCTTTCATTCAGAAAGGGTATTGGTGATTTTGCTCATAATCTAATGTTACGGCCCTACCCTAATCCCCTTCGGGGGAAGGGCCGGGGATTCGGGATAGCTGAATTATGAAAACAGGCAGACGCTTTGTGCATCTGCCTGTCTAGTTTACCTGAGAAACCTATCTCTGACAAAGTCCCCCGTAGGGGGAAAAACCTACTCACCTGCTTCGGATTCAGCGGCTTTTTTGACCTTGGAAGACTTGAGTACTTCTGGAATTTCAAATCCCAGCGAGCGCAGTTTCTTCTTGGCTGCAGTCAATGAAGACTGACCAAAGCCAGCGATCTCCAAAAGCGAGGCATCGCCTTCGCCAAGTTTTGCAATGATCTGACCAATGGTCAAAAGGCCGGCTTTCTTGAGCGCATCCACTGCACGAGGTGCGAGGCCAAGATCGTCAATCGAGCGATCAGGGGAAGTCAAAGACTCTTCCTTGGATTTTTGCTGTTCCACATAGGTCTGGCGGGCAGAAAGTTTCTTGTAGAAGCGGTCCACCTGACCTTCAACATCAAGAAGCCTTGAAGACTCACCGGTAAAGAAGGGGTGACAATTCGAACACACGTCAATGCGCAATTCTTTTTTGGTGGAAGTGGTCACCCACGCTTTACCACACGAAGCGCAGGACACGTTCGCTTCATAAACTGTAGGATGGATTTCTGCTTTCATCTTATTCAACCTTAGCGGGGACGATATTGACACGCTTGCGGCCATGCACAACATCGAACATCACGATCCCGTCCGCAATCGCGAACAAGGTATCATCTTTTCCAACCAATACATTAATACCTGGCTTGATCCTGGTGCCGCGTTGGCGCACAAGAATATTGCCAGAAAGGACAAATTGGCCGGCGTAACGCTTTACACCCAGGCGTTGGGAGTTACTGTCACGGCCGTTGCGGGTTGATCCGCCGCCTGTTTTATGTGCCATTTCTACCTCACTCTACTTCTTTTCAGTCTTCTTGGCTGTAGACGACTTGGAAGTCGGTTTTTTTGTTACCGCAGTCTTCTTCGCGGGCCCTTTTTCGGATTTCTTCACGGTCGCTTTTTCAGACTTCTTCACGGTCGCTTTTTCGGATTTCTTCGCCGCTTCTTTCGGCGCTTTGGCCTGCTTCTCGACCCTGGCTTTTTCCTTCACCTCGGTCACTTCGTCTATTTCAACCTTGGCTGCGGTCTCTTTCTTGGCAACCTTGCGTACTTCACCGGGCTTGCCAATGAAATCGATCATCAAACGGGTATATTGATGACGATGCCCACCCTTTACACGGATGCGCTTCTTGGGGCGATATTTGAAAGAGGTAACCTTGGGGCCTTTGACATGTTCCACAACTGTGGCAGAAACCTTGATCTCACCCACGGTGGGAGTCCCAACCATGACCACGTCTTCGTCAACCATCAGCAGGACGCGTTCAAAGTCAAACTTTTTGCCTACTTCATGGGCAAGGCGATCCACATCAATGGTGGAGCCTTCGACGGCGCGGTATTGCTTGCCGCCACTTTCAACAATAGCAGTTCTCATTATTTATGATCTCCAGTCATTCACTTCGCCGCGCGTTCCGCGGATCCTTACACCCATTCAATGAACTCAGGGCAGGTCTACGCCGAACTGTGGGGAAGCTGGGTTATTTACAGACAACTGCCCCGGTTCTAACCTCCGGGGCTGAAGCGGCTGATATTATACATGCGAGTGGGCGCACCTGTCAACGATTCTCGCACGGAAAATTCCCAATATGGTTTTATCATCCACAGATTTCGCACGCACGCCTGAGCACGGTACAGGCAAATTATGCAGAAAGCGTGTGAAAATCTGTTAAATCTGTCTAATCTGTGGATGTTCGGTTTTCAAATTGAGAATTTTGCCCTTGTTGACAAAGCTGTTCTTCCACTGTATCCTGAATTATCATTATCCAAAACAAGGAGAATATCTAATGAACGGACTCATTCAACTCGGTTCCGTGCAAGGTCATCTCGCAAAACCAAAAAGCAAAACTCCGTGGCCCGCAGTGATCGTCATTCAGGAGTGGTGGGGCTTGGATGAACAGACCAAATCCATTGCAGACCGTTTTGCAAAGGAAGGTTACCTCGCCTTCGCGCCCGACCTTTATCATGGTGAACTTGCCCAACCCGGCGATGGCGATACTGCCGCGAAACTTGTGCAGAAGTATGGTCCCGACGCACACAAAGATTTGGAATCGCTTTTTGATGCATTGAAATTTCACCCCGATTGCAACGGCAGGATCGGCAGTGTGGGATTTTGTTTCGGCGGGCGCATGTCGCTTCTATTAAGTACAACGCGTCCCCTTGATGCGGTTTGCACTTTCTATGGCGGCGGGATGCAGACCGTCTTCGATCAATTGCGCGCAAATCTAAAAGCGCCCGTGCTTGGTTTTTTCGGCGATGCAGATGTTTCCATTCCCTCTGGAACTGTGAAAGAATTCGATACACTTCTGGATGAGGTCGGTGTGGAACATGAGATCATTATGTATCCAAATTCAGGTCACGCCTTCTTCCGCAACAGCGACCCGCAGGTTTACATACCCGAGGCATCGAAGGATGCATGGGAACGCGCGAAAAAATTCTTCGCAAAGTATTTGAATTAAAGTTTTGACGATAGTCAATTGACCACTGCCAATTGACAAAGGATCGTTCTCGGTCTAGTCAGTGGTCTTCTTATTGACAAATCAATCTCCATCCTGTACCCTCGCTTCATGCCTACCCTCAACCTGCTTCAGCGTCAGATCATTGAATCTCCCCTTGACCTTAAACTCTTCGTCTCGGGCGCGGCCGGGACGGGGAAAACTACGGCAGGCGTTGAGCGCATGCGATACTTGCTCGCACAGGGCGTCCCAGCCAATTCCATTCTCATGCTCACGCCCCAGAGGACTCTACAAGAGCCATATCTGGATCTGCTTTACAGCCCCGAGCGACACGCTGGCGGAGAGGTGACATCCGCCACGATTGGCGGTCTTGCCAAACGCATGTGTGACTTGTTCTGGCCCATCGCGGCAGAAGCGGCTGGATTCAAAATTCCAGAACTGCCCCCGCTATTTCTCACACTTGAAACCGCGCAATATTACATGGCTTATCTTGTGCGCCCCTTACTCGAAGAAAAGGGATACTTTCAATCCCTGACCATCAATCGCAACCGCCTGTATTCCCAGATCCTGGACAATTTAAACAAAGCCGCAGTGGTTGGCTTTCCATATACAGAGATCGGCTCGCGGCTGGACTCAGCCTGGTTTGGCGACCCAGCCCAACGGCGCATCTACGCGGACACTCAGGAATGCGCAACCCTCTTCCGTGAATACTGCCTGAATCATAACCTGCTGGATTTCTCTCTTCAGCTCGAAATCTTTACCGATATTTTGTGGCCGCAGGAGCAAGTCCGCGCGTATCTTTTGAATACATATCATCACCTCATTTATGACAACGTGGAGGAAGACATCCCTCGCGCACATGACATGATCGGGGAATGGCTCGCAGATTTTGACTCGGCCCTATTGATCTACGACAATAATGCGGGGTATCGAAGTTTCCTCGGAGGCGATGCAGTTACAGGCGCGGCATTGAGCGAAGGGTGTGGTCAAGTCATCGAGTTCAACGAATCATTCGTCTCATCAGAAAATGTCGTCCAATTATCCAACTCGCTTGTCTCTGCGATAAGAGCTGAATCCTTTCCAGCTATGGATACAAACCATACCCTGGAATTCATCCTTTCACATTATTACCCTGAAATGCTGGATGAGATCACAAGCAGGGTTAAGTCATTGGTTGAAGAGGATGGTATTTCACCTTCAGAGATCGTCATCCTGGCGCCGTATCTTTCAGACGCATTACGTTTTTCAATTACAAACCGCCTGGAGGAAGCAAAAATTCCCTGGCGCACGCACCGCCCGTCACGTTCATTGCGTGATGAAACCGCGAGCAAAACATTACTTACACTTTCTGCGCTGGCGCATCCGCATTGGAATATCCGCCCCACAAAATTTGACGTGTCTCACGCGCTCATGTTCGCTTTGAACACGGATTTAATCCGCGCACAACTCTTAACTGAAATTGTTTATCAGTCAAAAGATTTTCGGCTATCCACCTTCGACGAAATAAAATCAGAAACACAGGAGCGCATTACCTATTCTCTCGGCTCGCGCTATACCAATTTACGAAACTGGCTGGAAGAGTATCGTTCAAACAATCCCCTGCCTGTGGATTTCTTCCTGCGGAAATTATTCGGTGAAGTGATCTCGCAGCCTGATTACGGCTTCCATTTGAATTTGGACGCAGTGCGTGTGGCGGCGAGTTTGATCGAATCCATGAAGAAGTTTCGCAATGCAATGGAACCTTCGTATGTAAACATGGACAGCCCCTCCTTCGACCTCGGACGCGAATACTTTGCCATGCTTGAAGAAGGTGTGATCGCCGCTCAATATTTGGAATCATGGCGAAACGAAGATAAAGATGCAATTCTGATTGCGCCTGCGCATACCTTCTTAATGATGAACCGATCTGTGAAAATTCAATTCTGGCTCGACCCCGGTTCAAACGGATGGGTACAACGCCTCTCGCAACCGCTCACACAGCCTTATGTGTTATCCCGTCATTGGGAGGCTGGCCGCATGTGGATGGACACAGATGAAGTCAACGCGGAAACAAAATCGCTTGCGCGTCTGGCGGGCGGATTGCTCAGCCGATGCCGCGAAAAAATATTTTTGGCAATCGCAGATCTAAGTGAGACTGGCTTCGAGCAACGCGGGACTTTGCTGCGGGCGTTTCAGAAGGTCATTACCCAAGTGTCAGGTGATTAAGTGCCAGGTGTCAGGTGTCGAGTTCCAAATATCAAGGTCCAGGTTCCATGCAGCAGCGTGAATCAACTGGTGGCTGGAATCCCCCTTGACCCAAATCTATCAAGTGGCTAGAATAGATGGCTGTATATATATAATTTTGGAGCAGAGCCAGTGATAAAGTTAAGTTATAGCACTTTCGGGTTAACAAATTTAGAATTTCTTGATGCAATTGATGTTGTCGATAAAGCAGGGTATCCGGGAATTGAACTCTCCTTTCATCGCGACCAGTTTAATCCATTTGAAATAACCGACGAATACATTGCAAAGATAAAAAAACGATTTGAAACAACAAGAGTAAAACCTGCCTGCGTTGCGACCGCCTCGCATTTTTTCATGCCTTCCAGACCACATGAGCCTTCCTTGATGTGTATTGATTTGGCTGGCAGAAAGCGCCGTATCAATCTGGTTAAGAGGGGAATTGAAGTCGCCAGAAAACTGGGCGTTCCGCTCGTTACATTTGGCAGTGGTTTTATAAGAGACGAGCATGTTATCAATCCTTCGGTAAATCCAAAAGAATTGCTGATAGACAGCATCCACCAGTGCCTGCGGGAAATCAGGGACGGAGAGGATATTACCCTATTGATCGAGCCGGAACCGGGAATGTTTATTGAGACCCTGGATCAGGGCATTGATCTGGTCAACGAAGTCAATTCACCCAACTTTAAATTGCATTTGGATTTGTGTCACAACTATTGCTCTGAAAAAGACTACATTTCCGCTCTGGCAAAAGCCGCTCCCCACGCGCGATATTTGCACGTTTCCGACGCCCAGGAGGGCTATAACTTAAAAATTATCAAGATGTCGGAAAACATGGAGATCGATTTGGACTTTGCGGCGTATTTGATCTATTTCCCTGAAACCGCCGATTTTCTATTGCTTGACAGGAAAAACCCAATTTATTTTTATGACGATCAACCCGCCAAGGAACAAAAGAAAAGGATCGAACAAGTAGCGGACAGGGCAAACATTAAAGAGACGGTGGTTTACGTTGATTACAATAGCTTATTCGCCGGCTCAACCAAATTCGACAATGAAATTTTCACTTATTTAATTTCAGTTCCAGGGTTAAGCTTTGATGTTTTAGAAAGAGCAAAACCGATAATTGGTTATTTAAGAGGAACCAAAAATTCAGACGGCAAAATATTAATGGATAAGATGGTGGCTAATACTCTTACAGGTATCGTACATTATCACGAAATTCCAGGGGAAGGGAGCCTTGATTTTGAGGCAAGTTTCAAAGCTTTAAACGAAAACGGCTTTTCGGGATATGCATCCGTTGAGTTGTATCACCATGTCGCTTCATGGGAAAAAGCCCTGGCGGATAGTTTTAAACATCTGTCCCAATATGTTGAAGCGAATTAAGACTCGCGTATCCCATTAAGTTAAAGCGGTTGATTATATTGAATTAAGTTTAGGAGTTGATTATGTTAAGTCTTGAACAACTGGGCTGGGAAGTCCACACTGTCGGGGAGATTGATCACAGAAAACTAAAAGCACCTCATGTAAAGCTGCGATCCATCACAAAGGGTGAAAATGGTGATGCGGTTTATTTCGTTGACCTGCGTATCAACCAGCCAAATATAAGTTACCTGTCGACGACTGAATTGCATTCATTTGAGCATTTTCTGCTGGCGGGTTTTAGAAAATACATGCCCGAGAATTTTATCTGCGTCGCTCCAATGGGGTGTCAGACCGGGTTTTATCTTGTATTGTTAAATGAAGGCGACGCGCAAAAAATTTGCGGCGTATATGAGGCTGTATTAAACGATATTTTAATTGCGAAGGAAGTGCCCTACGCCAACATAAGGGAGTGCGGCCATTTTGAGAATCACAATTTAGATCAAGCAAAAGATGTTGCCAGGAGGCTGTTAGATTCCAAATCCAGCTGGCGGCAGGTATTATGACGAACGGAATGCATAAATGGCACATCTCATACCAGCGAACCATTGAATACGAGGTAGTGAACAGCCACGACCTCTTCAATCCGCAGAATGATGCTTTATTATCTGTGGGAAAACGCGGAAACACCCGCAGGTTTGTTGTTGTGGATAGCAATATCGAAAAGTATTACTCAACCGGGATAAGGGATTATTTTAAATACCACAATATTGACGCAAAGATCCTAACCTTCCCAGCGGGGGAAAAAAACAAATCCATAGATAACTACCTCTGGGTTTTACGTGAATTGGATACGTTTCCCATTAATCGAAGGGATGAGCCAATCATCGCCATTGGCGGCGGCGTTTTAACTGACGTGGTTGGCTTTGTCGCCAGCAGTTATCGCCGCGGAGTGCCGCATATTAAAATACCGACAACCTTGATGGGATATATTGATGCCTCGGTGGGAATTAAGACCGGGATCAATTTCAACAGCAACAAGAATCGACTGGGCTCGTTCGAACCCCCGAAAAAGGTTTTTTTGGACAGGTCGTTCCTGAAAACCCTGCCGAAACGCCATATCTTAAATGGCGTGTGCGAAATCATAAAATTAGCCATCATCAAGGATTTTCCATTATTCGAATTGCTCGAATCTCATGGAGCCGAATGCGTTGATTCGAAATTTCAGGATGATATCGGCGCGTCTATTTTAGATCATTCCGTGGAGGGAATGCTTGAAGAACTGCAGCCTAATTTATTTGAAGAAGATCTGGCACGCAAGGTGGATTTCGGTCACACCTTTAGTTACGGGCTTGAAACCTTTGATGATTCACAATTGCTTCACGGCGAGGCTGTCCTCATTGATATAGTAATATCGGCGATTCTAGCCAGAGCAAGGAATTTATTATCCAAACAGGAATTGAACAGGATATTCGATCTAATCGCCAAACTGGGTATCGTTCTAAATGACGATCTTGTAAACCCCGATCTGTTAAGGAAAACCCTGGAGGAACGCACATACCATCGAAATGGATTGCAAAGAGTCCCATTGCCTGATGGGTTGGGAAACTGCATATTTGTAAATGACATAAAATTCGAGGAAATTCAATCTGCCTGTAAAATTCTGGAAAGCTGGAAGGAAGTCAATGACACAATTTACGAATACTGATCATGAAGAAATAAAGAAGTTTGATAATGTTGCCCAAATTTGGTGGGACCCTAAAGGATCCATGGGCACTTTACATACGATCAACCCTTTACGCACGAAATTTATTACCGAAAACCTGAATATGCCTGATTGCAAAATACTGGATGTGGGCTGCGGGGGCGGCATTTTAACTGAAGCCCTTGCAAGGTTCAATGCACAAGTAACAGGGATCGATCTCTCTGAAGCATCTATTGAAGCAGCAAAACTGCACGCCAGGGAGCAGGGACTGAATATAGATTATCGTTTTGAAAGCATTGAGGATATTGCCGAAAAACACACGGGTGAATTCGACGTTATAACATGCATGGAAATGCTGGAGCATGTTCCAGAACCAGGTAAAACCATGGCGGCTTGCTCGCGGTTGTTGAAGCCGGGCGGTCACGCTTTTTTTTCAACAATTAACCGCACCCCCAAGGCGTTTTTATTTGCAATCATAGGCGGTGAATACATCCTGCGCCTCCTGCCAAAGGGCACTCACACATACAAAAAATTAATCCGCCCAAACGAATTAAAAAAGTGGGCACAGGATAACGACCTGGACTTCCTGCGTCTTTCCAGTTTAATCTACAACCCATTCAACAGGAAATTTACAGTTGAGGAAAAGGAAGACGTAAACTACATGGCACATTTCGTTAGAAAACCATTGTCGGATAAGGCATAAACTATGAAACGATTTTTTGCATTGTCAAGAACAAGTCATGGCATATTGGACCTGGCTGTCCCCGCCTTTTGCGCTTTGTTATGGCTGGGCAATTTTCCGCAGTTGCCGGTAATTTTATTATCTTTATTTACAGCTTTTGCGGGATACACCGCCGTATATGCTCTCAATGATCTGGTTGGCGTAAAAGTTGACAAGGAAAAATTTGCCGGCAGCGGAATTAATCCGGGATATTCAGTTGAGACTTCCGAGCAAAGATATCCTCTGGCTCAAAACTTAATAAGTTTTAAAGGCGGCTTGTTTTGGATGGGAACCTGGTTCATACTGGCTCTCGCAGGCTCATATTTGCTTAATCCCGTTATCGTTTTTATCCTTCTTGCTGCTGCTGTTTTGGAAATCATTTATTGCCTCCTGCTCAAGGTCACCTACCTGAGAACCCTTGTGAGCGGGGTTGTTAAGACGAGCGGTCCCATTGCCGCAGTTTTTGTCGTGGATCCCAATCCTTCGCCATATTTTTTGTTATTACTGTTTATCTGGTTATTCTTGTGGGAAATAGGAGGACAAAATATACCGGCAGATTGGAATGATACTGTCGAAGACAAGCGTGTTAATGCGAAAACAATTCCCATTAGTTTTGGAGTTGAAAAAGCAGGGCTTATCGTTATAACTGCCATGGCGCTTACGGTGATAGCAAGTGGTTTTTTACCATTAATTTCTCCTGCAAATCTTGGCTTACCTTATATCTTGGTGAGTTTGATCATTGGATATGTATTTCTCATCCAGCCAGGCTTTCAACTTTACAAATATAAAGAAGGGCGCCAAGCCGCCAATCTGTTTGACAAAGCCAGTTATTATCCAGTAGCACAACTTGTGTTGATAACCATCTTCCTGATCGCTTCAAAATTTATTGGGTAACAAGGGCATTGGGCTTTAAAAAGGTTTCCTTGACCTAACTCGCGAGCCTGCCAGAGGTGACAAAAATAGGTGTCAGGTGTCGAAGTGTCGAGTGTCAGAAAATTACGAGACCCTAAAGGCTTCCTTGACCTGACTTGCGAACCTGCCAGCAAAACCATCCCGCCAGAAGTGACGAGGGTTCTCGCGGAAAACCTTTAGGGTCTAAAATATGTAACGTGCTAAAATAAGCAAAGAGAAACCCATGCTCAAAATTACTCCATCTGATCTCTCAGAGGCATAACAATGTACGAACGTATTCTCCAGCAAATGCGAGACTGCATCCGAACCAAACAATATGTAATGACAATTCACGCAGCGGATGAAATGTATGACGACAACCTTTCAATATTTGACGTGGAAAGTGCCGTGTTGACTGGAGAGATCACAGAACGGCAAAAAGATTCAGCGACTGGAGAGTGGAAATACGTGCTCAAAGGTCAAACTCTTGATGAAGAAAATATTTTCGTTGTTGGAAAGATCAGCCCTGTTAGTAAACTTGTGATGATTACCGTTTTTAGAGAATAAGAGGTGAAACCATGATTTGTGATATTTGTGGAAAACAAGGCGCAAAAGTGCGTCACGTCAGCCGTAGTTTTGGCAAAGGCGCGGACTTGCTGGTTATCGAAAACGTGCCAGTGGTTAGTTGTCCGCATTGCGGCGAAAGTTACCTGACAGCCGAGACTCTGCATGAAATCGAGCGGATAAAATTACACCGCAAAACAATGACTGAGTCGCGCCGTGTGGCGGTGGCAGAATTCGCATTGGAAAGTTAATTTATGAACAGGGGAAAGAATATTTTCAGGATATGCAGGGCGTGCGGGGGACGCTCTGTTGTTTTAACGTTCGGCAGTTGTATTTTGGCAACATTTATCTCACACTATCCACTGATTACTGAAAACTGATGACTGATTTCTCACCCAGACCTTCCCAACAAAACATCCTCCGCTACGCAGGCGGACGGTTGGGTATTGCCGCTGTGCCTGGCGCGGGCAAAACGCACATTCTCTCTGCGCTGGCGGCGCAGATCATTCAAGAGAACCAACTGCAAGATGGGCAGGAGGTGCTGATCGTGACGCTGGTCAATTCGGCGGTAGATAATTTCGAAAACCGAATCAAAGGATTTTTCGAGAACCCTGTTCAGGTGCTTTATAAATATCGCGTGCGCACATTGCACGGGCTGGCGCATGACATTGTCCGCGAGAAGCCTGCGAGCGTGGGGCTTGAAAATCAATTCAGTATCATCGACGAGCGCGAGGCGGATTTCATCCGACGTGAGTCGGTTAACGCGTGGCTGGCGGCTCATCCCGATTTTCTGGATGACTATCTCGACCCCGCGCTGGATACCTCCAAACGGGATTGGGTGAAACGTCAGCAGCTGCCCAATTTGGTGGACTCGCTGGCATTGGCTTTCATCCGCTCATCGAAAGATCGCCTCCTGACTCCCGATAGCCTGCGACTCAAACTAGATTCATCTTTCGCCCCGTTACCTCTCGCTGAACTCGGCTGGAGTATTTATGCGGACTATCAACGCGCGCTCGCCTATCGTGGCGCGGTTGACTTTGACGATCTGATTCGTCTCGCATTGACTCTGCTTCAAAACGACGAAGAATATCTGGAGCGATTACGTTTTCGCTATCCATTTATTTTGGAAGATGAAGCGCAGGATTCAAGCAGGACGCAGCAAAAGATATTGTCACTATTATCTGGTTCCCTCCTCCCTGAGTCCTTCGACAAGCTCAGGACAAGCTCCGCGAGCGAAGTCGAAGGGGGCGTTGCTGGCGACGATGCGCTTCGACTGCGCTCCTCGGAGAGCACTCGTCGCTCCGCTCAGCGAGGAGAGGGAGGTCCTTCGACTACGCTCCTCGGAGAGCGCTCGTCGCTCCGCTCAGGATGGGTTCGTGTCGGTGACCCGAATCAAGCCATCTTTGAAACGTTCACAACAGCTGACCCTGACCTGCTGCGTGAGTTTATTCGTACCAATCCCAATGCAGACATGCCCGAGTCGGGGCGGTCACAACCATCCATCATCGCGCTGGCAAATCATTTGATTGATTGGACGATGACATCACATCCCGACCCAAATGTGCGCTCGGCATTGTCGCTCCCCCACATTGAGCCTGTGCCTGCGGGCTATGAACCTGTCAACCCGCCTGATAACCCTGAGGGGATTCGGTTCATCAGCAGGAAGTTCACGCCCGAAGAAGAATTGGAAGCGGTGGTGAAGTCGGTGAAGAGTCATTTGGATTCATTTGCTAATTCAGCGCATGAAGAAAAGCCGACCATCGCGGTGCTTGTCCCGCGCAATCAACGCGGCGTTGAAGTGGTTGAGTCGCTGCGGAAGCGCGGCGTGGAAGCCATCGAGTTGATCTCGTCCACGGCGAATACGCGTGCGGCGGCGGGATCGTTGAATTATTTATTGTCGTATCTGGCAGACCCACAATCGGCGCGGAAGTTGTCGAAGGCGTATGAAGTCTTTCGGCGGGATTGGCGGGAGCAGGGATTAGGGATTAGTGAATTAGGGATTAGGGAGAGCGACCCCGAATTATTGAAAGGGGTGACTGCTATTCTGCGGAGGCTCGTTTATGTGGAAAAATTCATCGCGCCGAGTCAAGCCGATGACTGGCTGGCAACTGTCGGTGAGTCTGAGGCGGAGCACGTTATCCAGGAGTTGATGGAGTTTCGAGTCAATGTCCAGAGATGGTTGAATGCGGTCACGCTTCCGATCGATCAGTTGGTGCTGACGCTGGCGCAGGATGTGTTCAGCGAAGCGTCGGATCTGGCGCTGGCGCATAAACTGGCGCTGGTGCTGAGGCAGGCCGCGAACGACCACGCGGATTGGCGCCTGCCTGAGTTGACGTCGGAACTGGCGGTGATCGCGAAGAACGAGCGGCGCTTCATCGGCTTCTCGTCGGACGATTCGGGCTTTGACCCTGAACGGCATCGCGGCAAGGTGGTGGTGACGACAATGCACAAGGCGAAGGGCATGGAATGGGACCGCGTGTATATGATGTCGGTCAATAATTATGACTTCCCGTCGAACATGCCGAATGACCATTTTATTTCGGAGAAGTGGTTCGTGCGGAGTGGATTGAATTTGGAAGCGGAGGCGCTGGCACAGTTGACCGCGCTGGAGTCGACGAGTGAATATGACTGGTACGAGGAAGGCGCGGCGACAATGCAGTCGCGGCTGGGGTATGTGAAGGAACGTCTGCGTTTGCTGTACGTGGGCATCACGCGCGCGAAGAAGGATTTGATCGTGACGTGGAATTCAGGTCGTCAGGGTGATGCGACGCCGAGTCTGGCGATGTCTGAGTTGATGGGGTGGTGGGAGAACTTTACGAAATGAATAATGATCCCCCATTCATATATCTCGACCAAAATCAGTGGATTTATTTAGCACAAGCTAACTACAACTCTCAAGAAGGGGAAAAATATAAATTAGTTTTGAAGAAGTTACAAGATTTGGTTGAAAATGACAAGGTTAGGCTTCCTCTATCAGCTTATCATTTTCTAGAGACACAAAAAATTCGGAATATAGATCGAAAAGAAAAATTAGCTGAAACCATGTCAATTCTTTCTCAAGGGTGGGGAATAGCTTTGCTTGATAATGTTACTCCTATTGAAGTCCAAATTGCGGGCGCGAGAATCTTTGGATGTCCTTTACCTAGTCGACCAAAAGTATTTGAGCAAGACCTTTCTCTTATTTGGGGCATCAATTTGCAGGCAATAGCAAATAAGATTGCTGGAGAAAAAAACGAGCCAATGGCTTCGTCAAAAGAATTCCTAGCCAATTTCAAAAAAATTCTAGCAACACCGAAAATGATAAAAATGTTTCTAACAGGCAATATCATCAGCGAAAGTCAATTAACTGATGCATTGGCTGGCTATAAATTTGGTATATCAAATTTTGCAAAATTGAATGAAAGTGTCCGTTCCAAGGTCAAGCATTTCTCCAAATCCCAGCTACCTCAAAAACGAATTTTTATTTCAGATTATGTTAGAGGTAAAGAAACTAGGGAATTTTTTAATAACGCCCTTGCCATTTACGATAAAACTATAGATGATGTTATTTCGTTGGGAGAGGAAGAAACTATTAGCTTCATAGAGAGTATTCCAACTTTGGATTTGGAAACAGAACTAGTTACAATGCGAAACGTTCATTGGGACAGAATGATTGATGAAAACGACTGGGCCGATATCCGATCTCTGGTAATAGCAGTGCCATATTGTGATATTGTTGTTACAGAAAATTTTTGGCACGATTTAATTCAAAGAAGTAAGGTGGATAAAAAATATAAAACTACGATACTGAAAAACGTAAACGAGCTTCTCGATTACATCTAGCAATGAAAGCGGTCTCGGACGGAATGCCAACGGCCCCATCCATCCTTTCCCCCTTCGGGGACTTCGCGGACACCCTCCCCCGCGAAGCGTCCGCAAGGAAGATTGCACAGGTTATTCTGTCCATGTGGTGGGGATTTGGAGAGGGAAATGCGGCGCAAAGATGAAAAACGGTCTCGGATGTGACCTCCCCCAGATGAAGACGATTGATCGGCATGTCGGCTTGTCCCTCTCCTAAAGGAGAGGGCATGGTGTTGAGTCTTATCTTGTCCGCTGGTGCGGACTTTGTTGGGTCAAATGAAATACGGTCTCGGGCATAATGTGGGACCTCTCCCTGATGGTGACGAATTTTCGGCGGGACGGTTTGCCCCTCTCCCAAGGGAGAGGGCATTGTGGTGAGTTCTAACTTGTCCGCTAGCGAGGACGTTGTTGGGTCAAATGAAAAACGGTCTCGGGCGTAATGTCAACTGGATCGTTTTTGTATTTTACTCTTACGAGAAGTTATTTGTTTTTGTCCACTTTTGTCTTTGGCAACACTGTCGGCTGTTTTGGCGGGAGTGTGATAAATTTATGTTTGCTGGCTTTCTGCTGTTTTTTCAAATCCGCAACGATGGCTTGCAAATCGTAGTTAAATTTTTTAGCGTGTGTGTCGCGCACTTTGCGAACTTCGTCAACAATTGGATCGTTCCACATCTTACACCTCCATCCATTACGCGGGCATGTAAGCGGTCACTTCCACTTGCCTGTGACGCTGGCGAGCGTCATTGACGGTCATTTCGAGGCGTTCGGCGGTTTCATCGGCAATCCAGTCCGTGCCGCATTGACCGCAGACGAGGGCAGGCACATTCCGCACAACAACCACGCCGAAGCCGAGGTCAACGGTAAAAGTAGTTGTGCCTTGCGTTTTTGTCCCACCGCAAATGTGGCAAATGTTTTTTGTGCTCATGGTTTCCTCCGAGTTCGATAATCAGACTCGAATACTTCTAAACTTGGTTCGTAGGCAGTGATAATGGCAACTTCCCCATCAGGATCAATGGACAAGACAACGTGAACGGGGTGTTTCTTATCCCAGCCGAGCAATAATGCGGTTGGCGTTGGGCGGTCAGTAGAATAATCTTCGATGACTTCGCCGTTTGATGCAACATCCAGAACGATATCGCGACTCAATTCACGCTCCAACATGCGCTCAAGGGCATGTCTGCGCCAGATAATTTTTCTCTGGTTAATGGATCGGCGAATTTTGTTGACATCAAAAGTTTCGGTCACAGTTTGATTTTACCAGATGGTGAGGGATGAAAAACGGTCTCGAGCGTGATGTCAACAGCCCCACCCGTCCTTTCCCCTTCGGTCACCCTCCCCAAGGAACCTCACCCCGATGGTGATGATTTTTCGGCGGGACAGTTTGCCCCTCTCCCAAGGGAGAGGGCATGGTGTTGAGTCCTATCTTGTCCGCTGGCGCGGACATTGTTGGGTCAAATGAAAAACGGTTTCGGACGTAATGTCAATGAGACCGTTTTGTACATAATGCAATCGAAGCATTACTTTATTGGTGTAAGAACAATGACTGGGATCACCCGTGTGGTTTTTGCCCGATAGTCGTTAAAGCCTGGCATCATTTCCGCCATCTTGTCGTAGAGGCGAGTCCGTTCGGGTTCTTCGGCAACTGTTGCCTGGGCTTGAAATGTTTCCGTCCCAAATTCAAAGGTCACTTGCGGGTTGGCGACCACGTTGAAATACCAATCGGGGTGAGAGTCGGCTCCGCTTTTGGATGCGATCACAACGAATCGCTCACCGTCCCTGACACAGGCTACTGGATTGATGCGTTCCTGTCCGCTTTTTGCACCTTTTGTATGTAAAAGAAGCAGGGTCTTGCCTTCAAAGTGCCCGCCTACTTTACCGTTATTGGCTCGAAATTCTTTAATAACCTTCTCGTTCCAATCGCTCATAGTTTTCTATCTCCTTCTTAAATAAAATACAAACTTACGATGTTTCTGAATAAAAATATCTTACCGATCTATGAACAAAAACGGTCTCGGGCGTGATGTCAACGGGACCGTTTTTGTTATGGTAAAATGCTAAGCAAATTGACTGTTTTGCTTAGCAAGGAGATTTTATGACCACAACCTCTGTCAAAGTCAGCGCAAAGTATCAAGTCGCAGTTCCACAAATTGCGCGCAAGAAACTGAATATCAAAAAAGGGGATCGCCTGTTGGTGGATATTCAAGATGGCGTGATTGTCTTAATTCCACAACCCAAACGATATACTGATTATCTTGCAGGTCTGCACGGCGAAATCTGGAAAGGTGTTGACATTCAGAAATACCTCAACGGAGAGCGTGACGCATGGACGAATTCAGCAAGCGATTAGCCAGCGCAAAAGTCATTGGTCTGGATACATCCATTTTTATTTACTTCCTCGAGCCTAATCCGCGCTATGCTCCGCTTGCGCAAATTACCATCAAAGGAATTGAAGAAGGCAAGTGGCAGGGAGTAACATCCACGATCACATTGATGGAGATCACTGTCCGCCCGTGGCAGTTGGGACGTGAAATGGTGGCGCGTGAATACGAAGCAATTCTGGTACATTTCCCAAACCTGTCCATTGTTGACGTTGACCGTAATGTGGCGCGTACTGCCGCTCAATTACGAGCCAGGTACAATGTCTCTCCGCCTGATGCTCTGCAAGTTGCAGCAAGTGTTTCTTTTGGCGCTAAAGCTTTTTTGACGAATGATAAAAGATTATCCAGGCTTCAAGAATTGATTGATGTCATTGTGCTTGATGATTTTTTGGAATGAATGAAAAACGGTCTCGGACGTAATGTCAACGAGACCGTTTTTGTTTTACTCTTCGTAGGCTTTCAAAAAATCGTCTCTCGAAATTCACGATTGAGAGAGAATTGTCCGCAAGGTGGAGCTTTTCAGCGTGTGATATCAAACACTTCCGAGCCAAAGGTTTCAATATGGAATGCGATTGCAGATTTCACGTCTGCAAGCGCGTCTTCGTAGGTGTCGCCTTCGCCGACCACAACTCCCTTTACGCCAAGCGGGTAAGCCACGTAGCCATCAGAATGTTTTTCAACAATAATTTTAAATTGTTTGGTCATTGTTAACCTTTCTTCAAATCTCTAGGAATATTATACCTTCATCCGCACATAGTTGAAAAACGGTCTCGGGCGTGATGTCAACGAGACCCACCCGTCCGGAGTTTACCCTGAGCTTGTCGAAGGGATCACCCTCCCCCGCAAAGCGTCCGCAAGAGAGATTGCAGGGGACCTCACCCTGATTGTGACAAATTTTCGGCGGGACAGTTTGTCCCTCTCCCAAGGGAGAGGGCATGGTGTTGACTTCTTTTCTGTGTAATGAGGTTTTTGAATTTCCAGGGCAGTGGCATTATCCGGCTATGCTAGAATTATCAAATGAAAAAATCCAAGTTTTCACTTGCAAAACACAAATGCGATTTTATAGAGCTCGTAAAGAAGATTGACCACAAAACCCTAGCCATCTGGGCAATTGATTGCGCCGAGCGTGTTCTGCCCTATTTTGAAGAAGAATACCCGGAAGACCGTCGTCCTCGGCAGGCGATAGAAACACTCCAGGCATGGATCGATACTGGGGTGTTTAAGATGACTGTCATACGCATGGCTTCGCTTATCTCTCATGCTGCTGCTCGTGAAGTAGGGGAGGATAATGCGGCTCGTTCTGCCGCCCATGCCGCTGGTCAAGCCGTGGCAACTGCTCATGTTCCCACTCATTCCATTGGCGCGGCAATTTATGCCTTACAGGCTATTCATAGAGCCACCAATGCCTCTGATGCAGATGCTGACGTAGCCAGAGAACGAGATTGGCAATATCAGCACCTGCTTGAATTGGGAGTCGGCTCTGGCAGATAACCATGGGATGATCCCGCAATGAAAGAAGCTGCGAAGATGAAAAACGGTCTCGGGTGGGATGTGAGTTGCCTCACTCGTCCTTTCCCCTTCGGACACCCTCCCCCGCGAAGCGTCGGCAAGGGAGATTGCGCAGGGTGTTCTGTCCACATGGCGCCGAATTGGAAAGAGGCTTAAGGCGACTGATTTTTGACGGTGAAAAGGGGAAATTGGGAAAAGGAGAAAAACCCACACGTACTGGCATTATCCACAGTACGTAGTACAATGAAATTAGGTCATCAGATTGTGAAAGAGTTTGTACATTTTGTTTCGCCGTAAGCGGGGGAATGAACAGTCACTTGTAAACAAAATCATGAAGCTCCCAATGATTGCAAATACCTGAAAAACACCACTCTGAGAAGGTGTATTGAGCGATTAATAGAGATGAGGAGAATTACATCATGATGAACAGAGCGATCTTCGAAGAAAAATGGACACTGATCCGCGGTCAGATCAACGCCAAGTGGAGCCTGATGGTCGAGTATGACCTGATCAAAGTGGACAAAGCGGATGTGAAGTTTGATAAATTCGTCACCATGCTTCAAGTCAAATATGGATATACCCGTCAGAAAGCCAGAGAAGAAATTGGCAAGCTCTGGGCAGAATACGAAGCCAATAACAAAAGTAAAGCTTAACTACACAAGGAGCAATATAATTGGACACAACACCAGTCAAGACCAAAACCAAACGGCCGTCCAAAGGGGTCCGCAAACATAATCGAAGAGTGAAACAGGAAGCCCGTAAAAACAGCATCCCAGGGAGCGAAGTGAAAAAAAGAAAGCAGCCTGCATAAATACTGGAATGGTTGATTTTATTTATAAAAGGAATCCATAATTTCTGCCCCACTTACTTTGTGCTATAATCTCGCCATTATGCTAATTAGCTCCAACTTCGCCAATAATGATAATAATAATGACGATCCCTGTATCGTTGGGCGAAGCTTTGCTGGTTGAGAGATGGAATAAGTCAAAACCTATCGCCCGACGCTCCCGAAGGGATGCGAAGGGCGATTTATTTTATATAAAACCTTTACCACAATGACACAAAGAGCACAAAGGAGGGACGATTTTCTCAACGTGATGACTCCTTTCAAATTTTCTTCGTGTCCTCGTGACTTTCGTGGTTAAAAATTTTTCGGAGGCGCACTATGTATAGAACTCATACTTGTGGAGAATTACGGGCCGGCCACGTGGGACAGACCATTACCCTTTCTGGCTGGGTACACCGACGCCGCGACCACGGCGGATTGGTCTTTTTTGATCTGCGTGACCGCGCGGGAATTGTGCAAGTCACTATCAACCCAGACCTTCCAAAAAAATCACTTGATCTTGTAGCCAACGTCCGCATGGAGTGGGTCTTGCAGATCGAAGGTGTGGTGCAATTGCGCCCTGACGGCATGAAGAATCCCAAAATGGAAACGGGCGAGATCGAGATCATTGCGCGCGAAGTGAAAGTATTGAATCCCGCAAAGACTCTGCCCTTCATCGTTAGCGGCGACAATGACCTACCCGACGAAAATACACGCCTCAAATATCGTTACCTTGACCTGCGGCGCGAACGCATGACCCGCAATCTGGTCTTACGTCACAACGTCATCAAGTTCATGCGCGACTATCTTGATAAGCAAGGCTTCATCGAAGTTGAAACGCCGATCATGTTCAAAGCCACACCCGAAGGCGCACGTGACTACCTCGTCCCCTCCCGCCTCTATCCTGGACAGTTCTACGCCCTGCCGCAATCTCCCCAACAGTTGAAGCAATTGCTCATGGTCGCTGGCATGGACAAATACTTCCAGATCGCGCGTTGTTTCCGTGATGAAGACCTGCGCGGCGACCGTCAGCCTGAGTTTACACAACTCGACCTTGAGATGTCCTTTGTTCATCGTGACGATGTCCTCGCTCTGGTGGAAGATCTATTTACAAAAATGATTCCAGCCGTCACGCCGCACAAGAAAATACTTTCTTCGCCGTGGCCGAAATTCTCGCACCATGAAGTGCTGGAGAAATACGGATCGGATAAGCCCGACCTGCGTTTCGGCATGGAATTATTCAACGTGAGCGATGTCTTCGCAAAGAGTGAATTCCGCGTCTTTCAATCTACGCTTGAGGCTGGGGGCGTGATCAAGTGCATTGTCGCCCCCCGCTCAGCGGACATGTCCCGCAAGGAAGTGGACGCCCTCACAGAAGTAGCGAAAACTTTCGGGGCGAAGGGAATGCCCACGTTGGCAGTAACAGCCGAGGGCGTGAAAGGAAGCGCGTCAAAGTTTGTAACAGCCGCCGAGGTAGAATCTCTCAAAGCCAAAGTCAATGCCAAAGAAGGAGATCTCATCCTGTTTGCAACAGACGAGCGTAAAGTTGCCAACAAAGTGCTGGGCGGACTGCGCCTGTGGTTCCGCGACAAATTAAATCTCGCCGACAAAGACATGATGGCTTTCGCATGGGTCGTGGATTTCCCATTCTTTGCGTGGAATGAAGAAAACAAGACTTGGGAATCGGAGCATCATCCCTTCACCATGCCGAAGTTGGAAGACCTGCCCAAGTTCGACACCGACCCTGGCGAAGTGCTCTCCGACGCGTACGACATGGTTTGCAATGGATACGAGACGGCGTCGGGCTCCATTCGCATTCACCGCCGCGATATTCAAATGAAGATGTTCCAAATGCTTGGCTTGAGCGATGAAGATATTCAGGCGAAGTTTGGTCACATGCTCGAAGCCTTTGAATACGGAGCGCCTCCGCACGGCGGCATGGCGCCTGGAATTGATCGCCTCGTCATGCTGCTCGCGGACGAACCCAACATCCGCGAAGTAATTGCCTTCCCCAAGAACCAAGCGGGACGCGATGTGATGGCTGATGCGCCTTCTGGTGTTGAGCCGAAGCAGTTGAAAGAACTGCATATCAAGTTTGAATAGCAACAAACCTGACAGGTCTTGGGAGATTTCCATGACAATTCGTGTTTGTCTTGCTGGCGCTACTGGATGGGCAGGTTCAGCTGTAGCCCGTGCAATAGCTCAACTCGATGATGTAGAGCTTATATCTGCGGTATCACGCACACATGCTGGAAAAACTTTAGGTGATGTGCTTGCAGAGCCGCGCCTGACATGCTCAATATATGCAACCGCGCAGGAAGCGCTTGCGGCGCATCCATGCGACGTTTTTTTCGAGTTCACAAAACCAGATGTAGCTAAATTAAATGTGCTGACCGCGTTACAGCACGGAGCGCATGTCGTGATTGGAACATCTGGATTAACAGATGCCGATTACGAAGAAATTGCGACAGCCGCTGAACAATATCAACGAGGCGTGTTGGCTGTCGGCAACTTTGCATTGACTGTCGTTCTTTTACAAAAGTTTTCAGAAATCGCCGCCAGGTTTATTCCACAATGGGAAATCATTGATTATGCCAGCGATGGCAAAAAAGATTCGCCTAGCGGGACAGTGCGCGAGCTGGCGAATCGCTTATCTAAAGTTCGACCTTCTGAGTTGACCGTTCCACTGGAACAAACTCAAGGTGTCAAAGAAACGCGCGGCGCAAGGATGACCGGTTCACAAGTACATTCCATCCGCCTGCCAGGATACACCATTTCAGCGGAAATTATCTTCGGCATGCCTGACCAGAAACTCACCATCCGCCACGACTCAGGCAGCAGCGCGCAACCGTATGTGGATGGTTCTCTGCTCGCGATTCGCAAGGTCAATACATTTGTCGGTCTGCGCCGCGGACTGGATAGCGTCTTGGATTTAGCCTAATAGCCAACAGGAGTATGAAAGATATGGCTCAACAAATAGATACCGAAATGGTTAAGCACGTAGCTTTTCTTGTCCGCCTCGGAATCTCAGATGAAGAAGCACAAAAATTCAGCGGACAATTCTCTTCCATCATTGACTACTTCAACATGCTCAACGAAGTGGACACGGAAAACGTCCCACCCGCATCAGACATCACCAACAACACAAATGTCCTGCGCGAAGACGTAGCCAAACCCTCCATGAGCCGCGAAGAATTTCTGAACAACGCGCCTCAATCCGAACGCGGCTATGTCAAAGTGCCAACCGTTTTAGGCGACGAGTAAACAACAGCGAAATAATTTAACGCAAAGGGCAGAGCCGCGAAGAAAAAAACTTGGCGTCTTAGCGGCTTTGCGTTAAGAATGTTTTTAGGCAACTTCTGAAAGAGTTTTTATGCAACTACCTAACTTAACTATTCGTGAAGCATCCGATCTACTTGCAACAAAAAAAATATCCAGCGTGGAACTCACGCATGCGACTCTCCAACGCGCCCATGAAATTGACCCGAAGATAAAATCCTACGTCACCATCACTGATGACCTCGCCATTGAACAAGCTAAAAAAGCCGATGAACGCATTGCCAAAGGCGAAAACGTCACTCCCCTGACAGGTATTCCCTTCGCCGCAAAAGACTGCATCTCCACACGAAACATTCGCACAACCTGCTCATCCAAAATTCTTGAAGATTACGTCCCGCAATATAACGCCACCGTCATCAACAAACTTGCAGATGCGGGCGCAGTATTAATGGGCAAAACAAACATGGACGAGTTCGGCATGGGTTCATCCTGTGAAAATTCCGCCTTCTTCAACACGCACAATCCCTGGGATCTGGAACGAGTGCCAGGCGGTTCAAGTGGAGGCTCTGCTGCCGCCATGTCCGCGAGCCTTTGTTCATTTTCATTGGGCGAAGACACTGGCGGATCGGTTCGTATGCCTGCGGGCTTTTGCAACGTCACAGGCATCAAACCAACATATGGACGCGTCTCCCGTTACGGCTTGATCTCGCTCGTCTCCTCATTTGATTGTATCGGTCCAATGTCTCGCGACGTTTACGATTGCGCGACCGTGCTTGAAACCATCGCAGGTCACGACCCGCAAGACAGCACCACTTTCAACTCACCCGTTCCACGGTACACACAACACGTTACCAAATCCGTCAAAGGCATGACCATTGGTATTCCAAAAGAATATTTTGTGTCGGGCATGGAAGCTGGCGTGGAAAGTTCCATTCAGGAAGCCATTCGCACTTACGAAAAACTCGGTATGAAGATTCAAGAAGTATCGCTCCCCAACACAAAATATGCACTCCCCGTTTATTATCTTTTGCTCTTCGCCGAAGCCAGCTCAAATCTTGCCCGCTTCGACGGTACGCGCTTTGGTCTCTCCGTTTCAGAAAACGCAAAAGACGTGATCGACATCTACTTGCAGACTCGACACAAGGGATTCGGCGACGAAGTCAAGCGCAGGATCATGCTTGGGGCGTACGCTTTATCTGCTGGATATTATGACGCGTACTATCTCAAAGCTCAAAAAGTCCGCACGCTTCTTCGTCGTGACTTTGAAACTGCTCTCGCTTCCTGTGATATTCTCCTCGCCCCGACCTGTCCCACCACCGCGTTCAAACTTGGCGAAAAAACAAGTGACCCGCTCGAAATGTATCTCTCCGATATTTATGTTGTCGCCACAAATCCAGCGGGCGTCCCAGCCCTCGCCCTGCCTGCTGGCTTCTCGAACAACATGCCCGTCGGTATGCAGCTTATTGGCAAGCATTTGGATGAACAAACCTTATTCCAGGTTGGTCACGCCTATCAACAGGAAACTGATTGGCATAAGCAACTGCCAAACATCTGACCGTAGACGATAGACCGTAGACCGTTCACCACCGTCAACCGTCCACAGTCTACGGTCAACTATGGAACTAACCAACTATGCAACTAACCTACGAACCCGTCATCGGACTTGAAATCCACGCTGAGTTGCGAACCAACTCAAAAATGTTCTGCTCCTGCTCAGCGGATTATTCCAACGCGCCAGAGCCGAACACATTTATTTGTCCCGTTTGCACGGGCTTGCCTGGCGCCATGCCTGTTCTCAATAAAAAGGCGATTGAACAAGCCACACTGGTTGGCCTGGCATTGAATTGCTCCATCAACGAATTCAACACCTTTGCGCGTAAAAATTATTTTTATCCCGACCTGCCCAAAGGTTATCAAATCTCGCAATATGAACTTCCCATTGCATCTAAAGGCTATCTGGATATTTTGGATGATACAGAAAATCCACTGCGGGTGGTCGTTCGGCGTGTGCATATCGAAGAAGATACCGCCAAGTTATCTCACGAAAAAAACTACGCCCTTGTGGACTTCAATCGCGCAGGCGTGCCTCTGCTCGAAATTGTCTCCGAGCCAGATATGCGAAGCGTGGAAGCCGCGCTTTCGTACGCGACCAAAATTCGCGCCATCCTGCGCTATCTGGGAGTCAACTCTGGGGATATGGAAAAGGGTATCCTGCGCTTCGAGGCGAATGTCTCCGTCAGACCGAGTGGCAGCTCTGAGTTAAGAACGAGAACCGAGATAAAGAACCTAAACAGTTTTCGCGCGCTGACCCGCGCATCCGCTTATGAGATCGAACGTCAAATTAAAGTCTATGAAAAAGGCGGCGAAGTCATGCAGGAAACCCTGGGCTGGGACGAAGCGCGCGGTGTGACCATTTCACAGCGCGGCAAGGAAGACTCGCATGATTATCGCTACTTCCCCGAACCGGACCTGCCCCCGCTTCAACTCGAGCGCGCGTGGATTGATTCGATCAAGAGTGGACTCCCTGAATTGCCCGATGCAAAAACCCGCCGCTTCATGGAACAATATGAATTGAAACGACAGGAAGCCATGTTACTCACCTCCGAAAAATCGCTCGCGGATTATTTTGAAGATGTGGTTTCAAAATCCAAGAGCCCCGCAAAGACAATCCACTCGTGGATCGCGGGCGAGTTCATGCGTTACATGAACGACTCAGGATTGGCGTTGGAAGATATTGTTTTGCCTGCCGAAAAATTCGCGCAACTGATAGACATGGTCACAGATAAAACCATCAGCGGCAACTCAGGCAAGATCGTGCTCAACGAAATGCTCAACGCGAAGCGCGGCGGCGACCCGCAGGAGATCGTCAAAGCCAAAAATCTCGCGCAAGTTTCGGATACAGGATTTATTCAGGAAGCCATCGAAAATATTCTGAGCGATAACCCTAAGGAAGTTGAGCAATATCTCGCTGGCAAAGAGACCATCGTCCAATGGCTCATGGGACAAGTCGCCCGCGCCACCAAAGGCAAGGCTGACCCGAATGTGGCGAAGGAGTTGTTGGCGAAGGCGCTGGAGGAGAGAAGAAATTAGCAAACTAATGAATCTTTTGCTATAATTCAAACAGAACAAGGAGTAATCTCATGCGCTGGATGAACATTCGCAAAACATATCCGAATCAATGGCTTGTCATTGAAGCCGTAAAGGCACATAGCGGAAAGACCAAACGCCTGTTGGACAAAATCGCCGTGATGGAAACCTGCTCAGACGGAACAAACGCCTTGCAAAAATATCGCAGGCTTCACCAGCAGCATCCTGAACGAGAGTTTTACTTTGTCCACACCAGCCGCAAACAATTGAATATTCAGGAAAGACAATGGCTTGGCATTCGGAGGGGACATGCGGTTGCAGCTCAGAGATAACCTGCCTTTTGTTTCAATCAACGTAAAGCATCAAGGCAAAAAGATTAATATCAAGAACGTGCTTGTAGATACTGGCTCAGGTGGAACGATTTTAGCGGCAGATGTTTTATCCAAAATTGGAATTGTCCCGCAAACAGACGACACCTTGCATACCATTTTTGGGGTGGGAGGCAGTGAGGTTGTCTTCACTCGCAAAATAGATGAATTGAAAGTGGGGACATTTACAATAAAACAATTTGAAATCGAAATCGGCGGCATGGATTATGGCTTCAATATTCAGGGAATTATAGGGATGGATTTTCTAATTTCCGCTGGCGCAAAAATAGACCTTGAAAAATTAGAAATCGAATTCACTCCATCGCAATAAAGACAAGTCGCCCGCGCCACCAAAGCCTGTCCTGACGGTTCGACTTTCGCTCACCGTGTCGAAGGGGCAAGGCTGACCCGAATGTGGCAAAAGAGTTGTTGGTGAAGGCGTTGGAAGAGAGAAGAAAATAATCTCCATAAAGAGAAATTACAAATATTCTGTATTTGAACATTATGAGTGACTACAAAAAACAACACTACATACCAGAATTCTATCTCAAAGCTTGGTGTGACCCCAGTTCTCCACAGGATTATGAGCCTTATCTTTGGATTGCATCTAAAGACGGAAGCAATATAAAGCCGAAGGCTCCAAGCAATATATTTCATGAAACAGATTTATATACAATCAAAATTGATGGAAAACGCGATCTGTCTATAGAAAAAAATCTTGCCCAAATCGAAGGTGAATTTTCGGATATAAGACGAAACAAGTTAGAAAAGCACTTAATGCTTAATATTCAAGACAAAATTATTATCTGTGCTTTTGCTGCTGCAATGTATTCAAGAACATTGGCAAACGGAGAAAGATGGAAACCGATCTGGAATGATGTAGCCAATCAGACCGCAGACATTATGAGAAAGTTCACCGAGTGGAGAGAGAATGCTACGCCAGAACAGTTAGAATCATATATTCCATCTATGTCTTCAAAAGATAGTTCTGTTATTACTTATGAAGAAATCAAAGAAGTAGCAGATGAACCATTAAAATTGCTTATTCCTACCCAGTTCAAAATCTTGATCCCGCTTTTCTTAAAATTAGACCTTGCAATTATTGAGACCTCTACCAGCCCTGGCTTCATAACATCAGATGATCCATGTGTCTGGTTCGACTCGCAATTACCAAACTACTCTCGATTAGCTGGTCGTGCTTTAATTTCACCAACGATAGAAATTCATTTACCTATATCACCTTCTCAATGTATTTTTCTTAGTCGTAGAGGTGAAAAAGGTTATATAAATCTTTCAAATTTCGGTCCATTGAGAGAGATTAAAAGTGTTACTGAAGTAAATTGGCGAACTCGCATGAAATCAAACAAATATTTCATTGTCAATAAGAAAATAATACTTGCAAAGTGGTTTACGTTTTATCAAAGCTGATATCGAATGAACGAGTATTCAATTTAGATAAACTAAACAAAGCTCTCCGAAACTACTCTCGGAGAGCTTTCCAGAAACAAAATAACCATCTGCTATAATTGCCCAGATCAATAAATAATAAAAGGAATCATCACATGGCTGAATACATCAGCGTTTCAAAAATTTCAAATTACGTCGAAAAAGAAGTGACCATTAAGGGCTGGGTCTATAACCGCACCGATAAAGGCAAACTGGTCTTTTTGCTCGTGCGTGACGGCTCAGGCTTCGTACAATGCGTCGCCTTCAAAGGTGACCTTGACCCCGAAGTCTTTGACAGGGTCATGCGCCTGCCGCAAGAGTCGTCTGTCATTATCACGGGCTCCGTCCGCGAAGATAAGCGCGCGCCTGGCATCCCTGGCGGATATGAGGTCGGTGTGAAGCAGATCGAGATCGTGCAAGAGGCGGGTTTGGATTATCCCATGTCGCTCAAAGATCACGGCCCCGATTTCGCTCTCGATAACCGTCACCTGTGGATTCGGATGCAGAGTCAGTGGGCGATCCTGCGAGTCCGTGCAACCGTGATGGCAGCCACCCGCGAATGGCTTGATAACAACGGTTTCATCGCGATGGACACGCCCATCCTCACGCCTGCTGCCGCCGAAGGCACAACCACTCTGTTCGAGACCGAATACTTTGACGAGGGCAAAGCCTATCTCGCGCAAACAGGTCAACTCTATAACGAAGCGAATATTTTCGCATTCGGAAAAGTCTATTGTTTCGGTCCCACCTTCCGCGCGGAAAAATCAAAAACTCGTCGCCACTTAACTGAATTCTGGATGCTCGAACCTGAGATCGCTTTCTGCGATTTAGATGGGCTGATGGAAGTCGAAGAACAGATGCTGACTCATATCATTCAACGCGTCCTGCGCGAACGACTGCCTGAGTTGAAATCCCTTGGGCGTGACATTTCCAAACTTGAAAAGATCGTCGCTCCCTTCCCGCGCATTTTCTACGATGACGCGGCGAAGATGATCGCAGAATTACGCGAAAAAGAAACTGACCCCGAAAAGAAAGAATTGCTCGCCTTTGAATGGGGTATGGATTTCGGCGCACCGCACGAAACCGCCATCACCAGTCAATTTGAAACGCCTGTTTTCGTTTACGGCTATCCAAGCGCGGTCAAAGCCTTTTACATGGAACCGTGGCCGGGTCGCCCCGAAGTCTGCAAATCTGTGGACTTGCTCGCCCCCGAAGGCTACGGCGAAATCTGCGGCGGCTCCGAACGCATCAGCGACCACGACGCATTATTGGCGCGCATCCGCAAAGAGAAACTCCCTGAAGATGCCTTCAAATGGTATTTGGAACTCCGCAAATATGGCTCAGTCCCTCACTCAGGCTTCGGCATGGGCATAGAACGAGTTACATCGTGGATCTGCGGCATCGAACACATCCGCGAGGCAATTGCATTTCCACGCACGATCAAGAGGGTGTATCCGTAACAGTAAACCGAACCAGTTGTCGGCGCGGAAAAGAGGCGTTTTATTGATAATGGTCAACTTTAATGGAAACGGTCTATCCATCCCCGCAGTAATTAAATGGCATCTTATCGAGGGTAGCACAGAACTTTTAGAAAATCAATATCTTTATTAAGAATGTAATTTAATTTTTATCTATCCCTGTCTGTTGGAATATGGTATAAGAATCATAACCCTGCTATGCGCGTGATATCGCCCTCACGTTTTGGGCCAACATCTTTTGAACGGTCTCTTATTTTGAAGAAATAACGCGATAGGCCTGAGCCAAGGCGGCGTTTCCCAATACGAGACCACCTGCACAAGCAGGTTCAAAACTTGGCGGTACACGGCAATAGCGGGGTCTTTTATTTACTTGACGAGTTGACAGCGTGCGTATACAATACGCTCAATTGTAAGATCAATTGAATAACGGAGATATAAGCGGCTGGGTCTTTGATGTCACTGCAAGCGTATTTTGCGAAGAAGTCCCCATCTAAACAGGAGCTTGCTTCGATAAGAAAACGCCCCCGCAATGACATGAAGATCACGAGGTGGAGGTTCTCCCGTGCGAACGGGACGCTAATCCCTCACCCATCCTCTCCCAAAGAGAGAGGGGTGAAGTGGAAAAAATCGGATAGATCAGCGGATGCCTCTGAAGTTAATCACTAACTTCCTTCTCCCTTCCAAAGCAAGCGTTTGAGCAAGGAGTTTAATAAAACTTTATTGCTCACCGTCGAAAACCAGACAGCGATGTGTGGGACAAGACGGGCGCGGTGATACAGGCGTGTCATGCCTGTTAGCATTTGGAAGGGCGTTTCTTTTTAATACCCATGTGTAATTAAACAGACAAGCCCACGCATGTCTGTTTATTTTTTAACCCTCACCCCTGTCCCTCTCCCAAAAACGGGAGTGGGAAACCCAAGGAGAAAATGAGCAAGAATCGGGTGGCTTCCGTAAGCAAAGACCAATACAATCTCCAACATCAAAGGAGATAAGTATGGAATCCATTCTTCGACAGGCGCAGAACGACGCAACTGAACTTTCAGGACAATATCAACTCATCGAACAGGCCATTCAATACATCGAAACAAATGTACAGCGCCAGCCTGAACTTAATGAGATCGCTTCAGCCATCGGCTTGAGCGAGTATCACTTCCAGCGCTTGTTCACTCGCTGGGCAGGCATCAGCCCGAAGCGCTTCATGCAATTCCTGACGAAAGAACACGCCAAGGTTCTGCTCGCCCGCTCTGAAAATCTGCTTGACACAACGCATCAAGTCGGACTTTCGAGTCTGGGGCGCTTGCACGATCTTTTTGTCAACACCGAGGCAGTGACACCGGGCGAATACAAATCGCGCGGCGCGGGGTTGACCATCCGCTATGGTTTGCATCCAACGCCCTTTGGCAAATGCCTGATCGCCACAACCGAACGCGGCATCTGCCATTTGGGATTTGTGCAAACCGGGGAAGGCAATTCGATTGACAACCTTGTCACAGATTGGAAGCAGTCGAAGATGATCGAAGATTACAAAACCACTGCCCCGCTCATCGCGCGAATTTTTCCTGAGTGTGAAACTGGTTCGGCTTTCAATAAAGCGGATGGTTTCGATACGTCCCGTGAAAATCGCGTGGGACTACTCAACCCACAGCTCAAGCTTCATCTGCGCGGCACGAATTTCCAGATCAAAGTTTGGGAAGCATTGCTTAAAATTCCAGCTGGCACAGTGACCACCTATGAGCACATCGCCGCGCAGATCGGCAACCCGAACGCAGTCCGCGCCGTCGGCACGGCAGTTGGGCACAACCCAATTGCGGTATTGATCCCATGCCATCGTGTAATTCGCAAAAGCGGAGAGTTTGGAAATTATCGCTACGGCGCGGCGAGGAAGAAAGCTTTACTTGCGCGCGAGTTTAGCGTAGACCCAAGTGGCGCGACATTTATGTCGCGCTACGAATAAAGGAAAAAATGAAATCGAAAATTTGGTTGGCGTTAATAGCTTTATACATCGTCTGGGGTTCGACTTATTTGGGAATCAAGGTCGCGATAGAAACCATCCCGCCGTTTTTTCATGCTGGGATTCGGTTTCTCATCTCAGGCATCATTCTTGTAGTCTGGCAGCGCGCCACAGGACAATCAATGCCTACGCGCAGACAGTGGATGTCCATTGCGATCATCGGCACGCTGCTCCTGCTCGGCGGTAACGGACTGGTCGCCTGGGCTGAGCAATTCATCCCTTCTGGAATTGCAGCGCTGATTATTGGCTCAAGCCCAATGTTTCTGGTGCTGGCAGAAGCATTACGTCCTGGCGGCGTTAAACCAAACTGGCAAGCCATAGTCGGTTTGTTGATCGGCTTTACAGGGATATTTATTCTCATTGGTCCTGCTGAAATTTCTGGGAGCACTACAAAGATAAATCCCTTTGGCGTGGCGGCGTTGCTTTCGGCAGCAGTGTTTTGGACAATTGGTTCGATCTATAGCAAAACAGCAGACTTGCCAAAAGCATCGTTGATGAGCACCGGCGCGCAAATGCTGATGGGAAGTGTTAGTTTGTTTATCGTTTCGCTTATCACGGGCGAGTTGAATGGCTGGGACGCCACCGCCGTTTCAACGCGCTCGTTATATGGATTGTCGTATCTTATTTTTGTGGGTTCATTGGTCGGGTTTGTGTCGTATGGCTGGCTATTGCAGAACGCGCCGATCTCACTGGTTTCGACGTATGCCTATGTCAACCCAATCGTTGCCGTATTGCTTGGAAGTTGGCTCGCGTCTGAAAAGTTGGAACCTCACATTTGGCTGGCTACAGGAATCATCATCGGGTCGGTCATGTTCATTAATAGCAGAAGCAAGCCGAAAGTTAAGAAAGAGGCGAAGGAGGTTTTAGTGGAGCGTGGGCAGTGATCAAGTAATCAGTAATCAGTGAACAGCAGTCGGATGTCAATCGAAAATCGAAAACTTGTATTGAGCCGCCGCGTTGAGTTTATCGAAACGTTGTCGAAATATCGTAAATCAAAAGGAGAAATTGAAAATGGACGGAAAAGATTTAGTCAAACGTGTTAAGGAAGATAATGTCAAGTTCATCTCGCTTCAATTCACTGATGTGATGGGCGCGGTCAAAAGTGTGGATATGCCGATTCGCCACCTCGAAGATGTGTTGAACGATGGCGCCTGGTTCGACGGTTCTTCCGTGGAAGGTTTTGCGCGCATTCAGGAAAGTGATATGCGTTTGAAGATCGATCCTGAAACTTATGCAGTGCTGCCGTGGTCTACGGCTGAGTCAAAACGCGCGCGCGTGTTCTGCGATATCTTTACGCCAGGTGGCGAGCCGTTTGAAGGCGACCCGCGCGGGGCGTTGAAGCGCATTCTCAAGAAAATTGCCGAGCGCGGCTGGATGCTCAATATTGGGCCTGAGCCTGAGTTCTTCCTTTTCAAAGGGGAGAATGGTCATGGCGTTCATCCCGTCCCCCACGATACGGGCGGTTACTTTGATTTCTCCTCCTTCGATGAAGCGGTTATGGTGCGCACCGCGTTGATGGATGCGCTCGATGCCATGGGACTCGATGTGGAGGTGGGTCACCATGAAGTTGCGTTGGGACAGCACGAAATTGACTTCCGTTTTGCAGACGCGCTCAAGGCCGCCGACAATGTGTTGACCTTGAAGTACACCGTCAAGGCGATTGCCGCGCAACACGGATTGATCGCTTCTTTCATGCCCAAGCCTGTCTACGGCATTAATGGCTCTGGCATGCACTGCCACCAGTCCCTCTTCGATATAAAGACGGGCAAAAACTTGTTCTTCGATGCGCAGGATTCCGCTAAACTTTCACCCCTGGCCTATTCATTCATTGCAGGCCAGTTGGAACATGCCCGCGCTTTAGCTGGCATAGTTGCGCCGACCGTCAATTCCTACAAGCGATTGGTGCCCGGTTACGAAGCGCCTGTGTATATAGGCTGGGCACAGCAGAACCGCTCGGCTTTGATCCGGATTCCTCGTTATACAGAAGGACGCGACAAGGCTGTGCGCGCTGAGTTGCGTTTCCCTGATCCTTCCTCCAATCCATATTTGGCGTTCACCGTGATGCTGGCCGCCGCCCTGGATGGCATTGACAGGAATCTGGCCGCGCCCAAGCCGCTCAACAACATCAATCTGTATCATCTCGACAAGGAAGAACGCGCCAAGTTGGGCGTGACCGAATTGCCCGGCTCCCTGGCTGAATCCCTGAGCGAGTTGGAGAACGATGATGTTTTGAAATCCGCGCTCGGCACAACGCTTTACGAAGCCTACATGCGCGCCAAGTGGGAAGAGTGGGATGAGTTCCGATTGAGTGTGACGGATTTTGAGATCAAGAAGTATTTGGAAACAGCGTAAGGGCAGAGAGTAGATATTAGAAAGTATTTGCTCCCATGGGTTTCTCCGCACAGCGGGCCGAGCCTTTGGGAGCAGGGTAATTCAGGTGACAGTCATTTGCGATGTGACTGTCACCTTTGTTTTTGAAAAAACCTTGTGAAATATGAATCTTCACCTACAATGATATAGAAATCATCTGAGATGCTTGGGCTCACTCCATTTTTGGAACATCTGCGGGGCTGGCACTGCCTGCACTACCATATAGGTATGCAAACCTGGCTGGAAGGCAGACAAAAAGCTGCTTTCAAACAATGGCATGCCAGCGCAGAGGCCGCGCAAAAGCTCGCCATGCCGTGGGAGGAAGTCAACACCCTACGCGAGATCGGGAAGCGTTCTGAAGGTGAAACCCGCAGGGAATATTTGCAAAACGCGCTTATATTGTTCACGTCCAGTCATGCATCCTATGACATGCTGGATACAAAAAAGGTTATTGGAAAAATAAATGCGGAGCATACCAAAAAATTGTATGTTCCGCGAATTCCTTACGCAATATGCAGGATGGATTTCTCGACATTATCTGCGCGACCACAACCAGCCCCCAACAAAACCAAGCAATTCTCCGAGAAATACGAAGGTTATCACTCCTGAAAGTTGCGCGTTGATCAGCCAGTTCGCTATTCCAAACAAACCGAACGCAAGGAAGTTATAAGCGAACAGCCCGCCCAACAGGACGCCCAAGGCCCAGCGCAAGGCAGAGCGGCGCTGTGTCACCCGGATGGCAACCCAGTAAGCAAGTCCGGCGCTGGATAGGACCAGGAACATGACGACCAACCAGGCTGAGAATCGCGGATAACCGTCCAATGAAATATAGCCGTCTGCTTCTTCAACAACCGGCGCAGCAGGAGTCGGCTCTATAGATTGGGTTAATTCTGGCACAACCACCGTAACCGCCACAGCACCAGACTGAGAGACATCCAACTGAAGAATTTCAGAAATGACGGCAGGTTCGCTCGCAACACGGATTTCGAGCAGACCGGGTTTGTCCAAACCGAATGATGCGCGTGCCACGCCCTGGGTGGTAATCGCTTCCACTTGCTGTAGAATACCGCCGCCCTCCCCAGTCAGCATCATCGAGAACTGCACCACCGTTCCATCCGGGACGAAATGTCCATTACCATCTGTAATGACGCCGGTGCGTACGGAAATAGTGTCGCCAATTCGGAAAAGCGGGATCGGTGTCGGGTCGGGTGTCAGGGAAGAGCCTGGGGTAACAGGAACAGGCGGGAGGTCCAGAAAGAGCGGGATGATCTGCGCTGCATCTGGAGCCATGACAGAGATCAAATCGTATCCAACAGCAGAAATGGACATCGGCGAAGCGCCAATGGGTGTCAATTCCTGAAAAAGCAGACGTGCGGCCACATCTATGAATTGAGGCTGTTTGCTGTAAAGCGCGTAATAGGCTGTGAATTTTGAAATGGTGGTCGTATCAAAATAATGCGGCGCGCCAAAAGAAAACAGGATCACATACTTATCACGCAGAAGGTCCGGACGCTCGCGTAAAAAACGGCTGATGAGGGCGGGCTGTCCCTGCGATCCATCGCTAATGGAGATAACGATCCAGTCTGCGACATCCATGGCTTCAGATATGAATTGGTTGCCATCCGGGGTATCCAGCAGGGCTTGTAAATTCTGAAATGAGTAGGATGATATTCTAAAATTTTCAGTCTGATTTCCGCTTTGAGGTCCATAAAGCTGCAGGATGGCATTCTTCAGCGCATCCACCGCCGGAAGTGACTGTGGCACACAGTCTGTGCATTGTTTTATGGTTGTAGAATCTGTAATAAAGACCAGCCGCTCATCCGGCTGAGGCGGGAGAGGCATGATGGAAGTGATATCCTGCAGATCAGGGCTGATCAGTGTTGCCGAGTTGCGGGCAACGTCAAAGGTGACATCCGTTGCCGCGCCAAGTCCGGCCAGTCCGGCATCAGAAACGGTTACATTGCCAAGGGTGAAATTTCCGTACAAATCCAATTTTGCGGCCAGGATGCGCGCCAAAGACGCATCCACCCGCGAAGCGAATGCCGAATCCTCGCGGTACTTCTGCGTAAAGAAATCCAGAACGCGGGTGATGGTTGTATAAGTATCCGGATCATCATTCGATTTAATATTGCCAAGATATAAAAGATCATTGCCTGCCAGAAAGGCATCACGCGCAGCGACACGCGCAGAAAACTGACCACCCCCCGAAGTATAGAAATCGCTGACTGCGCTCGTGCCGAGGTTATCACTGACCAATAACCCGCCTTCAGAATACCAGGTGGAAAACTGAGGTAATGCCAGAATTTGACTCAAAGCCTGCGAGTCAAAACTAATCGGGCGTGTGGTTGCGCGGATATTTCCCTGAAAGCCCTGATAGCGGATATGTGAAACGAGCAAACCATCCACCGTTGTTTGCGGGGAAGGGGCATTCCCTGTCACTGCAAAAAACGGGGCCAACTCGATCTGTTTCAATTGCTCAAGCGATTTTCGTACTGTGGAAACTTCCAATTCAGGCAATCGGTCAGCGCCGCCTACGCCGGGAAAGTGCTTGGCGATCACCAGCAATTGATCCTTGCTCGCATTATGCAAACCAGCCACATAAGCGCGTCCCATTTCGCCCACCCAAAACGGGTCACCGCCGAAGACGCGTGTGCCCAGGTCACCGCCGGAACCTGAAGGATTTTCCAACACATCCAGGGAAGGACCAATGAACAGATTAAAGCCAAGCGCGGCAAGCTCGCTCCCGTGCACCTGCCCCACCCTATCAGCAAGTTCTGTATTCCATGTTGCTCCAATTGCCATTTCGCTCGGCAAGGGAGTCAATCCATTCAGGATCTGATCGGTTGGATAACCATCCCCTTCCTCCGTAATCCCGATAAAAAGCGGCACATAAGCAGGGTAAAGATTCTGCCCGCTTACAGAGTCTCTCACCGGTTGTAGGGCGGCATCCCATTCCAAGCGTTGCAAACCATCAATAAGCCCATGAGTTTGTATTAACGTATTTGTGGCAGAGAAATTATCATTTCCAGCCTGCAGAATCACGCCCCCCACGTGATAACGGACGATCAGGTCATGTATCTGTGAAGCCGCGCTCGTATCCGTTCCATTAAAAGATACCAGGAACAATTGCCCAATCCGTTCCTCGGGGGTCATCGAATTCAAAATAAGCTGAATCGCAGCGGGAGGTTGGGAGGTTTGCGCCCGCACCGGCACCGGCACGAGCGTCACAAGAAAGATAGCCAGTAAAAAAAATCGGATATTCGCTGCGTTCCCCGCCCCGGCCTGCTTCCGGCATTCGGATAAATTCACCTGCCCCTCCCAAGCGTCCGCAAAGCAGTCTCAGGATCATCGGTGAAGATGCCATCTGCGCCCCACTCTTTGAGCCGCTTTACTTCCTCAGGGGTATTCACCGTCCACACATGTACACGGCGTTTAAGGCGGTGTGCGCGCTGCATCTGCTCCCTGCTTGTGCTGGATATATGAGCATGCAGGGCTTGATAATCCCCAAACATAAATCCAAAAGAACGCGCCCATAAACCGATCAGTCCCGGCATGGCCAGCAGACCGCGCGGCACTTCAGGCAGGAGCAGTGCGGCTATCTTCAAATTAGATGCAAAAAATGATGAGAAGATGATCTGGCTTTGGTTGTTATGCCGTTTGATCAACTCGCATACTTTTTTTGCCAGGCCATCACGCGGGGAGGAGTAATTGGTCAGTTCAATGTTGATCAATTTATCCTTCCCTACAGTTTCAAAAACTTCTTCAAGCACAGGGACTTGTGTGCCGGCAAATTTTTCGTTGAACCACGCGCCCGCATCCAGCTTGCGGATTTCTTCAAGTGAAAAAGAGGCAACTTTTCCTTTGCCGTTCGTCGTGCGGTCAACGCTGGAATCGTGCATGACGATGACGTGACCATCGCGGGTCAGCTTCGCGTCCAGTTCGACACCGTCGGCGCCTTTTTGGATGGCTTGCGAAAATGACGGAAGCGTATTCTCCGGCGCGTATGCCAGGTCGCCGCGATGAGCGAGAATGATGGGGGGAGGAAAATTTTCAAACATGCGTATCAGGTTTCGGTTAAGTGCGAAGCGGTTTAAATATCCACAAAATAGGCCTTGCCGGCATGGTCAATCATCTCGCGCGACATGACTGGCGGCACGGCAAGATACGAGGCGATGTCAATGATCTGGTCGCACAAATCGCGCGGATGGGAGGCGCGCAATTTGCGGTTGCGTTTTATGTACCATTCCTGCAAAAGATATGCCAAACCCTGATCGTTGTATTCGATGTTTCTATCCTTTGAAACACGTTTGAAAATTTCACGATATTCTTCAAAGGATGGATCGACAATTTCAATTTTATGGCGCAGGCGGCGCAGAAAGGCCTCATCCACCAAATCTTTTGGCGGCAGGTTCGTGGAGAAAACGATCAGCACATCGAACGGTATTTCCACTTTACGGCCGGTATGCAAACGCAAATAATCCACCCGGTTTTCAAGCGGAACGATCCAACGATTCAGCAGGTCACGCGGACGAACCTGCTGGCGGCCGAAGTCATCAATCAACAAAATGCCGCCATTGGCTTTAACTTGAAATGGCGCTTCATAAAATTTGGTTGTATCGTCAAAGACAAGGTCGAGACCTTCAAGGGTTAATTCACCACCGACGACAATGAACGGTCTGCGGATTTTTACCCAACGAGGATCACGGCGGGTAATGGTGCGGAGGCCGCCTCCGTTGGTTGAGTCGGTATCTGGTGAAAGACTATGGCTGACAGCATCATATACTTTAATGACCTGTCCATCCAAATAAAGAGCGTAAGGAATATACATGCTTTGGCTGAGGACAAGGTTGCCAAAAGCGCGGGCGATGCTGGTCTTGCCGTTTCCGGGCGGTCCATACATAAAAATGGATGAACCCGAGTTAAGCGCCGGACCAAGCCTTTGGAATGTGGATTCTGAAATAACCAATTGTGAAAGGATCTGACGCATGGAGCGCGAGGTGACGGCTAACCGTCCGCTTTTCTGGCGGCGAATGGCTTCGTTATATACTTCAAAAGGAACAGGCGCGGGGCCGGCATATTGACTGCGCTCCATTGCTTCGCGGGCGCGCAAAACACCAGCGCTGGTAATCCCATACGTGTAAGCGCCATCGCCCAAACCGCCTTGTGAAGATTTCACTTCAATAAATTTTTCCTGCTTTAATATGGTCAGCAACTGGTCGGTCACGCCTGCGAGAGGCAGGCTGATCTCTTCCGCGATCTTGAAACCCGTCAAATAACCGCGAAAATATAGTACTTTTAGGATCAGGTCTTGCAACCAGAGCGGGGAAAGACCTGTATCTTCAAGGCTGTTGATTTGCGGGGGTGAAAAACCGCCGACAGGTGCGGGCATTTGTCCTGTTTGTGTTGTCATAATGATCACTATCCCAAGCGGGGAATTTTTTAGTTACAAACTGATTATACTTCTTTTCGTTTATAATCCTGCCCACCATGAAACTATCAGTCATAATTCCTGTTTATAATGAGGTTGAAAGTATTGAAACCATCCTGAAGCGCGTGCAAGGCACCAAACTTGCCCAAGAGATCCTTGTGGTTGACGATGGATCAAAAGATGGCACACGAGCCATTCTAAAAAAACTGGATGGAAAAAAGGGCGTGCGGGTCATCCTGCATCAAAAAAACCAGGGCAAGGGCGCAGCAGTCCGTACCGGCATGTCCGCGGCAAAAGGTGATGTACTCCTGATACAGGATGCCGACCTGGAATATGATCCGCGCGATTACCCTGAATTGATAAAGCCGATCCAGGAAGGTCTTGCAGATGTGGTCTACGGCTCACGCTTTCTTGGGCGCGCTCATCGTGTGACGATGTTCTGGCATTTGGTCGCCAACCAAATGCTGACCCTGATGACCAATATTCTATACAATACAATTCTGACAGATATGGAAACAGGCTACAAAGTATTTCGCCGCGAGGTCCTTGATGGAATGGTCTTGCACGCCAACAGCTTTGACTTTGAACCTGAGTTCACTGCCAAAATACTCAAACGCAACTTCCGCATTTTTGAAGTGCCGATCACCTTTAATCCGCGTGATTATGCGCAGGGTAAAAAAATAAAATTACAGGATGCCTTCGAAGCGGTGTGGACTTTGATCAAATACAGGTTTGTTGATTAAAACAAAAGACGGGCGCGAATGCCCGTCTTTTTTATTCTATGCCTCATCATCATCCAATGGATGTTCAATCTCTCCAGCCATGAATGCATCAGGGGCTTTCTCAAATGCAAGCAGGCATCCGCGCGTACAAAAATACACTTTCTCGCCGCGATAGACCGCACTGGGGTATTTTTCAGGTTCAGCCAAAACCCCGCCGCAGACGGTTTTAACGATTGATCTTGTTTCAGATGCTTCCATCATCACCTACGGCTTCACATATACCGTGTAGTCCAAAACATAAGCGCCTGCATCATAATCTGCCGTGCCGTCATTGATGAGCGCATTGAAAGTTGCAGAGATCGTAAGATGATGCTCACCGGGAGTCCATTTGCTCAAAGAAGTGTAATACAACTTGCACCACTGGGTTTCGGTTTCAATATCCTCCTGCCGTAACTTATCCAAAGCCACATCCTCGCCATTGAGCGTGAACTTCATTTCGATATTCTCGAAATTCTGGTTAAGGATCTCCTTTGTAGACGCGCACCAGGCATAGATCCAGATCAAATTTTCCTCTTTGAGGAGCGGGATCGTATAGGTCAGCGTGCCTGGCACGGCAAAGTCACCTGCCTGATATTCCTCACGCGCCAAATCTTCAAGGAATCTATCCCCCGCAGATAATGCCGTCGAAGCCTCAGCCGGGCTTGCCATCTGTGGAGGCGCAGACGGGGTGATGCCAGCGCCCAAAGGCTGACTGATCACCTTTTCGGCAAAATCCAGCACCACATCCTGCCCATTGGCTTGCTGCAGGAGCGTTTCAAAAGTGACCGGCACGCGCAGATCGGGCGCCACGCCGCTGCCTTCAATATGGATAATGCCGTTTCCATCCATGGCTCGCCCAATGGTCAACTGGGCATAGATGTCACCCGGCAACAGGAAGCCTTCGACACTGCCCCCCGCTCCAACCGATGGGTACTGCCCAACGATCACAGCGCGGTCATTGATGGTCATATCGTAGGAAAAGAATTCACAGGCGCTGGCGCAATTGGGACCCACCATCACAACCACCTGTCCATTGTATTGCAAATCTGCGCTCGGCGGTATCATCAACTGCTCATAATCCGGGTCAATGAAAAATTCACCGGTGCTGTCGTCGTAATAGGCGCTTTGTCCAACCACAGTCTCTCCGTTAAAAAAGTAAGCCGCCATTTGGTCTGCCAGCCAGCCGCTACCGCCACCGTTATTCCGCAAGTCAAGGATCACGCCTGGAATCTCATTTTCATTAAAGAACCGCATGGCACGCTCCCAAACCAGGATGGAAAGCAGGTCATTATCCGAAAAACTGGAAATCTTAATATAACCATATCCGCTGGGCAAAAGGGCAAATTCAACCGGCAAAGCGGTCTGGTCTTCGCCGGCACGGAATGAAGATGAATTAAAACTTTCAACCTCATTGACCACTTTCAAAACTGCAGTTTGCTCAGCGTCGGCAGGGTTCTTAAAGGTCACATCCACTTGGCCTTTTTCAAGCCTAAAGCGGGTTGCATAACGTAATTGCTGCAAGCGTTTAATCTCCAGGTTACTAAACGGGGAAGACCACGGAATGACCGCATCCACAACATCCGTCGTGGCAACACCACCCATGGAAATGATCTCCGCCCCCCACACCATTCCAGCCTGGTCGGCAGGGCCGCCCACCGTAATGAAATTGGCGATGACCTTGCCATCATCGGTTTCGCGCATGGCAAAACCCAGGCCGCCGGCAATATCCGCTTGAAAATCAGCATTTAATGGGGTGGTGTCAAACCCAACATGAGTATCCGGAATGGACCAGAGGAAATCGCGCAAGGCAAGCGCATACGCATGGCTGTCTTTATTCTTATCTGCTGCCTCAAAACGCGGACGGAACTCAGCCGCCCTTGCATCCCAATCAATTCCCTTGAGTTCAGTGAAAGCATACTCATTCCTGAATTTCTCAAGCATCTTATCGAATGCCTCGGTATAGGAAAACGCAGAGAAATCATCCAGCGCAGAACCTTCAGGCTCAATTAACAGAATTTCAGGATTTTCTGAACGGTCAATCTCAAATGGAGTCTGATCCAAATCGATCACAGACCAGCCCGCAGGGATAGCCATGATCGGATCGTCATCCGTAAACAATTTTTTGTCATCGCCAAACCCCGCTGGGAAGGATTGCCCATCCTCCGGCGCGTAAACCAGATACTTGCCGCCGAACACCTCAAGATAGGAATCTCTATCATCACTGACATTGGTGGAAGCATAAGCGGAAGACCACCCACCGCCGCCCTGATCGCGGCGCTCAAGAAATGGATCACCCCATGTATTCGTCCAATAGGCAACCGCGAAAACCATCACACCGGTTTCATCGTTACCGTCATGATCAACATCGTGCAGGCTGCCATTCGGCACCTCTGGCAAAGTCAGGCTGTACGTGAAAGGCGAAGTATAAAATTCCGAAGTGATCTGCCCGATCACCTGGGATTCAACCGGGATCAAAAACTTGCGGTCACGAGTCACAAAGCCGCCCTGATCTTCAAGAATGACAATCGGTTCAGCCACTCCCATTGTAAAAAAAGCATTGGTATAGGTAACAGTTCCAGTAACGATTTTTGGCCCGCCATTCCGGTTCGGGCTTTGCGGTGCAGGTGAAGTTGTCAACCCGCTCCCAAACCCGCAAGCCAGGACAGCCAAACTCATCGCAATCACAACCGATATTATTTGAAATAAACGTGGTTTCATTTCTATCTCCTGTAAAAAGTTTCTCTACCGTACATCCGTCATCGCGGGACGCCGCTTTTGTACTTCGGCGGCGACACTTGCGCCGTACGCCAGTGTGGTGAGCAATCTCCCCACAGTCTGAGATTGCTTCGGGCAAAAATAAGCGTCGCCCTGAGCCTGTCGAAGGGAGCGCCCTCGCAATGACGGTTGTACGGTAGAGAATAAAAAGTTAAAGTATTATAACGCCGAAGTATAATGAAGAAATGGATTGGAAATTACAAATACAAAAGGAATTCGATAATGCAGAGCGATCCCGTTCGCGCAGCAACGAAGGCCAGGCGCGGGTCTGCGCGAGGCGGGCGGCCGGCATTGCAATTCGGGAATATCTGACCCGCCGCGGGAGGCGCATCCCAAGCTCGAGCGCCTACGACTTGCTTAATCTACTTAAGGAAGATGCGCTTCTGCCGCCTGACTTGAAACTAGTCGCTGACCATTTGACAGTGCGCGTCACCGAGGCGTTCAAACTCCCCGTCGAAGCGGACCTCATTGCCGAGGCACGTTTGTTGTGTGATTGGTTATTAAATAAATAAACCCTAAAGGTTTTCAAAACCTTTAGGGTCTATAGCTCAACCGAACAAACTACATTGCGTCTTTGCGCCCACCGAGGTAATAGAACATGCGCGCAAGCGTAACCAGCAAGAGCATTCCAGACATGACGCCGCCAAAAACAAAGAATAGCCTGCGCCAATCGGTCAGGCGCAGTACGATCTCCCTGCGGCTGGGCATTTGGATGCGTCCGTGCAGGCGTTGGAGGATGCCATTAGGAGGCGCAACCGGCTTCAAGGTCCCGGCCAGATGCGCTTCGATTGCATCCAAATTTTCTTCGCGAGTCGAGTCAGTCTTGCGCGTCGTCATTCTATTCCTTGTGGTTTATTCTGCGGGGTAAAGAATTAACCCAACCGTGCCCGGACCAAGGTTTGCCGCAATAGAAATGGAAAGTTCGCTGATCAGGGTTTCCTTGCAATTGAAGTGACTTTTTGCGTCTTCCAACAACGCCTGCCCCGATTTAATATCACGAGCGTGCACCACGCCGAGGTAGATGGGCTTGGAACCAAACTCTTCTTTTCCGATTTGGATAATACGGTCCAACGCCGCCTTGCGAGTGCGAACTCGTTCCGCCATATTTAGATCGCCATTCCGCAGGATGGCAATCGGTTTTACATTAAGCAAAGAAGCCAGCGCGGCTTGCAGGGTCTTGACCCGCCCCGACATTTTTGCATATTCAAGCGTATCCAAAGTTAGAACGATTCGGATACTTTGTTTGATATTTTCAATATATTTAACGATCTCATCGACGCTTTTGCCGGCGCGTTCCATCCTTCTCGCTTCACGGCACATTAGGCCAACAGCAAGCGAGGCAACAACGGAATCGACAGGGATAATATTAAATTCGCCCTTCAATTCTTCAGCAGCAGAAACTGCAGAAGCATACGTGCCAGATAATATTGAAGTAATATGAATGGAAAGGATCGTATCGCCCTTTTGAGCCACTTTGCGGTAAAACTCAATAAATTGATGAGGCGATGGCTGGGATGTTTTTGGGATGCGCTTGCTCTCCTCCACCAGCTTGTAGAAACCCTCGTTATCCATTTCCACCCCTTGAAGATACGATTTTTCCCCGAACAAAATGTTGATGGGGATCGTATCAATTCCGTATTCCTTTGCCCATTCGGGAAGGACGTCTGCGGTGCTGTCGGTCACAATTCTTAACATGGTTTACTCTCCTTCAAGATTAAGATTTTGGTCTTCCAATTGATCGCGCAGAGCCAGAAGCGTACGGTGATAAAGACTCTTCACAGCTCCTTCACTTCTACTCATGATCGCGCCGATCTCTGCATTGGACATGTCTTCAACAAATTTCAAGATCAGCAGGTTCTGTCTTTCGGGCGGCAATTTGCGGATCATTCGCAACAGCGCTTCCTGTTCCTGTGAGCGCACCAGGTTTTTTTCCGGGTGGTCGCCTTTGGTCGGGAGGATGGGCAGATCATCCAGCGGGATTTCCTGCTTGCGGCTTCTGTCACGGTGCCAGTTCGCCACCAGGTTGTGGGCGATGCGGTACAACCAGGCAGAAAATGGAACGCCGCGATCTGTATAGTTTTTGATGTGGTTCATTGCCCGCTGGAATACACGCGCAGTGAGATCCTCGGCATCATGAACATTCCCTGTGCGATAGTACACATAATTGAAGATGCGTTCCAAATAACGCTCATACAGTTGACCAAAAGCGTCACGGTCACCCTGCGAAGCCCGGGCAAGGACTTCCTCTTCGTTGTATTCCGAATCCGACAAGTTGAAAACCTTACCGGCGGGGTTAATAAATCAAACCCCGCCGGATTTGAGAAGTTGCACCGAGTATAACGCGAACTAAAGGATGAAGGGTGAATTATGAAAGGTGAAAAGAATTAATCTCCACCGCAGCTCACGCTTGGAGGGTGACCTGCAGAACGGTTAAAGATAAAACATTTGTGCTACAATTGCATAATCCCCAAGGAGAATTATGTCATCCAATGTCATTCGCGTCGTGGGCGCGCGCGTCCACAATTTAAAAAATATTACCGTTGAAATTCCGCGCGACAAATTTGTAGTCATCACCGGCTTATCGGGTTCGGGCAAATCATCGCTTGCGTTTGATACGATCTTTGCCGAGGGTCAGCGCCGTTATGTTGAGTCTCTTTCGGCATATGCGCGCCAGTTCATCGGCCAGATGGACAAGCCCGATGTGGATTACATTGACGGCCTCTCCCCCGCCGTTTCAATTGACCAGAAATCCACCTCGCATAATCCGCGCTCGACGGTTGGAACGGTGACCGAAATCTATGATTACATGCGTTTGCTATTTGCGCGCGCGGGCATTCCGCATTGCCCCGTCTGCGGACGTGAAGTGGTCAAACAATCGGCGCAGGAGATCGTGGATAAGATCGAAAAACTTCCCGATGGCACGCGTGTGCTGATCCTTTCTCCGTTGGTGCGCGCCCGCAAAGGAACCTATCAGGCAGTCTTTGAAGAGATTCGCAAGGCCGGCTTCACCCGCGTGCGCGTGGATGGAAGCGTCTCGTCGCTGGATGACGAGATCGAACTGGATCGCTACAAACAACACACGATCGAGGCGGTTGTGGATCGTCTGGTCATTTCGAAACATGAGGATAAAGAGGAAAAGAAAGCCGCCCGCACTCGTTTGACAGAGTCAGTCGAGACAGCGCTCAAGTTTGGCGAAGGCTATATCACCGTAAACCTCGTAGATAAAAAAGATGACATCCAATTTTCAGAGCACCTCGCCTGCCCCGAACATGGCGTGAGCATCGCAGAGATTGAGCCGCGCACCTTCTCTTTCAACACACCTCAAGGCGCCTGCCCGGACTGTCAGGGACTGGGCTCGAAACTGGAGATTGACCCTGCTCGCATCATCCCTGACGATGGCCTGTCTCTGAATGAGGGGGCGATCATCAGCATGGAGTGGAGTGGACCGAAAGTGGAGGGCGGCTATTACTGGCAAAGCCTGATAAATACATCAAAGGCATTTAAAATAGACTTGGACAAGCCCGTAAAGGAGTTAACCAAAGAGCAATTGAAGATTGTTTTGTACGGCACGGGTGACAAGCAAATCCAGATGACCTATCAGGGTGCCAATGGCAATGAGTTCAAATTCACACGCGCTTTTGAAGGCGTGATCACTAACATGGAAAGGCGCTATAAAGAAACAAACTCGGATTATATCCGCGAGAAGATCTCCGAGTTCATGTCAGACCGCCCATGCCCAAGTTGTGGGGGCAAAAGACTTAATCCCGCCGCCCTGGCTGTCACTGTCGACGACATCAATATTGTGGAAGCAAATTCATGGCCTGTGTCAACAACCCTGGAATGGGTCAAGAAAATCTCCGGCAAGAATTCTCCGCTGACTTCAAAACAGAAGACGATCGCTGAAAGAGTGATCAAAGAAATTCACGAACGACTTAATTTCCTGGTCAATGTCGGTTTGAATTATTTGACATTGAATCGCTCGGCTACAACATTATCAGGCGGAGAGGCGCAGCGTATCCGCCTCGCGACTCAAGTCGGCTCGCGCCTGGTCGGTGTGTTGTATGTATTGGATGAACCTTCGATTGGTTTGCATCCACGCGACAATGCAAGATTACTGGAAACGCTCAAAGGCCTGCGCGATTTAGGCAATACGGTATTAGTTGTTGAACATGACAATGAAACCATCCGCGAGGCAGATTGGGTGATTGACCTGGGGCCAGGCGCTGGTGAACATGGTGGACAGGTCATTGCAGAAGGCACACCCAAGCAGATCTTGGCGCACCCAAAGTCATTGACCGGGGCATACCTCTCGGGGCGCATGCAGGTTGAAGTCCCGAAGAAGAGACGGGCGGGAAACGGCAAATCGCTAACGGTCACCAACGCGACAGCAAATAATTTGAAGGGCCTTAATGTCTCGATCCCGCTTGGAAAATTGATTTGTATCACGGGGGTCAGCGGCTCAGGAAAGTCCACCTTGATGAGCGATATTTTGTATAACGCGCTGGCCGCGAAGTTGATGTTCGCGCGCACTAAGCCGGGTGAATATGAAAAGATCGAGGGCATCGAACATCTCGATAAGATCATCAACATTGACCAGGCCCCCATTGGCCGCACGCCGCGTTCAAACCCTGGCACATACACGGGCTTGTTCGATGAAATCAGAAAGTTATACGCCGAGTTACCCGAAAGCAAAATGCGCGGATACAAGCCCGGACGTTTCTCGTTCAACGTGCACGGCGGGCGCTGTGAAGCCTGTCAGGGGCAGGGTGAGCTGCGCATCGAAATGCAATTTTTGCCCGATGTGTATGTGCCTTGCGATGTCTGCCACGGCAAACGCTTCAACCGCGAGACCTTGCAGGTTTTGTTCCGCGATAAATATTCGATCTCCGACATATTGGATATGACGGTTGACCATGCGCTGGGCGAGTTCAAGAATTACCCGCAAATGCAAAATAAATTAAAGTTGCTGCAGGAAGTGGGACTTGGTTACGTGCGAATTGGCCAGGCGGCGACAACTTTATCCGGCGGCGAAGCGCAGCGTGTAAAACTCTCGAAGGAATTATCACGGCGCGCAACCGGCCGCACCCTCTATGTTTTGGATGAACCCTCCGTTGGTCTGCACGCAGCAGATGTGCACAAGTTGATCGAGGTCCTGCAGAGATTGGTGGATACAGGCAACTCGGTTGTGATCATCGAGCATAATCTCGACATCATCAAAATTGCAGACTGGCTGATCGATCTCGGCCCCGAAGGCGGCGACAGGGGCGGGGAATTGATCGCAGAAGGTACGCCTGAACAGGTGATGAAGGTGAAAGAGTCTTATACGGGAAAATATTTAAAAGCGCATGTGAGATAGATGTGAACACGTATACAGGTAGACAAGTAGACAAGTAGACAAGTGTTGTACAAACTTGTTTACCTGTTTCCTTGTTTACCTGTGTATCAGCACTTGTTTCCAACCGCCTGGCGCACACAACAATCATTTTTCAGGTAGAATTATTTTACATTGTGTTGGATGGGTAACCTCCTGATAAAGCGCTTTGTAAAAAGGAAACGATCATGAAAAACAGACCTCCGATTTCATCTTCATCATCTGGTTTGCTCAATCCGTATCACAAACGCAAAAATCGCTTTGCCCCCAATCTTATTGCGATCCTCGCTGGCATATTTATACTGGGAGGGATCGCATTGCTGATCTTTTGGCTGGTGGGACCAAGCAAACCCATTAATGCGCTTTTTGCCACTAAAACACCCACCCCAACGATGACCTTCACACCTACCAACACCTCCGCCCCCACAGAAACACCAACGGTCACGCCTACCTACACAATTACTCCCACCGCAACTTTCTCAACACCTTTCAACTACACCGTGCAAGAGGGAGAGTATCTTGCCCTGATTGTCGAAAAGTTCAACCTTGGAGATAATGGCATTGCGCTGATATACCTCTTAAATCCCTATAGCATAGACCCCACCACGGATATTGCCGCAGGGGTTGACCCAGCGACCGGCATTGTCAACCCTGGCCAGGTCATTCTGCTGCCTAACCCAGGTATGGAACTGCCCACTGCAACACCCATCCCGCCCGGGCTGCCGCGCGGCACCAAACTGCAATACATCATCCAAACCGGCGATACACTGGCTGGCATTGCCGCACTCTTCAATAGCACCACGGACGAGATCATCAAGGAAAACAACATCACGAATCCAAATGCCATTCAGGTTGGGCAATTGCTGGTCGTCCCGGCGAACCTTGTTACAGCTACACCCACGCGCCCACCCACCAGCACTCCCATTCCGCCGGGACCCGGCACAACACTCCCAACTGTTACATTTACCCCGATCAATTAACTGGACAAATGTACACCCCTCATGTAAAATACCGCTCTTGCATACCGCACACGTACAGCGCAGTCATAAAGAAAAGTAAGTCATTTTTGGAGAAAAACCTTGGCAAACATTAAGTCACAGATCAAACGCAATCGTCAGAATGAAAAACGCCGCATACACAACCGCAATTTCCGTGGTGCGGCCCGCACTGCTGTCAATACCGCCCGCGCAGCTTTTGAAAAGAACGAACCTGACACTAAAGAAACTGTTTTGAAGGCTATCAGCGCATTGGATAAAGCCGCCGAAAAAGGCGTGATCCATAAGAACAACGCATCCCGCCGCAAGGGCCGTTTGATGAAACACCTTGCCGCTTTTGTTGCCGCCCCGCCGGTTGAAGAAGCCGCGACCAAGAAGAAGAAAGTCGCGGCTCCTAGAAAGACAGCAGCCAAAAAGACAGCAACCAAAAAGACATCGACTAAAAAGACAGACGCGTAGTCTTATCACTCACAGAATAAAGCGGGAACGCCGGCAACTCGGCGCTCCCGCTTTTGTTACCCTGATATAATCCCGCCCATATGTTTGAAAAAGAACAGCAGCTTATCGAAACAAAAATAAAAGAGTTCTGCACGGCCAATGATATTCCCCTGGCTGAACTTAAATGGCAACCCATCCCTTTTTCGGGCGAATGGGGTTTAGCCACAGCCTTCTTCCAAACCGCCGCCAATGAAGCGCGCGCTGGCAGGGGGAGCAAAGCCCCAGTGCCGCAGCGTGCCCAGGAAATTGCCGAGCTGGTCAAGGCGCAGATCGGAAGCGTGGCTGGGATCAGCCGCATTGACGCGGTCAAAGGTTATCTCAATCTATATTATTCGACTGCTGAATATGCGCGTCGGGTTATGGAAGAAGTGCTCGCCTCTCGCGCAGACTTTGGGCGGGGTGCGAAAAAAAATGAGCGGGTCATGGTCGAATATGCCCAGCCAAACACACATCATTCATTCCATATTGGACATGCGCGCAATACAATTTTAGGTGAAGTTCTTGCCAGATTGGTGGAGTTCGCGGGTTTTGAAACAATCCGCGCTTCGTACCCCGGCGACCTGGGACTCGGCGTCATCACCGTGATGTGGATCTATGACAAGCTATACAAGGGGCAGGAACCTGAAGGCGTGCATGAGCGTGGTCAATGGTTGGCGAACCTTTATGTGGAAGCCACGTCCATGCTTGAAAAGCAGGAAAACGAAACGCCTGAACAAACTGCCCAGCGCGAAGCGTATGATGCCGAGCGGCGCGAGATGTATCGCAGATGGGACACAGGCGATACATATGTGCGTGAGTTATGGCGCACGACACGTGAGTGGAGTTTGGAAGAACTGCGTGCTGTGCTGCACATGCTCGACGTGAAAATGGATGTGTGGTTCTACGAAAGTGAAGTGGACGAAGCATCCAAAACGATTGTGGATGAGCTGATTGCAAAGGATATAGCCACTGATGAACGTCCGCAAGGCGGCGCGGTCATTGTGAAGATTGATGAAAAACTTGGCCTCACCAAAGAGAAGTATCGCACAAATGTTCTTCTGCGCTCAGATGGCACGACACTTTATCTAACAAAAGACCTTGCTTTAGCCAAAATGAAATTCGATCAATATCATGTGGATCGCTCGATCTATGTCGTAGATGTGCGTCAGTCACTGCATTTGCAACAAGCCTTTGCCATTCTCAAATTGTGGGGCTTCCCACAGGCAGGGAAGTGCTATCACCTGGGCTATGGCTTTGTAAGCCTGCCCGAGGGAGCCATGTCCGCGCGGCGGGGACGGGTGGTGCTGTTCAAAGATGTAGCGGATGAAGCCGTGAGACGCGTGCTGGCAGTTGAATCTCAAAAAAGCGGAGATATCCCTGCAAGTGAACGCGAGAAGATCGCTAATCAGATCGGTTTGGGTGCGCTGGTCTACTCCATGCTTTCGGTGGATAACAACAAGGACATTGTCTTTGACATCAATGAAGCGTTATCCTTTGATGGCAGAACGGGACCATATATTCAGAATGCGTATGTGCGGGCAAATTCGATATTGAAAAAAGCCGGTAAACAAGTAGCAGGTACACAGGTAAGCACGTCTTTCGATTATGAATTAACCAAACACGAAATCGAGTTGATCGAGTTGATCTCACGCTTCCCGCAGACAGTGGAACAGGCCGCGAATGAATATCGTCCGCTGGTGATGGCGGCGTATGCATATGATCTGGCAAATATATTCCATTCTTTCTATCATGCGGTCAATGTGTTGCAGACAGAAGATGAAAAAATACAAAACGCCCGTTTGCAATTGGTGATGGCGGCGAAACAGACGATCGAGAACGCGCTCCGCTTATTGGATATCCAAGCGCCAGAGGTCATGTAAAAAACAGGCTAAACGTTCTATATACGTTTACCGCTTATCGCATAAAATATTAAACTTGCTGGAAAAAATTGCGAGTAATTATCATCACTCTGGGTTAGTCATTTATGCGGCACTTCGTAGCCTGTTTTCTTAATAATCAATTTATGCCATGTCATTGCCAGCCGTTCTTTGGCGAAGCAATCTCCTATAAACGGGGATTGCTTCGTCGCAACGACATCCAACCAAATGTAATTGTCGTACTGAGTAAAAACGTAGAGGCTCAAAACCAAAGCGGAGACTCTCGGACACTGTCCTCAGTGTGACTTGGAACTAGGAGAATAACTATGCCAATCAAAACCATCATCATGGGTGCGGCTGGACGTGACTTTCATAACTTCAACACGTTCTTCCGCGGGAACAAGGATTATGAGGTCGTGGCGTTCACGGCGACCCAGATCCCTGATATCGAAGGCCGCTTGTATCCAACAGAACTCGCAGGCAATCTATATCCGAAAGGTATTCCGATCCATGCCGAGGAAGAATTACTCGATCTGATCAAGAAGCATGGCGCGCATCAGGTTATATTCTCATATAGCGACGTACCGCATGAATATGTGATGCACAAAGCCAGCATGGTCAATGCGGCGGGCGCAGACTTCCGCTTGATGGGTACGAAATATACCCAGGTGAAGTCGAACAAGCCTGTCGTTTCGATCAGCGCCGTTCGGACGGGATCAGGCAAAAGTCAGACAACGAGGCGCGTGTCTTTGATCCTCAGAGAAATGGGATATAAAGTCGCGGCTATTCGTCACCCGATGCCTTATGGAAATCTCGTGGCGCAGGAAGTTCAACGCTACGAAAATTATGACGACCTCGATGAATACGATTGCACAATCGAAGAGCGCGAGGAATACGAACCACATCTCGATAACGGCGTGATCGTGTACGCGGGCGTGGACTATGAGAAGATCATCCGTAAGGCCGAGGCAGAAGTGGATATCATTTTATGGGACGGCGGCAACAATGATTTCCCGTTCTATATCCCCGATCTGCAAATCGTGGTGGCTGATCCGCATCGCCCCGGACATGAATCAACTTATTATCCCGGCGAAACAAACGTGCGTATGGCGGATGTGATCGTGATCAACAAAGTGGATACGGCGGATGCGGAGAATGTGATCAAACTGCGCGAGTCACTGCGCAAGTTGAATCCGACTGCGATCCAGATCGAAGCCGCCTCCCCGCTCTTTGTGGATGACCCCGCTGCGATTCGCGGCAAGCGTGTGTTGGTGATCGAAGACGGCCCGACTCTGACTCACGGTGAGATGGCTTATGGCGCTGGATATATCGCCGCCCGACGATTCGGCGCAAAAGAAATTGTTGATCCGCGTCAATTTGCAGTTAGGTCCATCGCAGCGACATACGTGAAGTATCCAAAGACTGGTCCTATTTTGCCAGCGATGGGTTACGGCGATGCGCAGACGAAAGACCTCGAAGAGACGATCAACAACTCCGATGTGGATCTGGTCATCATCGGCACACCCATTGACCTGTCGCGCGTGATGAAGATCGAGAAGCCGTATCAGCGCGTGAGGTATGAGTTGCAGGAGATCGGTCAACCGACGTTACAGGATATTTTGATGAAGAAGTTTGGGAAGAAGAAGTAAAAGAGCAGGGATTAGTGATTAGGGAGTCGGGTGATCAAAATCATCCGACTTCTTTTTGTGCTGCCTGCTTACTTGTGTAATAGATTTTTTTGCCTTGCGGATTTGGGGGAGGATGGGAGAGGCGCACGTTATAATGGAGGCATGTTCATAGATCATGTAAATATTCACGTAAGATCAGGCAAGGGCGGCGACGGCATGGTGCATTTCCGCCGCGAGAAATTTGTGCCGCTTGGCGGCCCCGATGGCGGCGATGGCGGCAGGGGCGGTAATCTCATCTTTGAAGTGAAAGCTACGCTCAATACACTTTCCGCATTTCGACAGAACGAGAAATTCGCGGCGGACGATGGCAAAAATGGCGGGGGCTCAGAAAAGACAGGACGCAGCGGAAAAGACCGCATCGTACATGTGCCGCCTGGGACGGTGCTTTACGACGCAGAAACAGGCGACCTGCTTGGCGATCTAACCACACCTGGCCAGCAGCTTTTGGTATGCGAAGGCGGGCGCGGCGGACTCGGTAACCAGCATTACGCCACTTCACGCAATCAGGCTCCGCGTACAGCTGAGCGCGGCGAACCACACGAAGAGAGAAAGATCCGCCTCGAACTTAAGCTGATAGCAGATATCGGCATCATCGGCTTGCCCAACGCGGGCAAATCCACTTTGCTGGCAGCGCTCACGAACGCCAAACCGAAGATCGGCGATTATCCATTCACAACGCTTGAGCCAAACCTCGGCGTGGCAAACATTGACGAAGATACAACCGTCGTAATGGCGGATATCCCCGGCTTGATCGAAGGCGCGGCTGAAGGCGCAGGGCTAGGTCACGACTTCCTGCGTCACATTCAACGCACGCGAGTACTCATTCACATGTTGGATGGTCTCTCTGAAGACCCGCTCGCAGACTATAGCCAGATCAACAGCGAACTGGCTCTCTTCGACCCCAAACTTGCCACCAAACCGCAGATCGTGGCCCTCAATAAAATTGACCAGCCCGACGTGCAGGAACGTTTGAAAAATATCAAAGCAAGTTTCAAAAAGAAAGAAGTGGAGTTGGTCACGATCTCTGCAATGGCGCGTACGAACACACGCGATATTTTGATCGCCGCGTATCAAAAACTGGCAGACGTACCCGTGGAAGTAGTGGACGAAACCCTGCCAGTTTACAGGCCTGAGGTTGACCCGAATCAATTCGAGATCACACGTGAAGATGACGGCAACTGGCGCGTCACGGGCGTGGCCATTGAACGTTCTGCAAAGATGACCTATTTCGAACACGATGGCTCTCTGCGCAGATTCCAAAAACTGCTGGAAAGACTCGGCGTGGATAATGCCCTGCGCGAAGAAGGCATTGAAGAAGGTGATACTGTTTACATCGGTGATTTTGAGTTGGAGTGGAAGGATTAGGAAAGTGAATAGTGAATAGTTGCGGACTGTAATGACCTTGGTTACACCTGATTCTAATGCAAAGCGCTGCAACAACCTGGGTTACAGTTTTATGGATAGGCAACCGACTTGATCAATTTGCCCATCAAATAAAAACCGAGTTGTTTTTGTTGGACACTTACGCCCGCTTGGACGTACTGCCATTTGTATTTCTTGCCAACCAAGAATTTATCGTCACCTGCCAGTGTAATCCTGCCGCTTTTGCGTACCAAACGGATAAAAGTAACTTTGCCCTTTACCAGTTGAAGATTGCGCTTGCGCCAGTTGTATCCTGAAGGCAAGAAACGAATCAATGCTTTTGCTACGAGAATTCATGTGGCGTTTTTCCGTCTAATGCAGGTAGGCGGCGTGTCGTGTTGATGCAGGTTTCCAGTTTTTGAGATTCTCCGAATAACTGCTTTTCATTCTCTTCATTGCTCCTTGCGCCGCCCTCGGCGCAAGATTTACTCGCAAAGAGCCGCCGAGGACGGCGTCTTGAGCAATTTATTACATAGTGATTCCACCTCGGAAATCAACAGGAAACAAGGAAACATATGACCCAGTCCATTCTTTCCCCACTTATCTCACAGGCGGATTTCTTAATTTCGTCATCAAGCATTGATATGTTACAGCCCTATCTTATAAACCATGACCGTTCCCTGGTGTTCTTCGTTGGCGCTGGCGCGTCGTTTGCCGGGAATACAGGCATGCCTCGCACACCCTCTTTGCTCTACCACCTATTGCTGCAAGCTCTATCCTCTTCGGGGAAATTCGACCTTCAGCGCGACACCTTACAAGCCACTCTAAAAGAAATCAGTTCCCACATTGGTTTTGAAATCACCCTGAACGACTTCTGGCAAATTTGCAGGCAGGCAACGGTTCTTCTCTATGAGTCTTTTGCCGACCTTGAAAAGATATGTACTCCAAACCGTGTTCATAGTTTTATTGCCCATTGGTTGTCTACTGGTGGCACGGTCATAACGACCAACTATGATCGCTTGATAGAAAGCGAGTGGGCGAAAACAGGTAAGTCCATTCAAAGCAGGTATCGCGAAGAAGGCACCAACTCCTTTTTGGGATGGCAGGAAGACCTGCGTCAGGGAGGCTGTCTGTTCAAGATACACGGCTCGTTGGACGATCCTGATAGCTGTCTGGGCGCACTTGAACATGTGGGAACCCAATTGACAGGGAACAGGGCTCAATTGCTGGAAGAGATCATCCGCACAAGACCTTTATGTTTTGTCGGATGGCAGGGTGTGGACCCGGATATTCCGCCATTGTTACATGCGCTAGTAGATAAAAGGGACACTTCGCTGCCAACTTTTTGGATCCATTTTGAAGAGTGTCCTCCAGGTTCTACATCATTACAGACTGCCATCGAAGGTTGCTCGGATTTTGTAAAGCCATACGCCAGTGATCATCCTATCCTGACGGATGCAGATCGGGGCTTTGGGGGATTCCTACATTGGGCTGGAATTCAGTCAATGCCTAATCCAGAACGTCAAGCCGAGTCTTTTGACTTTACCGAGTCGATCAGTAATTGCACGAAATCGGGCTTGGTCAGAATGGTCGGAATCACGCTTCGGCGTGCTGGTAAGTATGGGGAGTCCGAAAAGGTAATCAAAACGGCTCTGGAACTGGCCGAGACGCCAGGTGAACGCAACGCGGCTTTACAAGAAATAGCTCTCTTGCAACAGCAGATAACAGGCAGAGAAACCGGTCGAGCCAGAAAATCACTGGAACAAGCTCGCAAAATTCTAAAAGAAAAACCTGATCTATGGTTGCAACTAAACAACGATTTTGGTCTGCTCTCAATGACTATTATCACTTTGAAGTCGCGGCCCTGGCTATTGCTGAAAGTCCCCGGACTCTTTCGCAGATATCGGCAGGATATCGATACTCTCCAAAGAGAGACTACTGACAAAGAATCTGTTGCGTTACACAAGTCTCTACTTCATCTTTACTCAGGAAGACTACGTTATAAGCTGTTTGGCTGGCTGGGGATTAACATTCGTCCGGTGTCCGATTGGATTTTGCAGCCCTTTGAAGTTGCCCGTTCCACCATCAATGACGCAAAAGATATTCATTTGCACTCGCGTATTGACGTGTTGGTATACCGGGTCATAGCGTTGGCACATCTCAGACAATGTCAGGAAGCACAAGAAGACATCCCTGAAATCTACAGACTGATCGCTATTCTGCATGATGACGCTAGGACACGGCACTGGGCAAAGCAGGCAGAGAAAATACAGCGATATTGCAGTCAGCATTGAACCATGTTACAACAATTCGGTTACTGTCGGACCGTTACTACAAATCCCCATTCCAGCATCGGCAATTCCCCAAATCTCCGCCAATCCCCCATCACCACAGCCACATGGCTTGGCAATTCTGCGAACGCCCAACGCACAGCCTCATGCGCCCAGAGGAGACTCAACAAGTCATTGCTCCTTGCGCCGTCACTTCGACAGGATTTCGACACGGTGAGCGAGAGACGAACCGTCAATCTAACAATTCAACCTACCAGCTCAGTACAAGCCTCGGCGCAAGATTTACTCGCAAAGAGCCGCCGCCCGCAGGGTGCTTCGCAAGATGTCTATTGAATTAGTGATGATGTCCTTCTTCGTGCACGTGACCATGATCGAGTTCCTCTTTGGTCGGCTCACGTAACGCCACCACTGTCACATTGAAGTGCAACTCCGCGCCTGCAAGCGGATGATTGAAATCAAGCTGGACAGTTTGATCGTCAAAACTTGTCACATAGGCGGCTTGAGGTTGATCATCTTCATTGGTGAGGTGTAATTCCATGCCTTCCTCCAGTTTCAAATCTTCCGGGAATTCAGTGCGCGGCACATCCATGAAGGCTTCCTCGTCGAATTCGCCGTAACCCTCCTCGGGCTTGACCACCACCTCCTTCTTCTCGCCGATCTTCATGCCGATCATCTCGCGTTCAAGCCCGGGGACAATGTTGTCATACCCTGCTAGGAATTGCAAGGGACCCTCGTCGTCGGAAGAATCAAGCACTTCACCATCCACAGTTAATCTGTAATCCATCGAAACGACCAGGCCATCCTGCACTGTATTTTTGCTCATTTTTTATCCTTTTCTAAAATTTGTGCGTCCATTTTACCAGTGAAAAAGCAGGTCGATGGTTTGAAGGTTGAAAGTTCAAAGTTGAAAGCCGGAGGTTTAAACCATAAGATCCCAAATGCCTAATCACTAATTCCTACCTTATAATTTGCATATGCAATACGACTTATGCCTTCCCTGGTACTGGGAATATGATGATACCTTTGCAGGAATGGTCGAGCGTGCTTGTATTGATAAAGGCATTTCACTTTGGCAGATCAAGCCAGATAATTTACTCGCATCCATCACCGCCCTTTACAAAGGAGTCACAACCTTCAGAACCCTGCTCGACCGGGGACAGGGTGAGACAACTTTCGATCCGATCCCGCGTTGGGCACATGAATATGGCGCACGCCGCATTAATCCCGCCGAGGTTTCTGCGTGGTCTGAAGACAAAGCCACCATGCACCTTGAGTTAATCAACAGCGGATTGCACACGCCTTATACAATTTTGCTTGCACCTTTTCTTGAGCAGCCCGTCATTCCACAAATTGATTTAACTCCGCTTGGTGATAATTTTGTGATCAAGCCGTCGAATGGGGGAGGCGGTGAAGGCGTAATTATTGGCGCATCTTCAGTGGATGAAATTTTACAGGCGAGGATGGAATTCCCCGAGCAGAAGTATTTAATTCAGGCACACGTCACGCCGCAGATAATACAAGAAAGCCCTTCATGGTTTCGAGTCTTTTATGCCAATGGCGAAACCTATCCCTGCTGGTGGGATATGGACACGCACATTTATGCAACTGTCACAGCGCAGGATGAGTCCCAGTATCGCCTCGGGGGGTTGAGGGATGTCACGAAGCGCATCGTCTCCATCTGCAAGCTGGATTGGTTTTCAACAGAAATTGCTCTGGCTGATGAATTCATCGTCGTGGATTATGTCAACGATGAAATTGATACACGTGTCCAATCACAGGCCATGGACGGCGTGCCCGATGAAGTGATTAACAGCATCGTTATTCAACTTGTAAAAATTGCAAAGGATATTTTATGATGAAAACACGCGCACGTGATCTGGGGATACCATTTGAGGGCAGCACCGGGACATTCAACGCGATCACGGACGTTTCAGGCGTAAGCGTTGGATATGCCACCATTATCGAAGGCCACTCAGCGCGAACGGGAGTGACCATGATTCATCCGCGTGGAAGCAAGGATCACACACCTGTTTACGCGGGCGTGCATTCATTCAACGGCAACGGCGAGATGACAGGCGCGGCATGGGTGGAAGAAGGCGGTTTGCTCGAAGGTCCGCTTGGAATCACGAACACACACAGCGTAGGCATTGTGCGCGATGCCGTAATTGCCTGGCAGGTGAAGAATGATGCCATGTATCAAAAATGGTCCTGCCCGGTGGTTGCAGAAACTGCGGATGGCTGGCTCAATAACATGAATGGTTTTCATGTAAAAGAACAGCACGTGATGACTGCATTAAATTCTGCCAAGTCGGGCGTGATTGAGGAAGGGAACGTCGGGGGCGGGACAGGAATGATCTGTTATGAATTCAAAGGTGGAACAGGCACTTCTTCGCGTAAACTTCCCGAAAAACTTGGCGATTGGACAGTCGGTGTTTTAGTTCAATCAAACTTTGGTAGAAGATATCACCTGATGATCGCGGGCGTGCCCGTGGGAGGACATTTATTGAACAACGCACCTTTCACACATGGCGAAAATCCATTCAAACAGGATGATGGCTCATTGATCGTCTTCATTGGGACGGACGCACCCCTGCTCCCCCATCAACTCAAGCGACTGGCAAAACGCGCAGCCATCGGCATGGCGCGCACAGGCAGTCTGGGAGGCAATGGCTCCGGGGATATTTTCCTTGCGTTCTCAACGGCCAATCCCAATGCGGCACATGGAGATAAAAAAGGATTATCAAATATTCAAGTATTATCCAACAATTCCATTGACCCGCTGTTATCTGCGACTGCTTACGCGACAGAAGAAGCGATCATCAATTCCATGGTTGCGGCAGAGGACATGACCGGGTTTAATGGATTGGATATCAAAGCTTTGCCGCATAAAGAAGTTAAGGACTTATTGAGGAAATATCATAGATAGTACATACGCAGGAGAGGGCTGATGGATATTCTCCCCGAAGCAGGAGCACTGCTTGGGTTTGCGGGAGTTTTCTTTGCTGTAGGTGTAATGAGATTTAGGTATGAATGAAAAAGTGTCTTATTAATTCAAGTTTAATAGAAGAGTATTGTCATGGAAATGTCAAACAACATCTCAGAAATGCTCGCCCGGGCACTAAAGAGGAAATTCGTTCCATGCTTAAGCGAGCAAAGCCGTCGACTAGACTTGCTCCTTGGTTTCTTACACGCCGCTGGTCTTTCTGTTAGGCAACTTCGGTTAACCTGAATAGTACAGGGAAGCCACTTCAACAGGGCTCAGTGCGCCGCTTTCGGGCTGGCACAACATAGCCGAAGGTTTTGACGCTGGGACAAATCCTGAATTCATTCGCTTCCTTAAAATCTCAAGGCGTTCTGCCATCGAGGTACAATCCGAGTTGTATCTTGCGCTTGACCGCAATTATATAACCCAGGATGAACTCACAACAGCCTACAACCTCGCAACCGAAACCAAACGTCTAATCAATGGCATGATAGGATACTTACGAAAATCCAAACCGCCCAACTAACTACCTAACCATCCAACTACTTAACTATGAAGCTATTACACTTCGCCGACGCACATATTGACATGGCCAATTATGGCCGCCACGACCCTGAAACGGGTTTGCCTGTCCGCGTGCTTGATTTTCTCAAATCATTAGATACCATCGTGGATACTGCCTTCTCCGAAAAAGTGGATATGGTCATCTTTGCGGGTGACGCGTATAAAGATCGTTCACCCGCACCGACCTTTCAACGCGAGTGGGACAAACGCATTATGCGTTTGTCACAGGCAAAAATTCCCACATTGTTGTTGATCGGCAATCATGACATTTCCCCTGCGACAGGGCGCGCGCATGCCTTGCAGGAATTCAAGACCTTGCAAGTGCCGTTTGTGAAAGTGCTGGATGCTCCCTGCCTGTTGAAATCTGAAGGCCTGTGGGATTTGCCCGTGCAGGTCATCGCCATGCCGTGGATCTCGCGCTCTGGTTTGATGGCGGAAACTGGCGAAACGGATTCCACGCAGGCTTTTTCACGCATCGAAGAAAATATGGGACGGCGGATTACAGACTGGATCGAAAAATGCGACCCGTCCCTGCCGATCATCCTCACTGCGCACGCGTCCATCGAAGGCGCGAAATTTGGCGGTGAACGGCTTGTGATGCTTGGCAATGACCTGGTGCTTTCTGGCAGTTTGGTAAGGAATCAAAAATTTAGTTATGTGGCCATGGGACATATTCACAAACCGCAGGATGTAAATGAAGGCTATCAGCCGCCTGTCATTTACCCTGGCTCCATCGAGCGCGTGGATTTTGGTGAAGTAAAGGAAGACAGATTCTTTGTCATTGCGAATGTTGAAAAAGGAGAAGACACCAAATTTGAATGGAGAGAACTCAAAGGGGTGAGAAAGTTCATCGACCGCCGAGCAATCCTAAAATCCAGCGAGAACGTAATCGAGTTCCTTAAAGACGCATTGCCTAAACCGAAGGAAATGTCTGAGGCGATCCTGCGGCTCGTTGTCGAATATCCAAGGGAGTGGGATTCGTTGATTGATGAATCGGCGTTGCGAAAATACACTGAAGGCACGTTCGAATTTCATCTCGTGAAAAAACCGCAAAGTGAATCGCGGGTGCGCATCCCTGAGGGACAGCTGGTGAGCAGTTTGAGTCCCCTGGATTTGCTGGAGCAATATTTTGATGCGGCAAAAGTGACGAATGCTGGTGAATTAAAAAAACTTGCGCAGGAAATCATCTCGGAAGAGAACTAAATTCGCAACGAAAAGCAACTTTCGGGTTCTTAATAATAAAGGAGACAAAATGAAAAACTTAAAATGGCTTTTACTTGGCATCTATCTCATTATTACCGGCTTAATGGCACTGGGGGTTAACTTCCCGCTTGCCGGCGTCATTGCAGGGGTGTGCGCCTTGATCGCAGGCGTATTGTTCGTCTTGAACCGATAACTTGCTTCAATATTCACAACAGTCTCCCAAACGGGAGACTGTTGTGTTTTGATTGACTTCAACTTCCTTTTGTTATAAACTTTTCCATCCCGTCTTCGCGAGGTCATCATGTCCAAGGAACATTCACGTTATCGCTGGTTCGTCGTTGTCGTATTTTTCTTCTTCATGCTTTTGCACCAGACCGATAAATTGATGATCGGTTCGCTGCAAGTGCAGATCAGCGAAGATTTTCAACTTAACAACAAACAATGGGGATTGATCAATTCAGGCGCGCTGATCGTTGCCACCGTGCTTTACCCGATCTGGGGATATTTATATGACCGTTTCTCGCGCACAAAATTACTTTCACTTGCATCATTGATTTGGGGCGCCACCACATGGTTGAATGCCATTGTGCGCACGTATGGCGGATTTTTAACCACGCGCGCATCCACCGGCATTGACGACTCTTCGTATCCCGGCTTGTACACTTTGATTGCCGATTATTTTGGTCCCCGCTTGCGCGGAAAAATTTACGGCATTTTACAACTCGCCCAGCCTCTCGGTTATTTGGTCGGCATGATCCTGGCATTAATTGTTGCGCCTGCCATTGGCGGCTGGCGTTCTGTGTTTTACATTACCGGTTCGCTAGGATTGGTGATTGCCTTATTGATCTACTTCGGTGTGAGGGAAATGCCGCGCGGCCAGGCCGAACCAGAATTTGAGAACATGCCTGAAATGCAGACCTTCAAATTCTCATGGAAGGAAGCCAGGGAAATCTTCAAGAAGAAAACCATGTGGTTTATTTTCCTGCAAGGTTTTGCGGGAGTCTTCCCGTGGAATGTGATCACTTTCTTCTTCTTCGCCTATCTTGAAAGAGAACGCGGCTATGACGCGAATGGCATTCTGTTCACCATGGCGCCCGTCATCCTGATCCTCGCCAGCGGATACTTCGTCGGCGGCGCGCTTGGTGATTTCGCTTTCAAATATACAAACAAAGGACGCATCATTGTTTCAAGCATCGGCGTTTTGATGGGCGCGCTTTTCATGTATCTAGCCATCACCACGCCCATCGAAGCCAGGAATCAATTCTTCACCTTTATGAGCCTGACCGCCATCTTCATGCCGCTTTCCTCTGCGAACGTCATCGCCACCGTTTATGACATTACCGCACCGGAAGTCCGCTCAACGGCGCAAGCCTCGGAATACTTCATTGAAAATGCCGGCGCGGCATTCGCTCCCTTCCTCACCGGTATCATCGCAGATGCCTTTGATCTCAAGACCGCCATTCTGCTCATATGCACCACAGCCTGGATATTATGTTTCTTCTTCTATCTCGGCGCGATCTTCACCATTGATAAAGACACACAAGATCTGCGCCGCCAAATGGCTGAACGCGCGAAATCAATGTAGTCTCTAAAATGCGACGGCTTGCTGTCGCATTTTTTCACATCAAAAAAATAACCTCGCCAGCAAAAGGCAAATGGTATAATTTCGTCGTTATTGCGTAATTCCCCACAAACGTGGTTATTTTGAAGGAGAAAGTCATGTCTGGACATTCAAAGTGGTCCACCATTAAACGCAAGAAAGGCGTTGCTGATGCAAAACGCGGCGCCATTTTCACACGGCTCGCCCGTGAAATCGTGATCGCTGCCCGCGAAGGCGGAAGCGATATTGATTCCAATTTCCGGTTGCGTCTCGCAATAGATAAAGCCCGCGCAGAAAACATGCCCAAGGATAATATCGAGCGTGCCATCAAACGCGGCGCGGGAGAAGATAAAGACGGAACGGTATTTGAAGAAATCACCTTCGAAGGCTACGGTCCGCACGGTTCGGCGCTCATGGTCACTTGCGTCACCGATAACCGCAACCGCACTGTGCCGGATATGCGTCATGCCTTCACCAAATTTGGCGGAAACATGGCAGAGCCGGGCGCAGTCGCCTGGCAGTTTGATCGCAAATCTTATTTTGCTTTTCCATCCAGCGAATTTTCTTTTGATAAAGCATTCGAATTCGGCATTGTTGCCGGCGCAGACGACGTAGTGGACGGCGGCGATACAATTGAAATTTATGGCCCCATTGAATTATTCAAAACCATCGCCGACTCTCTGCATCAGGTGCATGTTCATCCGCAGGAAGCCGGCTTGCGCATGGTTCCCAAACAAGAAATCGAACTTGATCTGGAATCAACTTTGAAATTCATGAGAATGGTCGAAGCCATCGAAGAACTCGACGACGTGGCGGATGTATTCCACAACGTCAACGTTTCAGACGAAGCGCTGGCTGCTCTCGAAGCTGCGTAAACATAATCATTCATGTAGGGACACAGCGGCGCTGTGTCCCTACAAATTTAAATGACCCTCGCCCTCGGAATTGACCCCGGCACTGCCACCACTGGATACGGACTCGTGCGCCTCCTGCCAGACGGGGAACTGGTCGCTGTTTCCTTTGGCATTATCTCCACCTCAAAAGACTCGGCGCCAGCTGCGCGCCTCGAAATGGTATTCGACCAACTCAACGCCCTGTTGAAAAAACACAAACCCGATACCGCCGCAGTTGAAAAATTATTCTTTCAAAGCAATGTCAAAACTGCCCTCGCAGTGGGACAAGCACGCGGCGTGATCATGCTCTGTTTGCAAAAAGCAGGCATCGAGCATTTTGAATACACCCCCAACGAAGTCAAGCAAGCTGTCGCCGGCTACGGCGGAGCAGACAAACGCCAAGTACAGGACATGGTGCGCACATTGCTGCAACTGGAAAAAATCCCAAGACCCGACGACGCCGCCGATGCGCTCGCTATAGCAATTACACATTTGAATACAAAACGTTATGAATAGAAGAACCTATCAAGCAACCTCAGACTTCGGAAATATTTAAGAAGACTCCCGTTTTAGGCGCATCAAGACAGATTTCCGAAGTCTTTACACTTTACACCAGCAATTCTCATTAATGTCGTTGCAAAAAGGGCACTTGCTCTTCCAGCCGAAGCAATCCCCTGTTATTAGGAGACTGCTTCGGCTAAGAACAAAAGCGCCTCGCAGCGACATTATTTATATTTGTGAATTCAACTGGTAAGTGCAACAGATGAATGACAGAACACCTCAAAGGGTGTTTTGAAACGAAGGGTTTTTCGTGGTCTGAAATTCAGCCTTGCCATAGCCTGTTCAATCTCTTTCTTGGAAACTGATTGGAAGTCAG